>JBFMCB010000039.1:0-10000 GCA_040754915.1 Chloroflexota bacterium | reverse complement strand
CAGCGATGGAGGTAGGGCTCTGGTTGGGCTAGGGGGCACAACGCTTACCAAACCCTATCAAACCACTAATGCCATCGCTTTACACCCTGGGAGTGAGACGGTGGGGGCTAAGCTTCATCGTCGAGAGGGAAACAGCCCAGACCGTCAGCTAAGGTCCCTAAGTCTAGGCTAAGTGGCAAAGGATGTCGGATTGCACAGACAATCAGGATGTTGGCTTAGAAGCAGCCATCATTGAAAGAGTGCGTAATAGCTCACTGGTCAAGTGGTCCGGCGCCGACAATCCACCGGGGCTCAAGCCTAGCACCGAAGCTACGGAAGAGGGTAGGAAGTAGACAAGGATGCAAGTGCACAAGGGCTTGCTCTTGGACACCTGTGTACCCGTTTACTTGAATACCTCCCTTTTGGTAGGGGAGCGTTCTGTGCGCCGAGAAGGTAGACCGGGAGGACTGCTGGAGCGTACGGAAGTGCGAATGCCGGTATGAGTAGCGCAAGGCGTGTGATGAAACACGCCCACCGTAAACCTAAGGTTTCCTAGGGAAGGTTAATCCGCTTAGGGTTAGTCGGGCCTAAGCCGAGGGCATACGCCGTAGGCGATGGACAACTGGCGAACATTCCAGTACCACGTGGGGTCGTCATCAGCGATGGGGTGACACAGATGGGTAGGCCAGCCTGCGATTGGATGTGCAGGTGCTAAGCCGGTAGGGGGTCGTCCAGTTAAATGCGGGCGACGTCAACCCCGAGAGGTGGGCGGTGCCGCAAGGCCACAAGTGGTTGAGCCCAACTGTCAAGAAAAGCCTCTAGCGAGACTCCATGTGTCCGTACCGCAAACCGACGCTGGTAGGTGGGGGTAAGAGCCCTAAGGTGATCGGGAGACCCCTCGTTAAGGAACTCGGCAATCTAACCCCGTAACTTTGGAAGAAGGGGTGCCCCTGGTGGTGATAACTGCACAGAAGGAGCCTCCGGGGGCCGCAGATAACAGGCCCAGGCGACTGTTTAACAAAAACACATGTCTCTGCTAAAGCGCAAGCTGAAGTATAGGGGCTGACACCTGCCCAGTGCTGGAAGGTTAAGAGGAGAGGTTTCAAAAGCTTTGAATCGAAGCCCCAGTGAACGGCGGCCGTAACTATAACGGTCCTAAGGTAGCGAAATTCCTTGTCGGGTAAGTTCCGACCCGCACGAATGGTGTAACGATCTGGGCGCTGTCTCAACGAGGGACCCGGCGAAATTGAAGTACCCGTGAAGATGCGGGTTACCCACGACAGGACAAAAAGACCCCGTGGAGCTTTACTGTAACTTGGCATTGAGTTGAGGTTAGGTGTGCGTAGGATAGATGGGAGGCTGAGAAGCCGGGCTTGCGGGCTCGGTGGAGCCGACGGTGAAATACCACTCTCATTTAACTTTGACCCTAACCCCTATCCATCAACCTGGAAGGGGGACAGTGCCAGGCAGGCAGTTTGACTGGGGCGGTCGCCTCCCAAAAGGTAACGGAGGCGCCCAAAGGTTCCCTCAAGGTGAATGGAAACCACCTGTAGAGTGCAAAGGCACAAGGGAGCTTGACTGTGAGACCAACAAGTCGAGCAGAGACGAAAGTCGGGCTTAGTGATCCTACGATTCCGTGTGGAAGGATCGTGGCTTATCGGACAAAAGCTACCCCGGGGATAACAGGCTTATCTTGCCCAAGAGTTCACATCGACGGCAAGGTTTGGCACCTCGATGTCGGCTCGTCGCATCCTGGGGCTGGAGTAGGTCCCAAGGGTTGGGCTGTTCGCCCATTAAAGCGGTACGCGAGCTGGGTTCAGAACGTCGTGAGACAGTTCGGTCTCTATCCGTCGTGGGCGTTGGTGATTTGAGGGGAGCTCTCTCTAGTACGAGAGGACCGAGAGGGACGGACCGCTGGTGTGCCAGTCGTCCCGCCAGGGGCGCCGCTGGGTAGCTATGTCCGGAAGGGATAATCGCTGAAAGCATCTAAGTGAGAAGCCCACCCCAAGATGAGATCACCATGAGCGCAAGCTCGGGAGTCCGCAGGTAGATAACCTGTTTGATAGGCTGCAAGTGGAAGGGTGGCAACACCCGTAGCTAAGCAGTACTAATGGACGATGGCTTCCCGCGTTAGGTCAGCAAAGTTGAAGACGCATTCTATTCAGTTCTTAGGGCGTTGTTGGTAGTCAACGAGTCGAGCGGTGACGCGCCAACGAGCGGCCGAACCACTCATCTCGCGTTGACTCATCGCTCTTATACCGTTTACCTCGTAAATAGGCTCTTCTGGTGATTTGAGCGCGGTGGCACCACCCGTTCCCATCCCGAACACGGAAGTGAAACGCCGCAGCGGTGACGATACTGGGGGGGGCAACCCCTTGGGAAAATAGCTCATTGCCAGAGGAGCTTATTTTTTGTCCCTCGTTACTCCAGCCTCGTGGTGATGATCTGCCGGCCACGGACCGGTAGATGGATGGCGCCATTCCCCGCAATCGTCAAAGGGGCCTGGGGATCCTCGGCCATATCCGCCAGATACGCCGACCGGATAGGCAGGGGTGACCGCAAGGTGACCTCCTGGGGTTCCTCAGAGGTATTCCAGAAGCGCACGATGAGGGCATCGCCCCTTTCGGCCCTCTTTATGGCACTGACCTCCAGGCACCGGGGCTCGAGCTCGATGAACGATGCTTCGATTGGCCAAACACCGGTTCTTCTCGCGGCGGGCACAGCGCGCATGGGATAGTTAAAGAATGAGGCACCGCGGCGCGCCTGATCCCAACTGCTGGCATGGGGCATCATAGAGTATTCAAAGACGTGCTTCCCCGGACATTGGGCCTCAGGCGTGGCCAGCAAGGGCCCCGCCGCGCCCTGGCGACAGGGCAGGTCGCTGTCTGACAGGACCCCTACACAGCGAAGCAGGGTCAAAGCCACGGTGACGCCGGTCTCTCCTCGTATAACCTCGTACTCCGGCAAACCACGGTTGGCCAGCGTGAAGCCCACTACTCCGTCGCTCACGTCCACGAATTCCTTCTGCGGGTGGGTGGGCACGGGCTGTTCTATCCAGGCGGCGGTGTCATGTGGCATGTCCAGGGGCCGCCTCAGGATGTCGAAGACGCCGGCGGCGTGGGAGCAATCGGTCACGATGGGGGTGGGGAAAATCGCCCGCAGGCGGTGGTCCTGAGCCCCATTGTCCACCTCAGTGCGGATGTCGATGCGCTTCACCCCGGAGTACAGGCTGACGTAGCTGACGATGGGCACCTCTACCGTTTCCGGTGATCGGGCCTCACGGCCTTCGCCGAGGCCGGCCGGCAAGCGATAGATCTGGCCGATGCGCAAGGTGGCCCGAGCCGGGCCAGGGGAGACCAGGCTGATCTCCGGGGCAGAGGCTGGCCGCTCCACTAGCTGATCCCGTGCCGGCGGGCAATAGTTGTACTCATCGCCGGCATCGGCGCCGTCCACGAACCGGTTCAGCCCTGGGAATACCATCCCAGTCTCCTTGTCGGTCACCACCAGGGTGCCATCAGCGGCATCCACCGCCACGCGGTAGAACTCGTTTTCCAGGTGGACCTGGGAACTCAGCAATCCCTCAACATCAGAGACTCTGGGGCCTTCTTTCCCGGGCACGATGGCGAAGGTCTTGTACCCATAGCCCGGCACGTCGTTGACGACCAGCCCCAGCTTCACCTCCAGGGCCTTGTGCACGCGCAGGCGAAAAAGCTGCGCCCTGCCCGCCTCCAGAGTTTGCTGGAGCCGCTTCATGGAATCGGCCACCAAGCCCAGGTCAGGCTCGCCGTGCTCCGCCAGAGTGATGTCCACACGCAGGCAGCCTCCCTCCTCCTGGAAATACACCTCTTTCACCACCATGCCCAGCGCTCTACCTTCAACTACCATGGAGAGAGCCCGGCGGAGGCCTTCCTGGTCGAAGTCAAAGGACGCCAGCTCCTCCTGCCGGGTGCCGAGTATCTGGAATGGGACGGTGCGGCCATCCCGGTCGACGACCTCAAAGCTCTCCAGGCTGCCGGGCAGATCCACGATAGCCTCCACCCAGTCGGTGCGGGGGCCCGAGACCGGGTTGAAGACGATGATAGGCAGGAGCGATGAGCGCGGAGCGAGCCCTGGGTCTTTGCTGGTCAGCGAAGCAGTGTCGATGGCCTGGGAGATGGTTTGCAGGCTTTGTTGGGCGAGCTCTTCGGCGATCTGTTCCGACCAGTCATAGCGGGTCGCCATCTCCCGGTGTACCTGGTCCACGCTGCACCCGCAGATGGAATCGTGAGGCTGATTTTGCAACAGGTATTTCCAGGCTTGCCAGATGAGCGAGTGGGTTGACGAGGGGAAAAGTGGAGGAGTAATTGCCTCGGTGTCCTCGCCCATCGGCCCATCAACCGATCGAGTCATCCGCTCGGCTATCGCCGCCATCGGCTCGGCCCACTTCTCCAGGAGCGCTTCACACCAGGCGTTGCGCTGCTTGATCCACATCCGGGTGGAGAGGACACCGGGCACCAGGTGATGGCGCTTGGGGCAGCGAAGCTCGCCCCGAACGATGGAAACCTGAGGGTTGGCCTTCCGCACCGCCGTCAGGTACATGGGCAAGGTCCCGTGAATCAATTCTGCGTCGGGTAGTTCGCGATTGGCCGCTTCGAGGGCGACAGGCAGGCCCGCCTGGGGCTCGGCATGGTCATCGCCATTTAGCAGCAAAAGATAATCGGTGGTGGCGAAGGGTTCCAGAGAAGACCTGATCTCGCTGATCCGCTGCAAAAGTGCACCGGGCTCCAGCGGCAGCCGGCAGGCGTTAGCATAACCGTCTCGCAGATAGGACACGAAGACCGAGGTGCCGTCTGATGCCTCCCAGCATAGCTCGGTCTTCTCCTCGCCCAGCCCCCGGCGGAAGACCGCCTGGTCGATGCCAAAGCCCCTCAGGATCTGGGGCAACTGGCTGATGTGGCCGAAAGGGTCAGGGACGTAGCCCACCGGCATGACGGGGCCGAAATGCGATGCCATGCGATGTCCCAGCATCAGGTTGCGAATGAGCGCCTCACCGCTCACCAGGAACTCGTCGGGGAGGACGTACCAGGGGCCTATCAGGAGTCTGCCGCGGCGCACGTGCTCGCGGACCTCCTTCTCCTTCTCCGGCCTGACCTCCAGATAATCTTCCAGGACCACCGTCTGGCCATCCAGGGTGAAATGGCGATATTGAGGGTCGCTGGCCAGGATGTCCAGCAACCTGTCCAGCAGCCGGACCAGCCTCATCCGGAACAATTGAAAGGGCTCGTACCACTCACGGTCCCAGTGGGTATGGGAGACCACGATCAGCTTGGTTTTTCTCATCCGTACCTCCAATATACTGGTCGACAGAGCCATTCGCCAAAAAACCGGCAGTTTTCGGAGTAGCTCAGGCTCTGCCAACGATATTCGAACGACGGGACGCTCTTGGCATCGCCATTCATAGTAATACCACCGCTATGCCGGCCAATGTCACGGCCGCGCCGAGGAGAGAATTGAAGCTGGGTGCCTCGCCCAGCAATAGATAGCCCAATAGGATGCCACCGGTCACCTCCTGGGTGGCGATGAGGTTAACGTAGGTGGCATGGAGACGGCGCAGGGCCGCGTTGTACAGAGTGTGTCCGAAACCCAGGGGGAAGACCCCCAAGGCCAGGATGGCCAGCACCGCGCCCGGGTGGTAGGCCGGCTGGAAGCTGGCTGCCACAACGGGGGCCATCCAGAGCGCCGCCATGCCGTAGACCCCCAAGGCGTAGGTCAAGAGGGGGTAATTGGCCCGTTGGCCCCGGCCGACCACCGAATACAGCCCGAAGCAAACCGCCGACCCTACGGCCAGGGCGTCGCCGAGCAGCATGCGCCAGCTAAGCTTCGGCTCAAACCCGGCCAGGACCGCCACGCCAACCAAGGCCAGGGCGATGCCGGCGTATTTGCGGCGGAGGATGGGTTCCCTGAGAAATACGCCGGAGAAGAGTGTGACGAAGATGGGGGAAGTGTAAACCAGGGCCAGAGAGTGGGAGATGCTGGTGAAGCTCAGCGAGGAGATGTAGAAGAAGAAGTGCAGGGCGGTGATCAAACCGAAAAGCATGAACCGGGGTAGGTCCTGCCTCCGGAAGTCGATTCGCTCTCCAGCGAGCGCGGCCAGCAACAAGACGATGGGTGCAGCGGCGGTCAACCGCCAGAAGGTGATCTCGAACGGCGACACCGGCGCCGCCCAACGGATGAGCACGGGGCTGGTGCTGAAGAATGCCACCGCCAGGGCCACGTAGACGAGCCCGCGGACTTCTTCTTTGCTCATCCGGATGCTCCAATCAGGAGCGTGCCGGCGAAGGCCAGGGCTGATGCCGCCAGGCGCAGGGGGCCGCACTCCTCTTTCAGGACCAGCCACCCTATTAGCGCACCCAATACGATGCTCACCTCGCGCACCGACCTTACGTAGCTCACATAGCTTATTTGCATTGCTTTCAAGACCAGGAGGTAGGTGAACAGCCCCAGGATACCAGAGAGCGACACGCTTACCTTATTAGCGCGCCACTCGTGCAGCAGGGGGCCGATCCTGTGGGTGACCAGCAGGTACACCGTGAAGAACCCCAGGGTGACCGCTAGAACCAGATAGATATAGGGAAAGGGGTCCACCAGTCTGACCCCGACCTTATCAGTCACGGTGTAGGCGGAGATGGCCATCCCTGCCAATAACGCCAGCCGGGCCGGCCTGTCCCCCAGCGCCCGTAGTGGCAGTATGATGTCGTCCAGGGAACGCAGGGGCAACAGGTAAAGCCCCACCGCTACCAGGCCAATCCCCAGCATACCCAGTGCTGCCACCCGCTCGCCCAGCATGGAGAATGCCAGGAGAAAGATGAACAGCGGCGCCGAGCCTCGGGCCAGGGGGTAGACCAGCGACAGGTCTCCCCGGTCATAGGCCCGCGCCAGGAGGGCAAAGTACATGGTCTCGCCGGCCCCGCTGGCCAGGATCAGGGGCCACCCGGATGCTGGGATAGAGGGCCGATAAGCCAGGAACAGGGGGAAATAGGCCACGGTAGAGACGCAGAGCAGCCACCAGCTAAAGGCCTCTTTATCCAGGCTCTTCTTGTAGAGCAGGTGATATGAGGCATGCAAGGCCGCTGCCATTAGCACCAAGCCCAGAGCAAAGGGTGGCAAGCTAAACCCCCTGGATGAGCCGGGATGCGCAGTTCATGGGGCGCTTACCTTGACCACCTCGTCCCTCACTTCCTCGCCCATGACGCTCACTCGAACGTAGTGGTAGAATCCCCCGTTTTCAGGCGGATAGTACAGCGGGGCGCCGCCACCGCCGGTGGCAATGTAGGTGACGCCGCCGCGCGTTTCCCTGGCGTAGCCATGGATGTGCCCGGCGAACACATACTTCACCTGGTGCCTGGTGGCCAGGGACACGAGTTCGGCTCCTCCCCGGATCAGAACATGGCTGCCTCCCTGCGGGTCGAAGGGCGGGTGATGCAGGAAGATCATTTTTAGCGGCTGGGCGGAGGTGCTTAGATCATTATCTAACCACCCTAGTTCCAGTGGACTCAGATCGCCAAGGCTGGAATTGGCAATGGCGAAGTGCGCCCGGCCGTAATCGAAGGAGTAGTGCGGCTGACCCCCAGGAGTCAGCCTTAGGAACTCGGTTAACTGGCCGGCGTACAGGTCATGGTTTCCGGGGACCGGGTAGAAGGGTTTGGTGAAAGCCCTCATCAGGCCGCGGAATGCGGCGAAGTTGTCCGGGCTCCCATTAGAAACCAAATCTCCGGTGTTGACCAGGAAGTCACTCCGGTCGGCCATCACTTTCGAAAGGATCTGGCTATAAATCTCATCGCCGTTCCGGCTGTCGCCGCAAACCGCGAAGGAGAAATTGCCCTTGGTGCTCGCGACCGTGGACGTGGGCACCAAAGTCGGCATCGGCGTCAACGTGGGTGCCGGCCGCGTTTGGGTTGGAACAGGCGGCGGGGTTTCTCTCGGAGGAACCGATGCCGCCATTCTGGCAGGTTGGACGCTGGAGCCACAGCCTGCCAGCATCAAGGACCAGATGATAAGTACGAACCTTGGCAACCAATTTCGTTTAAAGCCGGTGGCGTCGCCCATGCGTGTCTTAGTCCTCGAAGTGAACCTGGCCAGTTGCCGGAATTATAGCACAAGACGGTGGTTCCATCTATCCGGTGTCCCGCGCGGGCAGCACTGAGGGGTTGTAGGGGTCATTTGACAACGGTTACGGGAGGGGATAGAATTGCCGTCGAGCCTCAGGCCGGGTGACTTTCATGAGTCTGACTTTTCAAGTCGTTTCTGCCGATGCCGAAACCTGGGCCAGGGTGGGTATGTTGAGAACTCCTCACGGAGAGGTGCCGACGCCTGCCTTCATGCCGGTGGGCACTCAGGCCACGGTGAAAACCATGGCGCCCCGGGAGCTAGAGGAGATCGGTGCCAGCATTGTCTTGGCTAACACCTACCATCTCTATCTGCGCCCCGGTGCCGAGGTGGTGGCGAAGCTCGGCGGCCTGCACCGTTTTATGGGCTGGCCCAGAACCATCCTCACCGATTCCGGAGGGTTCCAGGTCTTCAGCCTGAGCCACCGCCGAAAGCTGAGCGACGAGGGGGTGGTATTCAAGTCCCACGTGGACGGGTCGGAGCACCTCCTGACCCCGGAGAAGGCCATCATGGTTCAGGAACAGCTGGGAGCGGACATCATCATGGCTCTGGACGAGTGCACGCCGCCCGATTGCGACGAGAGATACGCCCGGGAGGCCATGGAGCGCACTCATCGGTGGGCCCAGCGCAGCAAGGCCGCCCACGTCCGCGCTGACCAGGCGCTTTTCGGAATATCTCAGGGAGGAATGTACCCCGCATTGAGGCGTGAAAGCGCTAAGGCTCTGGCGGAGCTGGATTTCCCGGGCTATGGCATCGGGGGGCTGAGTGTGGGCGAGGCTAAGGCGGTGACCTGGGAGATGTTAGAGGCAACGATGTCGCACCTGCCCGCGGACAAACCACGCTACATGATGGGCGTTGGGTCACCCGAGGACCTGTTTGAGGGCGTGGCCCGGGGCGTGGACATGTTCGATTGCGTATTGCCCACTCGTATCGCCCGGAATGGGGCGCTGCTCACACGGCATGGCCGATTGAACATCCGCAACGCCAAAAACACCCTGGCCGACGGGCCCATCGAGGATAGCTGCCAGTGTTACACCTGCTGCACCTTCAGCCTGGCCTACCTTCGGCATCTCTTCCAGTCGGGAGAGATCCTGGGGCTGCGCCTGGCCACCACTCACAATCTATATTTCCTTCTTGAGCTGATGAGAGAGATTCGAACCGCGATTCTGGAAAAAAGGTTCACCGGGTTCAAGGACGACTATTTGTCCCAATATGAGCCCGTAGACGAACAGGTACGGCTGGAGAACAAGAGGCACTGGTTGGAATTTTGGGGTAGAGGGCGTGACTGAAGCGGCTTTCTTCCCTAGCGAATATGTGGCCTGACCTCTTCGCACTCGCAGTTAGTGTTCCTGGTGCCAGATGACATACCTGCAGGCCTTGGAGAACGCCACACGACAACTCAGCCCGGGCAGCGGCGAAGAGGCACGACTGGAGGCCGAAGCGCTGCTGCGGCATGTATTGGGCTTGAGCCGGGCCCAATTGTACAGTCGCTTTAATTCCGACCTTACATCCGATCAAGCCGCCGCCTTCGATGGGTTGGTGCGACGTCGTCTGAACCGGGAGCCCGTGGCCTACATCCGCGGCCTCAAGGAATTCTACGGCCTGGAGTTCCACGTGGATCGCCGGGTGCTCATCCCGCGGCCAGAAACTGAGCTATTGGTGGAGAAGGCCATTGAGTGGATAGCGGGGAAGGCCAAAAGGACTAGGGGGGAAGATGCTAGACCAGCGGTTACAGTGGCGGACGTGGGGACGGGAAGCGGGTGCATCGCCGTGAGCCTGGCAGTGAATCTCCCCGAGATCCAGGTGTACGCCATTGATCCCTCGCCTCAAGCGTTGGAGGTCGCCTCCCTGAACTGCCATAGACATGGGGTGGGAG
>JBFMCB010000038.1:0-21015 GCA_040754915.1 Chloroflexota bacterium | reverse complement strand
GTCGGCGGCGGTACGCATCGTCAGGCCATTGCCCAACGGTTGCCGGTAGGGCGTTTCTGTCAGATCCAGCATGGTTCCTCCCTGTGTCGAAAGTGAGGGCGGTTTCATTGCCGCTTAACACCTGGACGGTGTTTAGGCCCCGTCTCCTGATGTCCCGGAGTTGAACTCCGGGACATCAGGACCACGTTGCACCTTCCAGGTGTTAAGCTAGTCTTCGTGCCTTGGTGGTTAAATTCCCGATCTTAGGGGTAAAAATCTTGCCTCATTTACTCGGCCTCGGGCTGTACTTGCATGGGCTGGATGATACGCCGTGCGGCCTCGCTGACCGGGCCTTTGTTGGCGTATGGCCGTTGTCGGAAAAAAAGCCTTCATAGGCGAAACAAATATGGGCACCAATTGACTGTCAGGCAACGGCTGCTCCTGCGCTCTTGAGTACCCGCAGCGCGTCCAGGGTGATCCACTTGCTGGGTTGGCTGCGTTTCTCCAGCGGCCAGGTGCGAGAGACAGAACCGCAACGCCACCGGCCCTGCTCATCCTGGCGGGCCAGCAAGAGCTCGAGCAGGGGAGCGAAACGCGGGTCATGGGCGCAACCGTGGGCGGCCAGGGCAAGCAGCGCGCTGAGTAGGTCCCAAGCGCGGGGCACACTGAAGGTGAGCCAGCGCTGGTGCTCACCCTCGAAGTCGTAGGCGGCATCCAACAGGGCATTGGCCAGGCGTTTCACCACCTCCCCCGATTGCGGCGAGTGCATATCGGCCGGGAGCACGGCCAGGCCATTGAGGGCGGCGATGGCGCCCCACAGGCAGCCCTGGTGCTGGTAACGGCCGCAATTGAGAGCGTCCTCGGTGGACATGTCCGCGACGAGGAAGGTGAAGGCGCGCCGCACGCGAGGGTCGTCGCCCAGGCCGAAGTAAACCAGGAAGGGGAGATGTTGTCCGGTGGTGCAGGGGAAGATGCCGCTACGGTGCCTTTTCACCATCGAAAATCCACCGCTTTCGTGCTGGCAGAAGCGCAGGAAGGAGTCGCAGCCGGCGGCTGTCCGCTGGTCTGGCTCTACACCCAGCATGTTTAGAATCGTCAGCACGGCCACCGCCCCCTGGGCGGTATAGGGTTTGGTCTCGTCATCACCCCAATGGCCATCAGGGTGCTGACGAGCGAAGAGGTCTTGAACGAGGGGCTGCCGGGCAATGGCCGCCTTGGCCTCCCGCACTTCCGGGTCGTCGGCCGGCCGGCGGAGGATATCGGTCAGCGTCCAATAACGAACCGAGGGGTTTTCGGGCTCCAACAGCCAGGGCAGTGGGTTGCCGCTCAGGCGTTTGGGTCGGTTTTGCATTGTGCCGGCCTCCATTAGGTTGTGATGAGGCTTGGAGCGGCCTGCGCCTGACTGTCCGTTGGACGACCAATGCAGGGTAAAGCAACCAGGCCGTGATCCTATTTCAGAGCACGGGTGAAGGGCGTGAGAGTGCGCGGAGAGAGAAACTCGCCGTCCAGAAAGCCTTCCAGTTGCCGGAGCTTGCCCTCCAGCAACGCTCGCTCCTCCTCACCCACCGGCGCAAAGAGGCCGTAGATCACGCTCCCGTCCTTACGCTGAGCCCAAGCCCCCACCACCTGGCCATTCGCCCAGACGGTGGGCATGGCGTTCCCGGCGCGGTCGAAGACCTTAGCGCGGTGCTCCGGTGCCAGAAAGCGACAACGATCATGGTAACCCATGATGTAGGGATCGAGACCCGGGAGGAAAAAGACATAAGGGACATCTGGCGGGGCGAAGTCGCGTAGCCGCTGGGCGTCGTCGGCCAGCATGAGGTACCGGTTGCCCAAACTCTCGATGGCTACTTCCACCACCACCGGCTTCAGGGCTTCAAGGGCCCCCTCCGTTTCACCCTTAGAGAAGCCAGTCCACCACTGCACGTCGTCGAAGGTAGCCGGTCCGAAAGCAAACAGGTAGCAGTGCACCAGCCACGCCTGTGCTTCTTGGGGGCTGACGGACTCCAGATCGACATCCGGCAGCCAGTCGGAGAGGGCAGCGTACTCGTAGAGGCTGCTGCGCCAGGTGCCTCGGGGCTGAGTGCGGATAAGCAGTCCCAGCGCGCACATGCTGGGCACCAAGCGCGAGCCGATGCTGAATTCGCCTAGATATGGTTTGCCTACGCTGTACTGGACCTTGCCCTTGAGTTCAGACATCGTCTGGCTGATCTCCTCTACTGTGGATGGCCCCTCTGGGCCAGCACGTCCAGTACCCGGCGGTGCAGCTTCTTCAACCGTGCTTCTGCTTCCGCCTCCTGGCAGATTCCCGCCCGCACAAGCAGAGGCCCCCAGTCTCGGAACTCAGCCTGGATGCGGCGCTCGACGTAGGCCTGGAAGAAGAAGGGCACCTCGTCACTGGGCACCACGTGCAGCGTCACGCGCATGCAGAGCACCTTGGCCAGTTCGCGTTGTTTATAAAGGGCATCCTCCAGCACCTTGCGCTGGAAATCGGGAACCCGCGCCCAGAGGGACAGGTATGGCCCGGTCGCATCGGTGGCGTGCAGGGCCACGATGTCGCGGGTGACCTGCACCACGTCGGTGAGATGAGAGGCGGGCAAGAGGTGTTGCTTGTGAGCCAGGTAGCCGTTGACTAGCGAGACTTTCAGGCTGTCCCAATGCGGCCCCTGGAACGGCCCGATTTTGACCATCACGTCCTCCGCATCAGCCCTGATTATGGAACAACTTGATCACTCGCAGGGCGTCCAAGGTCAGCCACTTGTTAGGCTCGCCCGGTTGGCCCACGTCGAACGGTGGGTGAGGCGCGCTCTGGTCCAGAGGCCAGGTGCCGTCGGGCAATTGCCGGCTCAGCAGGTATTCCGTCGCCACGGCGACTTTGGGCTGCTCAGGCCTGTAGCCAAGCCGCGCCAGGGCCTCGAGGGCGCTGATGACGCTGTAGCCGAAGTAGGGGTACTCCAGGATCATCCACAAATCGCCGACGTGGTAACGGCCCATACGCGGCTCCATCAGCAGGTCATAAACAACGGCCGCGGCGCGGGCGGTGGCGGGATGGGCGGCGGTCGCCGGGTCCAAGGCTGCGACGCGCAGATAGTCCAACGTAGCCCGCAGGCAGCCTCGCCGACCAGCATGACTGCAAAGCCACATAGCGTCGTCCCGCTGGGTCGCCAGGAGCCAATCCACAGCCGCCTGGGTGCGTGGGTCATCGGCGTAGCCAAACTGAATCAGGAAGCGCACGATGCGGGCCTGCGTGCAAGGTTCAGCTTGCGCTTTCCATATGTTTCCCTGCCCCGGAATGTGGCGGTGGCGACAGAATCCACCGTGCTCGCGTTGCTGGGCGAACAGGAATTGGCAGCCCCGTCGCACGTGCTCGTTCTCGGCGGTCAGCCCCAGGTCGGCCAAGACGCTCAGCACCCAGAAGGTGCCGTAGTTCTTAGGCAGGTAGTAGTCCCGTTTGACCCAATAGCCGTCGGGCTTCTGGGCTGCCAGCAATTCCGCCACGGGTGGATAGGTGGAGATCGTCGCTCGTGCCGCGTGCACTTCCGGGTCGTCGGCGGGCCGGTGGAGGATATCGGTCAGCGTCCAATAACGGACCGAGGGGTTTTCGGGCTCCAACAGCCAGGGCAGCGGGTCGCCCTTCAGGCACTTGGGCTGGACTTGCATTGTGCCTCCCTCCACTCCTGATGCCCCTGATGTCCCGGAGTTCAACTCCGGGACATCAGGGGGTCCTTAGTCCTTAGCAGACTACGGACCACGGACTACGGACCACAGACTACTACCCTTCTTTCTTTGACAGGATTATGCCACGTGTATGGCCTCGTTGCAAGCCCCTCCTAGGCTGCCCGCGTATCACCGGCAGGTTGGCTGGAAGCACCGAGACGCTATAGACGTAGCCGCACTTTACCGTCTCCCAATCCGTTTGGCCGTATAGAGCCTTGGCTAAGCACCGTGTTGAAAAATAGTGTGCTTGCCGGAGCGAGAAAGGTGCGCAGCTCCGGCCACGATGAGAACGACTGCCTGCTAAGTTTTCACCATAACTTTGGCGATCCGGCGTTTCATGGGGCTCCCAAGCGCCAGGAAACCGAGCATCACTAAGGCATTAATTGCAAAGGCCCCATACCAGATGTAGTGACCGTCGAGCTTGTCCATCGTTGCGCCGCCCAAGAGCGGCCCCAACCCGTAGGCGATAGCCCAATTCAGTCCGAACGCCCCCATGTACCGGCCGCGCATCGTCTCCGGTGCGATGTCGGCCACGAAGGCCTGAGATACGGGCACGGCGATCATCTCGCCTACCGTCCACACCGCCTGGGCCAGGAAGAATAGCAAGAGCGCACTGATGAAACCAAACATTCCAAAGCCCACCGCATAGAAGGCCACGCCCAGTGCCATCATTGCCCCGCGGGCATAGCGGTCGGTGAAGCGGGTAATGGGAAACTGGAACAGCACGACCATCGCCGCGTTCAAACTCATCAGCAGGCCGTACCACTGCTCGGAAAGGCCGAAGCCCTTGTTGAGGTAAACCGGCAGCGTGGTGTTCATCTGCGAGTAAACGATCTGTGAGAGGAGGGACAGCCCGCAGAACAGCATGAAGACCTGGTCGTGCAGCACGCGCCCAAAGCCTTCGTCCTTGGGCGCTACGGTGACCGACGCGTCCGAAGTCATCGCCACCTTCGGCTTTGTCTCGCGCGTGAATAACGTGATGATCAAGCCATACACGGCGGAGGAAAGCGCCGCCACGGTGAACAGCACCAGGTACGATCTGGTGGCGATAAATCCCCCGATGGCTGGGCCAATGGCGATGCCAAGGTTGTGCATCACGCGCAGGAGGCCATAGGCCTGGGCACGCTTCTGGCCGTCCACCAGGTCGGCCACCATGGCGTTGACCGCCGGGCCGAAGGCCGAGCCGGCCAGCCCTAGCAGCAAGACGATGACGGCAATAAACGCCAGCAGGACCAGCCCGGTAACGGAATCCAGCGAACTGATCAGCCCCATGGCCATGATCCCCACCGCTTCCCCGAACAAACTGAACAGCATGATCGGCTTACGGCCCAACCGGTCCACCAGCGCGCCGCCTGCCACTTGGGAGACCACGGAAACCACGGCGAAGGCGGCGAAGATGATGCCCACCTCGGTCATAGAAAAGTTCAACCGGCGGGTGAGGTAGAGGCTGAAAAATGGCCAGATCAACCCGCCGCCGGTCGAGTTGATCAGCGCTCCGAAGATCAGGGTCCAGAACTGTCGTGGATACTCCTCCCAGGTCGTTCGCACTTGTTCGATCAAGTCATCTCCTTTCCTGATGAAAAGTTGGTAAATGGTTTTGTCTTTGGCATATCGCCTGTACACCTCTATGGGCAGTCGAGCGGCCTGCTTTGGAGGCCGTTTTGGGGTGCCGGGCAAGTCAGTCATGTACCGGCAAAGGACGGTTATGCTTCCCACACCCGTTCGGGAGCAGAGGAAAGGTCAGACCAAGAGAAAAGGTAGGGGCAGAGTATAGCAACAAAAACGGGGCAATGTCAAGCACTTTGGGAGGCAGGGTATTGAATATCAGTGGTAAAAAGAACGGGGGAAAATTGCACAAGAGGTATTGACAATTATATGTTTATATGTATATAATCTATGGTATGAGCAAGCCCTTTGAATTACCAACGCTAAAGTGCCTACGTTGCGGGCATGAATGGATACCGCGACAACCTAAAGAGCCTAAGACTTGTCCTAAGTGTCGGTCACCATATTGGAATAAGCCAAAGTGGAAGGGTGTAAAAGGTAAATTTGAATGAAAAAGCCACAGACAAACTATGCCTTTATTGACGGCACTAATCTTCACCTGACTATGGTGAATTTGGGCTGGAATTTGGACTATAAAAGATTCCGGGTTTACTTGAGTGAGCATTACGGTGTAGCTAAAGCGTATTACTTTATTGGCTATGTGCCTGAGAATATTGATCTTTACGTGTCGCTTCAGTCAGCCGGCTATGTGTTAGTCCACAAGCCAATTTTGAAGCTGAAAGACGGTAGAGTGAAGGGCAACGTTGATGCTGAGATGGTGCTACAGGCTATGATTGACTACGACAACTATGAGAAAGCTGTAATCGTGATTAGCGATGGTGACTTTTGCTGCTTGGTTCACTATCTACAGCGAATGGGCAAGCTAGAATGTGTCCTAGCACCATGCAGAGAAGGGTGTTCTCACTTGCTAAGAAAGGCAGCGGGCAGCCGCATAGCCTTTATGGACAATCTGAGAGAGAAATTGGAGTATAAAACGAAAAGAACCCCGTAAGGACGGAACCGTACAGGGTTCTTTTCATCGTGATTCTATATATATATGTTAGCAACTTTATTGAACTTTGTCAATAGCCACTTAAAAGGTAGTGTCAGGCCTGGGGGCTGTTGCCCAACTCTGTAGGGTAGAAGCCCAACCGTGTTGGGCGTTGAGAGATCAACAGGGCTCACGACGGCCAATACGATTGGCCTTGTACCCTTTGATGGCCGCCGGCAGATGGTCGACGGATCGAGACGTATCGCCCGCTCAGGGTTTGCGCCAATCCCATATATCGTAGATATCCCCTGCCTCCAGGTTGTTCTATGCATCAGCTTCGAGAGTAGTATCAACCACGCCAGAACCATGAGCAAACTCGACCAAGCCTGGGTCACATTCTCGAGTTTCCTGTCCCCTACCTCAGTTAGCCTGGACTCCACTCACCCAGCACAGCCTCCACCCGATCCAATACCTGCTCCAAGACTCGCTGCCGCCTCCAGTTCTTTTCATGATTCACCTCGAACGCCAGGTAACCAGCAAAGTCGTCGAGCTCTTCTGCTGAGGCCCCGAGAACAATGCCCTCGCTTGTATAAGTAGCGCCGTAGATAATCCTCTCACCTTCGGGATCCATGGCCAAACACTTTTTCAGCTCGTCGTATTCCCGATCGGTCAGGATTACTTCAAACCTCGGGTGATTCCCCTGTCCCCGAAACTCGCTTAGGTCGTGGGGGCTCCCTTTCCAGTTGCATACGGTTCCCTGGTCCTGGCAGATGGGGCAAACCCATTCTATGGAGCCATCGTTCGTCTCACGCACCCGAATGCGGCCGGGGCACTTCCGGTGCCTTGGCCTTTTTCTGCAGTGAACTGCAGACTGTTTCCAGTGGCCTGGGGGAGAAGCTGACGCAGCAGAGATGACCTCGCTCAGGTATTCTGCCATCCTCCTCGCCGGCCCCAACGAATCAAAGTGCGACCAGTCGGTCATCCAAGTCCTCCGTGCAACACCAGGCTGCCGTGTAGTATACACCCCCAACGCAGCAGAAGTAAACTCCGCCGCTGTGTAAGGGTGTTGAACGAAGCCCGCACGTAGGGACGCGAGAACTTGTTCTCGGCGAATCGTGCCCCACAACGGGGCAGACCCGAATAAGTTCGGGCGTCCATAGGGACCCAGTGGGGAACATTGATCTTTGTTCAACACCCTCCCGCTGTGTAGAAGAGAAAAGGGGACAAGCTACTTTTTTATCACGTGCACTTTACCGTCTCCCAATCCGTTTAGCCATATAGATGTCTGGCTTTCCCGGTCCGTTGGCATCCGGCATCACGCCCACAATGACGAAACCAAGCTTCTGGTAAAACTCATAGGGGTGACCGCGCAGGTTTCTGATTTTGGCCAGGTGTTCCAAAACGTTTGGATAGAGGTCCACGCCCGAAAGCGTTGTCATGTCGTCCTCGTCATCTGTGCCAAGCCAGAGGGTAAGGCCACCGCGTTCTCCGACCCGCTCTTCCAGGTCGGCTACAAGTGCGCGCCCAATTCCTTTTCCTTGATGATCTGACCGCACTACCAGCGGATGTAGCTCCCAGACATTCCCCCTGTACTGCCTGATCCCGCCGATCCAGCCCAAAACTGCGCCTCGCTCATCGACAGCCACTCGGCTAATTCGGTCCGGTCCAAAAGATTCTCGAACCTCTTTCAAGGCAGCATCCATGTCCGGCCAGGCATTCGGCCAATGCTCTTTAAAACCTTCCACCAACAAAGAGGCCACTTGCCAAATAGCCTCCTGGTCGTCAGGATAGAGGTCGATAATTCGCATATCAGAACACCTCACGAAGAGACACACCCCTTCAGCATCTTCTTCAGTACTCGTTTCACTTCAGCAACTGAGTGCTCTGGTGACCAACGCGCCATTTCAGCGATTGTGTGTCTCTGACTCAGGGCCGCAATAGCGCGGTAACCAACGATGTAGCCCACACGTTTGGGCAAGCCCACTTCCGGCCCCTTCCCACCGAAGTAGGCTGTGTAGAGGGTTTCGTCAATCTGCGCCAGGTCTCTCAGGAAACGCTGGCAAAGTTCCGGCCAACGACTTAAGCACTCGGCCATCCAGCCATTGTAGCCTGGTCCGAACCACAGGTACTCCGCTTCCATCGCCCCTGGGTACATTACGGCCGAGGCCATAGTGGCTAGCCCTTCCCTAAACAGCCCTTCCCCGACTGCAAAATCGGGCCATTCGCCAGAGCCACATTGGGTATGGAAACTGTGGGCTGTCTCGTGAGCGATAAGGATGTCCAGATAGTGCGGCTCAGTGAAGCACTCCAAGGCAAGAAAGGAAGTGGGTTTGCCACGAAACGTCGTGGCCCAGCCGTTGGAAGTGAACAAGCCCACCATAACCACGAACTCGAAGTCGCTCTCAGGCATATCGAAGACTTGGGCACAGTTGGTTACAGCACGTTTGATTCTATGCTCCACGTCGTGAACAATCTCTTGCAGCTTTTGGACAACCTGGGAGAACTTGCCCAACGCTTCGTCTAGCCGGGCCGGGTCTCCCCACCGACGGTAGTAGACGTCGAAGACGTCTCGGTGGAGTTCTTCGTACATTGTTTGCCAGAGTTGCTTCTGCTCGGCTAGGCTGCAGCCCTGCGCTTGTTCCCAGAAAGCAAAGAAATCTGGGCATATGTTCTCGATGCGAATAGTCATCTTTCTATCCTGAAGCGGGCCTATTTCGCTTAAGGGAGATTTGGGGTCAGGTCTTGAAAAATCAGTTCTTGCCCCAACCCCTTTTTGAGACCACCTTGCTGATCGCAGTATATTGGATTCTCAGGTGATCCGCAATCTCCTTAAGTGTGTATCCATATTTCACGTGAGCGTCGTGGATGCCCCTGTCTCTCCCGGCCTTCGTGTCTATTCCCTTGAACAGTTTGATTAGACTCGGCTTTCCTACATATCGCTGCGGTCTCGGTATCTCCTTGACCTGCTCTTTATCGGCAAGCAGATCTTTAAACTTATCCACAAAGCCTTTTTCACCTAACAGCATCTGCCCCTGAAGCTCTTCCCACGGTGATGGTTTGTGCATACCCTCTTCGACGAATGCCCGATACCTTTTCTGGACAATCTTCCTTTTTACTGCCGAACAAGCCGAGTATCCAGTCTACCGATAGATACTCCGGCACAGGCTTTAACCCGCTGTGGCCAGGTAGCTGCTCCATCCCACCCCTTTGCCTCTCCTACCACCTTCGCCCGCACGGGGTTCAAGACCACGTACCGGCAGAGCTCGAGGAGGTAGCTTTCGTTTCAACGAGGGTTGCCTTGAAGCGGCCTTGAAAGAGATGGCCGGGCCTGTTGTGCCTTCGGTTGTATCCCTGGGTATAGATGCCGCCCAGCTGGCGCATTCCCATGGAGAGATTGGCGTCTGGGGTCTCTATCAAGAGGTGGCAGTGATTGTCCATGAGGCAGTAGGCATGGCAAAGCCAGTTGTATCTTTTGACCACAGAATCCAAGACGGAGAGGAAGCCCTCGCGGTCCTGGTCGTCGGCGAAGATCTTGTTTCGTGCATTGCCTCGCGAGGTCACATGGTAGATGGCCCCCGGATATTCTATTCGTAACGGTCTGGCCATAGACGGGGTATAGCAGCGAATATCTTATATTTCAAGACCTGACCCCCGTGCCTGTGCACTTATTGACGTAGAGCCGAAAAGTGGTTGACTCATCCAGTAAACAATGCTATAATTAAAAATATGAACAAGTCGGACACCAGACAGCCATCGCCGGTTACACCCGTTGGATGCGAATTCGGGCAGCACCTCCGCAAAGAACGCCTGGCTGGGCAGCTCTCCCTAGCGGACCTCGCTCGGAGGGTGAATGTGACAAAAGGCTACCTGTCACGGTTAGAACGGGGGAGGGCTAAACCCTCTACGGCCATGATTGAGCGGATTGCGAAAGCCCTGAGTATAGACCCCAGTCCACTCTATGTACTGGCCGATTACCTGCCGACCGATGTGAAACAGATCTTTTACCGCTATCCAGTGGAAGCACCGGCGGTCCTCCGAGAGACCTTCAACGAATATGCTGCCGATAGAGAGCTGGCGGAACAGCGCATGAAGAGACCGCAATCCGCCGTCATAACCTCCAGAGTGGCACATGCCGCACCAGCATGGGAAGCTCTCTATGAGGTTGTGCACGCCGACTGTTTTGACTGGATGGAACAACGCGCTCCCAACAGCATTCATGCCGTGGTCACTGATCCCCCTTATGGGCTTAAGGAGTATACGCCTGAGGAGAAGAGGAAGCTGCGTCGCGGGTGCGGTGGCGTCTGGCGCATACCCCCGACTTTCGACGGATGCACCCGAAGCCCACTTCCTCGGTTCACAATCCTCACAGACGAAGACAAGGCGGCTCTAAGCAACTTCTTTGCCCGCTGGGCGATGAAGGTATTTCGGGTGCTCGTACCTGGGGGCCACGTATTTATCGCAACGAACCCTCTTGTTTCGCACTTTGTCTATTTGGAGCTGATCAAGGCTGGATTTGAAAAACGTGGCGAGATCATCCGTTTGGTGCAGACCCTACGGGGTGGCGACAGGCCAAAGAACGCCCATAAGGAGTTTGACAACATCACGGTGATGCCCAGATCTTGCTGGGAGCCTTGGGGGCTTTTCAGGAAACCATGTGAAGGGCGTGTGCAGGACAACCTGCGTAAGTGGAAAACGGGGGGTCTACGCCGCGTCTCTGAAGAGCAGCCCTTTTTCGATGTGATTAGGAGCGCCCCAACCCGGGGCATCGAGCGAGAAATTGCGCCACATCCGTCCCTTAAGCCCCAAGCCTTTATGCGGCAGATCGTCCGTGCTGCTCTCCCATTGGGAGAGGGCATCGTGTTGGATCCCTTCATGGGAGGAGGCTCTACTATCGCGGCTGCTTGTGCTGTGGGCTATCAAAGCATTGGCATCGAGTCTGACCCTGAGTTCTACCAGATGGCGGTTCAAGCAATCCCGCGGCTTGCGGCCCTTGTCCCCAACGGGGATCACAATGGCATACTGCTCCAACCCCGTGGGGTAATAGCTGAGCTACAACACAGTCTGTTCGAGCAATAGTGCCTCTGGCATAACTAGCTTCACTGCTCCGCGATAATCGACCGATGCCTCCCCACGCCAACCCCAGGCAGCCTGTAGAGGAAATTGCTGCGCAGTTTCTCGACGCCTGCCGTAGTGATGGAGGCCGTTGGGGTTCGGCGCGAAGTCCCCTTGCGCCCCGAGAATGACCAGTCAGATTTCGTCAGCCTTGCGCAAAGAATCTCAATGAATGTAAGCGGCATCGATTCACCATTGTCCTGCTCACCTACAGCATACCGAAAGACCATCAGCCAACACTCCTCGGGATTGTGGCCCTGCCAGCCCCCTCTCTGAATCGAAGACTTCACCTCAATCCCCTCGTCGCCTTTCAGTACAAGGTTCGAAGAGTAGTGGCCTTTTGGAAGGAGATCTGGATAACCTCCTACCTTCAAGTTTGCCTCAAGGGTGGAAGAAGCCCTGGCGATGTTCTTAACCAAGAACTCGGAGATAATTCCAGAAAGCGAGTTGCCCAGGAGGAGCTCCTCTACAGGCCGAAACCCGGTCTCAACCAGATAGTCGTTAAGACCGTGGAATAGGCGGTAGGTCTCTGCGACAGCCTGCTCAACCTCAATGACCGTCAGACCGTACGGCAAAGTGACGCGCCGGTTGACGTACCGGGGATCGAGTCTTGCAGGACGAGTCACGCAGGTTCTCCGTGCGAGCGGGTTCGGTTTGACCGCTTTTCTATCATGCCAGTTCGACTAACGTTCCTAGCATAAAAAAGGTTTTGCGAAGCAAAAATTTGGGTGAGAGCCATAAGGCGTGAACCTTTTATGCTGTGTTACGCGGCAAATTTTCCTCTTATGTCTATTTCAATAACTTCTAAAACTATTATACACCTTTGTAATCGTAGAGGGAGAAATTTTTAGCCCACAGAATTGATTGAATAAGATAATGTATTGCTCTACGAACAAGTCAGCTTTGGTTTTTTTGATAAACACATGTTGGTCTTTCATAGTAATTACATTTTCTCCACTCCCCATATATCCTCCAGCTATGACTACGACTAACAAATGGGGGTATTCATACACCGCCTCTTCTAACTCATTTATTGTCTTTCTTATATCACGAACATGAAAGAACAAATTATTATTCCTGATAATCAATATATTTGGATGGTTACTAGGCAACTGCTTTTGTTCGTTCTCAATTTTTCTTTTTGTTCTCAATATCTCATCCACATCAAAAGGTGGGCCAGAAAACTCTCCTACTTTTAATCCTCTTTCTGTTGCCCATTTCTCCAAAAATTGTTTATCATTTTCAGGTGCTATTCCCATTTCAATCACGTCTTCGATAACCAGATTCTGAAAAATGTTCTCTCTTTTGACTTTTTCAACTATTTCATCAAGGTTCTTAACAATATGGGCTAAGTGTTTTTCAGAAAGAGTCTTATAAATACGCCCACAATAGTGCATAAATGGAACAGACCACCATAAAGGTTCGATGATTCTTTGCATTGTTTGAGAGGCATCTCTTGCTATTTTACTTTCACCCAAAACAGAGACTTCTACAAACAATTCTTCTTTAGTGTCTTTGTCAATTAGCTTTAAATCTGGGCTTTTCGTCCGTCCTAAACTATCTATTAATGGGTCAAAGGAGATGTTAAATCCTGCTTTTGAAAGCTTATAAGCACTTTCCAAAACTGATACTCCTTCTCCAAATTTTTCATCATCTTTTAATCTACTTAAAAGATTTGGATAATTTTCTTGGTCTTTCAATTCCTTAATTGCCTCTGCCAACCATATTACCCATCTACGAGTCCATGGTGCCAAGTTTACAATATAATGACGAATTGGGTGATAGTTAGCGAAAGCACATTTTAGAAAGTCATTTCCAAACTCTTCCTTCAATAGTCGAAAAGCGCGTTTTGCTCCCTCCTTCTCAAGGTCTGTAAATCCATCAATAGTTTCACAATGCTGGATTAATTTCTCCCAATCCAGATAGTCTTCGTGTCTCTCAAGGATCTTCATATTCTTTTCTTCCATGATTATCACCCCTTTAAATTGTTCTAACCGCCTTCAATGCTTTTTGGATCGTCACCCCAAATCCGCCAAGCAAAACGTCGCCTAATGGGACGCCGGGGTTTACGAAGGGCGCTGCCCTTCTCCGGATCCACGAAACGACCATCGGTCTATTCGCCGTAGGCCTGAGTTATCTGGTGTACGGGTAGTTCTTACCCACGATCACCACGATGTCGGCGGCGGTGGGGAAGTTGGGCTCGAAGCGCACGTCGGTGGGGTCGATGTTGAGGAGCCTGGCCAGGGCCTGCCGGGTGTAGGTCTTGCCCTGGCGGTCGACGATGGTGGTCCGGTCGTACAGGCCATTAGCGGTGCCGGCGCTGATGATGTTGAAGCCGCGGTCCTCCAGGAAGGACCTCACCCGGCCAGCCAGCCCTGAGACGACCGTCCCATTTTGCACCTCGATCCGGGCTTTCTCCTGGGCCAGCTTGGCGCCGAGGTCCACAGGGCCGGCAGAAGGGGGGTAGAACATCTCCTGGATCAACCTCCCGATCTCCGCCCGCTTGGGATTCTCCACCTGGGCACCACCGTTGGTCACGAAGGACTCGGTCATGCTCTCATCTATGGCCTGGACGACGATGCTCTTGGAATCTACCTCGGAGGCCATGCGGGCCAGCTTCATGCCCTCATCGTACGAAAGGTCGGTCTTCACCGCATCTTTGAACCGTTGGTAGAGAGCGGGCAACTGGGGCAGTAGGTCCAAACTCAGGGCCTTTTCCCGGGCCGCCAGGAGCAGCTTCTGCTGGCGGCGCAGGCGGCCGAAGTCGTTGTCGGCGTGGCGGGTCCGCACGTATTGCAGGGCCTTCTTGCCGTCCATGTGCTGTCGGCCGGCGGGAATGGTGATGGAGATGATCCCGTAATTGTCGTCGGGGTAGGCGTTGTCCACGATGGTCCTCTCCACGTCGATGTCCACGCCGCCGATGGCGTCGATGAGCCGCTCAAAGCCTCGGAAATCCACCCGCACGTAGTAGTGTATCGGTATCCCCAGGTTGTACTCCACGGTCTTCTTGGCCAGGGCCGGGCCGCCGCCGGGATACTTGTACAGATCCCCGTAGGCGTGGGCGGTGTTGATGCGGTCAACGTCGATGCCGTGGGCTTCCAGGCCCGGTATGGGCACCCAGAGGTCCCGCGGGATGGAGAGCATGCCGCCGGTCTTGGAAACCGGGTCCAGGGTGACCACGATCATGGTGTCGGTGCGCGCGGGATCGCCACGCCGGGCCTCGTCTGGGCGCTGGTCGATGCCCAAGAGCAGGACGTTGACCCGCTCCTTTCCCCACACCGGCGTTTGCTTGGGGCGGGTGCTGGCCCCGGGCTCGTCAGAGGATTCGGCGGGGCTGATGGGTTGCGAAAGGAGGAACTTTAGGTTAGAATAAAACACGTACCCGAAGTAGAACCCGCCGGCGACGAAGAGCACCAGACAGGCGGCGAGGACCGTGTTAAGCAGCGTGGCCGTGCCGTTCCGGCGGGGGCTCTCTTTACTAGTAAAAGTCATTCCCTCTCCATTACACCAGCAAGGGCCCGGCGGTCCCGGCCCTTGGGGCCGTGCAAAGTCAGGCTATTATAGCACATTTCAAAAACCTACGGCAACTGCGGCCGATAGCCGATAGCAGGGAACCGAGGGCAGGGAGCTGCTAGCCGTTAACCACTAGCCGCTAACTGCTAGCTGTTAGCGGCTATTTCGCCCTAACACCTTCCAGGTATATTAGCCTCATTCCTTTGTGCTTTCGGCTTGGTGGTTCAGTGACATTCGCAAGGAGGATGAGATCATGGTGAAAGACCCCGTTTGCGGGATGGAGATCGAGGCGAAGGACGCGGTGGCCTCCCACAGCTACGGGGGCCGCACGTACTACTTCTGCTCCCAGGCCTGTGAGGGGCAGTTCCTGGAGAAGCCGGAGTTCTACGTCGCTCCGTCGGCCGAGCCGGTGGGCTCGCTGACCACCGGGTATAACCCCGACCTGCCCAGCCCCGTGCACGTGGAGATGCCGATCACCGGGTTGGACTGCCCCACCTGCATGGTGACCATCGAGAAATCGCTGCGGGCGGTGCCCGGCGTGCAGCAGGCTACGGTCAACTTCGCCAACCAGACCGCCTTCGTCGCCTACGACCCGGGCGTGGCCAGCCTGGAGAACCTGAGCGGCGCCATCAAGGAAGCCGGCTACCGGGTGGGCAGCGCCAAAACGCGTATCGGCATCAAGGACCTGCGCTGTGCCTCTTGCGTTACGTTTATCGAGGAAGCCCTCAAAGGCACCCATGGGGTGCTGGGCGCTTCGGTCAACGTGAGCACTCAAGAGGCCTACGTGGAGTACCTGCCAGCGGTGACGGCGCTGGCTGACCTGCGAGCGGCCATCGAGTCGGTAGGGTACCAGACCCGTCCCGCCCCCAGCGAGGAACCGGCCGACCGAGAGGCCGAGGAGCGGGAAAAGGAATACCGTGGCCTGTTCAGTCGTTTTCTCTTCGCCGCCATTATCTCGGCGCCGGTGGTGGCCACCGCTTACCCCCAGTTCGTGCCCGTGCTGCGCGATCTGCCGATGGGCACGTTGCGCCTCATCTGGGGCGTTATGGGCTTGCTAACGCTGCCGGTGCTCCTGTGGTCGGGCTCGGGTTTCTTCCGAGGGGCCTGGGCTGCCTTCAAACATCGCGCTGCGGACATGAACACGCTCATCTCTCTGGGCACGGCGGCCGCCTGGCTCTACTCCGGCGTGGCGGTATTGGCTCCGGGCATCTTCCCGGAAGGCACAGCCGAGCCCTTCTACGACGTGGTGGCCGTGGTCATCGCCCTGGTGGTACTGGGCCAGGCCCTGGAGCTGCGGGCCAAGGGGCGCACCAGCGAGGCCATCAGGAAGCTGATGGGGCTGCAAGCCAAAACGGCCCACGTGGTTCGGAATGGCCAGGAGGTCGACATTTCGGTGGAAGAGGTACTGGTGGGCGACATCGTGCTGGTGCGCCCCGGGGAGAAGGTGCCGGTAGACGGGGTGATCGTCGAGGGTTCGTCGGCCGTAGACGAGTCCATGATCACCGGCGAGTCCATCCCGGTGGAGAAAGGGGTGAGCGACGAGGTCATCGGCGCCACCATCAACAAGACGGGCAGCTTCAAGTTCAAGGCCATCAAGGTGGGCAAGGACACCGCTCTGGCCCAGATCGTGAAGATGGTCCAGGAAGCCCAAGGCTCTAAGGCACCCATTGCCCGGCTGGCCGATCGGGTTTCGGGGTACTTTGTGCCCGCGGTGATGATCATCGCCGTGTTGACCTTCGTGGCCTGGTTCGACTTCGGGCCCCAGCCGGCGTTGATCTACGCCCTGGTCACCAGCGTGACGGTGCTGATCATCGCCTGCCCCTGCGCCTTGGGCCTGGCCACGCCCATGAGCCTGATGGTGGGCATCGGCAAAGGGGCGGAGAACGGCATTCTCATCCGGGGTGGCGAGGCGCTACAGGCGGCTCAGACCTTAGACGCCATCGTGCTGGACAAGACCGGGACGATCACAAAAGGCAAGCCAGAGCTCACCGACGTTGTGATCTCGGATTCAGGGTTGCGGATTTCGGACTTGCCTTCCCGATCCGAAATCAAAGATCCGCAATCGGCAATTCTCGGGCTGGCGGCGAGCGTGGAGAAGGCGTCGGAACACCCACTGGCGGCGGCCATCGTGGAGGGGGCGAAGGCGCGGGGGCTGGCCCTGGGTGACCCCCAGGACTTCCAGGCCGTGCCGGGCCACGGCGTGATGGCCACGGTGAATGGCCGGCGGGTGTTGCTGGGCAACCGTCGGTTGATGGAGCGAGAGAGCGTGGACATCGCCCCCTTGCTGGCCCAGACCGAGGCGTTAGAGGCGGAAGGGAAGACGGTGATGTTCGTAGCTACGGCGGACTTCGGTCGGCCATCGGCTGGCGGCCTGATCGCCGTGGCCGACACCGTCAAGGAAGATAGTGCCGGGGCCATCGCCGCGCTGAAGCGGTTGGGGCTGGAGGTGGTGATGATCACCGGCGACAATCGCCGCACGGCCGAGGCCATTGCCCGCCAGGTGGGCGTGGACCGGGTGCTGGCCGAGGTGTTGCCAGAGGAGAAGGCCTACAACGTGCGTTTGCTCCAGGCCGAAGGGAAGAAGGTGGGCATGGTAGGGGACGGCATCAACGACGCGCCGGCCCTGGCCCAGGCCGAGGTGGGCTTCGCCATTGGCACCGGCACGGACGTAGCGATTGAGGCTTCAGACATCACCCTGATCCGGGGCAGCTTGTCGGGGGTGGTAACAGCCATCGAGGTGAGCAAGGCAACGATGCGCAACATCAAGCAGAACCTCTTTGGTGCCCTTGTCTATAACGTCCTGGGGGTGCCGGTAGCAGCAGGGGTGATCTATCCTTTCTTCGGCATCCTCTTGAGTCCCATCATCGCTGGAGCGGCCATGGCTTTCAGCAGCGTCACTGTCGTCACCAACGCCAACCGGCTGCGGGGGTTCAAGCCGTCAATGTAAAACATAGCAGGTAGCAGCTAGCGATTAGCAGATAGAACTTGGGGCAAGTTCAGTAGCAGGTAGCAGGCAGCCGGAGCTACTAAAATCAATGGAGCAGCCTGCCTGCCATTCCGGAGCAGGACTTCGTGTCTTTGCGACTTCGTGGTAAGGCGGCGGTGAATGCCTTCGTCGGTTTGTTTGAGGCGAAGGCTCATTAGAGATTGGGAGGCAAAAGCCATGACCGTAGCACAGATCACCGTCACTCTCAGTGGCCTGGCCTTGAGCGCGGCCATTGCCTGGTACTTCTGGTTCTCAGAGAAGAAGGGTGTGAGGGCTGCCCTGGCCGGTGCAGTCCAGGAGGCACATATCCTCGTGAAGGGGGGCTATACCCCCGACGTCATCGTAGTCCAGGCGGGCAAGCCGGTACGGTTGAGCTTCATCCGTCAAGAGACGGTCTCCTGTTCCGAGATGGTGCTCGTCCCGGACTTCAGTAAGAGCGCAAGGTTGCCGGAGGGCAAAGAGGTGACCATCGAATTCACGCCCGAGCGGCCCGGCGAGTACGGCTTTCAGTGCCAGATGGGCATGCTGCGGGGAAAGTTGATCGTCGAGTGAAGGAGAAGCACCCAATGAGCGCCCAGAAAGTCGTTGTCTATGCCCAATCCGGCTGAATGTTTTGCCGAGGGGTGAAAGAGTTTCTTTCACAAAGAGGCGTTCAGTTCATTGAGCGCGATGTCGCCCAGGATGCAGGGGCTCTGGCAGAGCTAGAAGCACTGGGGATTATGACCACGCCGGTGACAGTGATTAGCGGCCAGGTGGTGGTCGGCTTTGACCGACCCAAGCTGGAACAGTTATTGGGAAGTTGAAGGTGTTGTGCCAGAAGTCCACAGGAAGGAGATAATATTACCACATCAAGGAAGGGAGCTTAATCGTCGGTTTAACCCAAGTGCAACATAATCTGCAACCAGTTCACAACTCCAAGAGGTATGACGTGATCGTCGTCGGCGCCGGGCACGCCGGATGCGAGGCGGCGCTGGCCAGTGCCCGCCTGGGCTGCGAGACCCTGCTCCTCACTTTGAATCTGGACAACGTGGCCCTGATGCCGTGTAACCCCTCCATTGGCGGCCCGGCCAAGGGCAACCTGGTGCGGGAGATCGACGCTCTGGGTGGCCAGATGGCCAGGAACATCGACGAGACCTTCATCCAGATCCGCATGTTGAACACCGGCAAGGGCCCGGCGGTCCAGGCCCTGCGGGCCCAGGCCGACAAGAAGCTCTACCAGATGGCCATGAAACAGGCCCTGGAGCGCCAGGAGAGGCTGGACGTGAAACAGGGCTTAGTGGAGAAGATCCTGGTGACGGGGGTTAGGGGGGCCGAGGCCCCCTTTGTGTCACCGGGGGTTAGGGGGGCACCGGACCCCCTTATGTCAAAAGCCGGGCCGAGAGCCAGGGTTCACGGTGTGGTCACCGCCATCGGCATGGCCTACTATGCCCGAACCGTAGTCGTCACCACCGGGACCTTCCTCAATGGGCGCATCATCACCGGCGAGTCCATCCAGCCCGCAGGACGGGCCGGGGAGTTCCCGGCGGTGGCCCTTTCGCAAAGCCTGCGGGAGATGGGCCTGGCCCTGGGGCGGCTTAAGACTGGCACCCCGCCGCGCATCGACGCCCGGACGGTGGACTTCTCAAAGACCATCTTGCAGCCGGGGAGCGCGGTTCCGCTGCGTTTTAGCTTTGGCCCGGAGGGCGGCCTGATGCCTCACCCGGAGCCGAACCCGATCTATCCCAACCCGACCCCTACGGACTGGCGGGCTCAGCTCCCGTGCTACCTGGTGACCACCAATTGGCGGACCCACGAGATCATACGCCAGAACCTGCATCGGGCTCCCCTGTACACCGGGGTGATCCAGGGCGTGGGACCCCGATATTGCCCCTCCATTGAGAGCAAAATCGTGGTCTTCCCAGACAAGCCCTCCCACCAGCTTTTCCTGGAGCCGGAGGGCTGGGCCACCAACGAGGTGTACGTTCAGGGGGCCAACACCAGCCTGCCCGAGGACGTCCAGTTGGCCATGCTGCGGACCATCCCGGCCCTGGAGAAGGCGGAGATGATGCGGGTGGGCTATGCTGTGGAGTACGACTACGTGCCGCCCAGCCAGTTGAGTGCCTGGCTGGAGGTTAAGGCGATCGAAGGCCTCTTCCTGGCCGGCCAGATCAACGGCACCTCTGGCTACGAGGAGGCGGCGGCTCAAGGGATCATGGCCGGCATCAACGCCGCCCGCAAGGCCCAGGGCAAGGAGCCGTTCATCCTGCGCCGGGACCAGGCCTACATCGGTGTCCTGATCGACGACCTGGTGACCAGGGAGATCGATGAGCCCTACCGCTTGATGACCTCCCGGGCGGAATACCGGCTGCTCCTGCGCCAGGACAATGCGGACCTCCGGCTGACTCCGCTGGGGTACGAGCTCGGTTTGGTGGACCGCCAGCGCTACCAGGCGGTGGAGAGAAAGCGAGAGGTGATTTCTTCGCTAGTAAAAGAATTCAAAGGGACGTGGGTCCAACCCAGCGAGGAGCTGAACGGTTTCTTTGCTAGCCAAGGAATCAGTCCGCTGAATCGGGCCACCAGCGTCTACGAGCTCTTGAGCCGGTCGGAGGTGTCATATTCTTTGCTGGAGAAGAACCTGCCACTGCCTTTGGCCCTGGACCGCGAGGTGGCCGAGCAGGTGGAGCTGGAGGCCAAGTACTCCGGCTACATCGCCCAGCAGCAACTGGAGGTGGAACGGGTGCGCCGGCTGGAGGAGAAGCGCATCCCGGTGGAATTCGACTACGATGGCATCGCTGGCCTGCGCCGCGAGGCCCGGGAAAAGCTGAAGCGCTTTCGGCCCGCCACCGTCGGCCAGGCCTCCCGGCTCTACGGCATTAACCCGGTGGACGTGTCGCTCCTTTTGGTGCACCTGTCGCGATGATTTGATAGCAGGGAGCGGGGAACGGGTAGCAAGTAACAGGTAGCAAGTAGCAGGAAATGGCTCATCAGCAAACCGCTACCCTTCAAGCTGGTAGCAGGCCAATCGCATTGGCCGTCTTCGTCGAGTTAATAAAGTCGCCCAATATGTATTGGGCTTCTACCCAACACAACACCTGGGGTAGCAGGCCAATCGCATTGGCCGTCTTCGTCGAGTTAATAAAGTCGCCCAATATGATTGGGCTTCTACCCAACACAACACCTGGGGGGTAGCAGG
>JBFMCB010000037.1:0-21110 GCA_040754915.1 Chloroflexota bacterium | reverse complement strand
CCAGGCCAGCAATGTAGCCGATGCGCCGGTGGCCGAGTTGGATCAAATACTCGGTAGCCATTTCGCCCCCGGCCACGTCGTCGGTGCCGACAGAATAGACATAGGCACCAGTCTTCTCGTTGTTCACCAGCACCACCGGGACCTTCGTTTTTTCCAAAAGCCCCAGGTATAGATCGCCCACGCGGGAGGAGGCAACGATGATGCCATCCACCCTTTTTTCCTGAAAGAGACGTATGGTGGCCATCTCGCGCTCGGGGTCCGCGTTGGAGTCGCAGAGAATGACCCCATAGTCGTTTTCGATGGCCACGTCCTCCACACCGCGGACGATGTCGGCGAAGAAGGGGTCAGCGATGGTGGTTATCACCAGCCCTACGGTTCGGGTCCGCTTCGTTACCAGGCTTCGAGCAGGGATGTTAGGGGAGTAGCCCAACTCCTCCAGAGCCTCCTGCACCCTGGCTCGGGTGGTGGCATCCACCTTGGGGCTTTTATGCAAGACGCGGGAGACCGTGGCCGTGGAAACCCCCGCTTTCCTGGCTACATCGACGATGGTGACCGACACTTCAGCCTCTCGGGACATTAGCTCGGCAAGTTCTGAGCACGGGTCGTGGTGTAAACGTTTACACCGGCAATTATAGCATCATCATGCCATCGCTGTCAAGCATCGCTTCTGACAACCGATGGCCAGGGCTGAGTGAGCGAGGATCCTGGAGTTTCATGGGCCAAGCTGTGCCAGGCAGGTGATAGATGACCTAACCTCAATTCGATCATGCGGATTCAACCTTCCAGCGGATATATCTGCACCTTTTCTCGGGGAACGACCACCTTGACCCGGCGGAGAGGACTGCTCTCCGGGCTATCCACCATCACCAGTTCCGTGCCGATCTTGACGAAATGCCGGAAGGCGGAACCCACGAAGAGCGTCTCCTCCACCTCGCCCTGGAAGACCACGACGTTTCCCTCTACCTGGGCCTCCTCCTCAGCCAGACGGGCCTCATCGGCCCGAAAAACCACGGTCGCTTTCCCCTCGGCAGCAGTTGCACAAGATAACTTGATCCCGCCCACGGAAATGGTCTGGTCGGCCCGGCAGAGCTGGCCGGTGAGGACGTTGGAGGAGCCCAGGAACTCGGCCACGAAGGCGCTCTGAGGACGGCGATAGATCTCTTGAGGGCTGCCCACCTGGATCACCTTCCCCTTGTCCATCACCACCACGCTGTCGGCTATGGAAAGGGCCTCCTCCTGGTCATGGGTGACATGGATGGTGGTGATGCGCACGCGTTTCTGCAGGCGCCGGATCTCCACCCGCACCCGCTGTCGGACCTTGGCGTCCAGGTTGGAAAGAGGCTCGTCCAGCAGAAGCACCTTCGGTTGTACTACCAGGGCCCGGGCCAGGGCCACTCGCTGCTGCTGGCCGCCGGATAGCTCCGGCGGTTTGCGAGATCCAATGCCCTCTACCCCCAGGATGTCTACCATCTCCACCAGCTCCAGGGCATCCATCACCCGGCGTCGCACCTCGCTGGCGGGGACCCTCTTCAGTTTCAGGCCGTAGGCCACGTTGTCGTAGACGGTCATGTGGGGCCAAAGGGCATAGTTTTGAAAGACCATGGCCGTATCTCGCTCCTGGGGTGGAAGTGCAGTGACGTCCCGGCCATCGAAGCAGATGCGCCCTGAGTCCACCTTGATGAAACCGGCAATGCTGCGCAAGAGGGTTGTTTTCCCGCAGCCGGAGGGGCCCAGGACGGCGGTGAGGGCGCCAGGTTCCAGTTCCAGGGTGGTCTCATGGAGGGCTCGTACTTTTCCGTAGGACTTTGAGACATTGTCCAGGGCGACCTTGACCACGGGCTATATCCTCCCGAACATAGAGAGATACTCTGCCTTCAGGTAGCGCTCCAGGAGGACCAAGAGCACCATGCCGGGGATCATCAGCAGCAGCGCAGTGATGGAGGCCACTTGCAGTTCGTAGCCCATGCTGGCATTGTACATGAATACCGGCAAAGTGACAACGAAGGGAGCGCCGATGAGCAGCGTGCCGGTGAATTCGTCCAGGGAATACAAGAAGACCAACAGGGAGCTAGCCACGATGCCGGGCACGGCCAGGGGCAGGGCAATGGTGAGGAAGGTTCTAATGCGGGAGGCCCCAAGATTAATGGCGGCCTCTTCCATCTCCACCGGGATGGACTTAAACACCGCGGTCATGATCCATACCGCATATACCAGCGAGCCGACCATGTGGATGAGCACCACCCCGGGGATGGTAGCTCCCAGGTCAAACTTGTACAAGAGCACTGCCGCGTTGGCGAAGACCGGAAGCTGGGGAAATGCCTGGGGCAAGAGGAATAGCATCATGATCACACTCTTAAAGAGCACATCGAAGCGCGCCAGGGCATAGCCCACCGGCACGGTGCACAGCAGGGTGAGCGTCGTCACGGCCGTGGCAATGAAGAAACCCAACTGCAAAGAGCGCATCAGATCGCTCCCCAGCACTCGCCCCCAGTAGAAAAGCCCAACCTGCTGTGGAAGGGCATGGGGCCAATACCACTTCTCCGCCACCGACCAGATCGCCAGGCTGCTCAGAGGGCCAAAGATTATGAATAAGACCAGGGCCAGGCAAGCGATCTTCGCCGTGGCTCTGCCCATGGCGCCCAGGTTGACCTTCATTTTTCGCCTTTACTTTCTGGTAACGGTGCGCAGATAGTAGATGGCAGCGCCGCTGGCCAAGAGGTACGAGACCACGCCCAGGGCATTGGCCGCCCCGTAGTCCCCTTGGTAGGTGATCCGATAATAGACGTCAATCATGGTCATTTGGGCGCCTTTCCCGCCGCCGATCATCAATGGGATGGAAAAAGATGCCAGCATGGAGGTAAACATAAGCACCGAGGCCACCGCCAGGGAGGAGGCCGACATGGGTAAGAGCACGTCCAGGGTCTGGCGAATGGCACCGGCGCCGAAGTTCCGCGCCGCTTCGAGGTAGGTCTCGTGGACGGAACGGAAAGCGCCCAAGATCAACAACACCGCCATGGCCATGTTCTTCCAGGCCAGGGCCACGGATATGCCAAGCCAGCTATAGGCCAGGGAAGGCGGGTTATCCAGGCTGATCAGCCCGATCTGGGCCACCATCGAGTTCAAGATGCCGTGAGGAGCCAGGAAGACGCGCATGGCGTGGCCCACCACTACAAATGGGACAAAGAGCGGTATCTTGAAGAGGAATTCCACGAGTTGGTTGCCGTACACCCTCAGATAGCCGCAGAGCAGTATCCCAATGAACAGGACGATGGCCAGGCTGAACGTCGCTATGCCCACCGTGTAGAGCACGTCCTTGGTGTAGAGGCGCGCCACCAAGGCATAGTTGTCCAGGGTCAATTGCCCACTCTTGCTTTGGAAGCTCCCCAAGGCCGAATATAGAAACGGCGCGAAAAAGAGCACGAGCACGATGCCAATAGTGGGCACGGCGAAGGTGAACCAAAAGGCATTTTCCAGTCTGCGCATGGGTCGCTCCAGGGGTAGCGATGAGTGGTGAGTCAACGAGTGACGAAGGATCGGGTCCCCGATCGCTCACCGCTGAATGCCGGATTCACTCGTCACCCACCACTCATCACTCATCAGCGGGTCATTTCATCGCATCTTCGTAGGCGGTGAGCAGGTCCTTGAAGTAATCGGTGAGCGGGAATACCAGGCCCTTCTTGGCTAGGTCGTCGGGGGTCACCCCCTTGAAGAGTTTGTCCTGGCCTTCCTTGGAGACCTTTGGCAGCACCTCCTTGGCGTCGATGCCCGGGTACCATCCGTTCCGCTCCACGATGACCTTAGCCTGCTGTTCCGGACTGGCGATCATCTCAATGAACTTCTGAGCCATGTCCTTGTTGGCGGCCTCTTTGGGGATGACCAGGTACATGGGCTGGCCGGGCATGCCTGGGTCAGGCAGCGTCACCTGGATACTGGGATCCATACGGCCCTCGTTCTTCCAAAGGACGAACATGTCCACCCAAACGGCACCCATGTAGATCTCGCCGCGGTTCAACATGTCCAACGTGCCGGCGTTGCCCGCGGTGATGGTGGCCACCTCATTGAATGCCTTGAGCTCTTTCAGGACGGCGGGCCACGGGGCCTCATTGGCCTTGTCGTACGGGCCCTTGGCATAGACGTCGTACTTGCCGGTCTTCCAGTAGGTCCAGGCCGCCACGAAGGCCTGGCCGCTCATTCCGCCCTTGATCCCGTTGTAGCCGAACTTCTTGGGATTGGCCTTGGCCCAGGCCACCAGTTCTTCGAAGTTCTTGGGCGGGGTTGGCACGTACTTGGGGTTGTAGGCGATGGCCGTCTGGGAATGGAACATGGGGATGACATAGCCCTCCACGTTGGTCCCCAGGGCGTTCTTGGCATCGGAGGCCACCACGTACTTGGCCACCGTGGTCTTGGGAACGTACTGGAGCAGAAGTCCGTCCTTGAGCATTTCGGCCATGATGCTCTGGTGGATCACCCCTACATCGATGTCCCAGCTCTTCTTGCCGGCGCTGCTCTGGGCCTTCAGCTTGTCGTAGATGGAACGGCTGCCCGGGTCGCCAGGGCCAGTGCCCACCGTGTTAACGGTGACGTTGGGGTATTTCTTCACGAACTCTGGGCCGAAGACGTTCTTCTGCAGTTCGACCATGTTGGTGTCGCCAGCCGTAGCTACATTCAGCGTGACCTGCGCGCCGGGGCCACATCCGGCGAGCCCTGCACCGAGCACGCCGAGGATCGTGGCCAGGGACAAGAAAGCGAAAGCCTTTCCCATTTTGGTTCTCCTCTTGGACTTCAAAGTTCGACTGTTTGAGCTCTGCAAGCTTTATCGGTCGCGCGACTATCACCTCCCTAAAGCGTATTTTGCGGCGATGTTCACCTGGCAAGGACAGAAAATCACGTGGGCATGGCCGTGTGGGCTACTCCGGCGTTAGCACGACCTTGATCGCCAGGCCCTGGCGCAAAGCTTCCAGACCCTCTACGAGGCGCGAAAGCGGCAGGCGATGGGTAATCAGGGCCGAGGGCTTCACCGCTCCGCTTTCCAGCATCTTGATGGCCCTGGGAAAGGTGTTGATGCCAATAAAGGTGCCATAGATGGTGAGTTCGTTGCGAGTGATGCTATACTGGCTGACCGCCGGATGCGCCTGCTGGTTCATCCCGAAGAGCACCACTTTGCCACCTTTATCTGCCAGGCTTACGGCCTCGGGCAGCAGCGTTCCCACGGCGTCCACCACCACGTCAACGCCACCACCGGTCGCGGCCTTGACGGCTCCGTTTAAGTCTTCCTTTTGGGGATTGACGACTACATCGGCGCCGATCTTCTTGGCCATAGCCAAGCGGAAGGGGGCTATGTCGGAGACGATGATCTTGCCCGCGCCGGCGGCTTTAAAGACCAAGCAGAATACCAGTCCCACTGGCCCGGCCCCCAAAATGGCCACCGTCTCCCCGGGCTGGAGCCGCACCTTCTCCGTGCCACCCAACACGCAAGAGAGAAGCTCCGCAAAGACGGCCTCGTCCGTGGCCAGGCCTGGGCTGATCTTAAAAAGAGCCCGTTCCGGGGCCACGCTGTACTTGGCAAAACCACCGTTGAGATAGACCCCCAGCGTGGTGAAGCTCTGGCATTGGTTGGGCCTCCCTTGTTGACAGTAGTGGCAGATCCCGCAATAGAGATTTGGCGCCACCACGACCCGGTCGCCCGGTTTCAGGCCTTTGACGTCATCGCCAATTTCCATGACCTTGCCGACATATTCGTGGCCCAAAATGGCCCCGATTGTGGCCGGGTGGCCAGGCGGCACATCGAGGATGTGCACATCGGTGCCGCAGATCCCCGCCCCCTCCACCTGCAAGAGCACATCGTCCGGCTTTTCGACCTTGGGCACCGGCACCTCTCTCAGCGCCAGCTTGCCCTCGCCCTCGAACAGCGCCGCGAGCATGGCCTTGTCCATACTTCCCTTATCTTCCTCCCTCACCTTTGTTTTCCTCGGCGATCACGTGCACTTTCCCCGGCTCGATGGTCAGGTACACCTCCCCCGAAAGCAGACTATAGGTGCTAGGGTCCGGCTCGTCTACCACCCAGGTGGTGCCATCTACGGCCACCCAGTAGCGCACCAGCCGGCCCAGGAACTGGCTGGCCGCCACCTGGCCGTGCAGCACGTTCGCCGCGCCGGACGGCGCCGCTGGCGAGATGCCGATACACTCCGGTCGGATGCTCAGCAGCACGTCATCGCCCGGCCGCAGCGCCAGCCCCTCTGGCGCGAAGCGCAGCGGTCGCCCGGCGACGTCAGCCACCAACACCTGCGGGCCCACTTCCACCAGCCGCCCCTCCACGAAGTTCACCAGCCCCACGAAATCAGCCACAAAACGGTCCCGCGGGCGATAGTACACCTCCCAGGGCGTGCCGAAGCGCACTACGCGGCCCTGGTGCATCACGGCGATGGCGTCGGACATGGCCAGAGCCTCCTCCTGGTCGTGGGTGACGTAGATGGTGGTGAGCTTGAGGCTGCGCTGGATCTGGGTCATCTCCGTGCGCACGCTCACCCGCAGCTTGGCGTCCAGGTTGGAGAGCGGCTCGTCCAGGAGCAGCACCTCCGGCTCCATGACCAGGGCGCGAGCCAATGCCACCCGCTGCTGCTGGCCGCCGGAAAGCTGGTGAGGCGAGCGGTCGTCCAGGCCCTCCAGGGCCAGGAACTTTAGGGTGGCCCGCACTTTCTGGGCCACCTGGGGCCTGGGCAGCCCCCGGATGGTCAGGCCGTAGGCTACGTTCTCGAACACGCTCATGTGTGGAAAAAGGGCATACTCCTGAAAGACCATGGCTGTGTTGCGCTGGTGCGAGGGCACCTCGTTCACCCGCCGCTCGCCGATGAAAATGTCACCGGTATCAGGGTCGTGGAAACCGGCGATCATTCTCAGCGCAGTGGTCTTGCCGCAGCCGGACGGGCCGAGCAGGGTGGTGAAGCTGCCCCGCGCCACGTCCAGGGTGACATTGTCCACGGCCACGGTATTGCCGAAGCGCTTGGTGATGTTCACCAGGCGCACGTGCGGCTCGCTCATCTTCGGACTCCGAAATTGAACGCGGAAGGCCCCAGAGTCTCTGGCATTTTATCCGCTAATCCGCTGACGCCCTCATGCCCGGAATATCGCCGCCTTGCGCCCCGTCGCCAACTGTGCCAGGCCCAGCACGACGAAGGCGGAGACGATCAGCGCCGTGGTCATCGCCGCGGCCCGGCTCCACTCGGCGTAGTCGATCAGCCCCAGGATGAGCACCGTGGCCAGGTTGTTGCCCGGCGTCACCAGGAAGATGACTACGGACAGCGTGGTGATGGCCCGCACGAACGCTGTGACGAACGCCGTGACGAAGGGCAGGCGCAACAGCGGCAGCAAGATGTCCTTGAACGTGTGTAGACTGCTCGCCCCCAGGTTGGACGCCGCCTCCTCAATGGACTTGTCGATCTGGGCCAGTCCGGCGATGCCCGCCCGATAGCCAGTGGGGATATTCCAGAAGATCATGCTCAGGACGATGATGGCCGCCGTGCCGGTGAGGGCCAGCGGCGGCTTGTTGAAGGCCATGATGAAACCGATGCCGTAGAAGACGCCTGGAATCGCCGCCGGCAGGACGGCGCAGAAGTCCAGCGCTCGCTTCCCCGGAAACTCCTGGCGAGACACGATGTAAGCCACTAGTAGCGAGAACACGGCGCAGGTCAGGGCCGCCACCAGGGAGAACTGGATGCTATTGAACAGCTCCTTGCTGCGGAAGATCACGTACTCCCAGTGACGCAGCGTGGGTGTCCATCTCACCCCCCAGGTCTGCGTGAACGCCCCGGCGATCAGAATGCCGTACACGGCAACGATGATCGCGGCGACGAGCCCGCAGAACACCGCAAAGAAGGCGCTCACCAACTTCGGCTGTGGCGGCTTGGTCAGCGATGAGCCTTTGCCTGTCACCGTCACGTACGATCGCCGCCCCTCCAGGCGTCGCTGCAAGAGGAAGAACCCCAGGGCGGGGGCAAGAAGGATCGAGGAGAGCACGGCGGCGCTTTTAAGGTTGAACCAGCCGGAGATTTGCAGATAGGCCTCCGTCGGCAGGAGCGGGAAGTTGCCGGCGATGAGAATAGGGTTGCCGAAATCGGCCAGGACGTAGACGGCGATGACCAGGGCGGCGTTCAAGATGCCCGGCCGGGCCAGCGGCAGCGTCACCGTGCGAAACACCCGCCATGCCCCCGCGCCCAGGTTGCGGGCGGCGTATTCCAGGCTGGGGTTAATGCCCATCAGGACCCCGGCGATGATCTGGTAGGCGTAGGGGAAGAAGGCGATAGTCTGCACCGCCCATAGCCCACGCCAGCCATAGAGGTTCACTGTCTGGCCGAAGAGGTGATAGGTGATCAATCCCCGCCCGCCAAACAGGAAGATGTACGAGATGGCCACCATGAACGGCGGCGAGATCATCGGCAAGATGGCCAGTGTGCGCAGCAGCCCTTTACCGCGAATGTCCGTGTATACCAGGGCGTAAGCGTAGAGAAACCCAACGGCGGTGGCCGTGATGGTGGAGAGCACGGCCATCACCAAGCTGTTCCACGTCGCCGCTACCCAGCGGCTGTTCCCCAGGTAGTCACGGTAGGCCGCCATGTCCGGGTACAACAGCACCCGCAGGGCCGGATAGACAACGAAGAGGAACAGCGACGCGGCGACGATGAGAATAGTGGCGAGCAGCAAAGGCTCGCGCCGCAGTTTCTTCATCTTGTGGAAGGCGTCAGCGGATAGGCCACGGCAAGCGGACTAGAAAAGCCCCATTCACGTTACAATTCTAGTAAGGAAGTGGGCTTCCTCCGCCTATCCGCTACGCCCGGAGTCATCCGTTGACGCCAGCACCTTACTTGATAGTATCCGCCCACTTCTTGAGCAGGCGGTCGCGGTTCTCCATCGCCCATGTGCGGTCGTACTTCACCAGCTTGACCTTGTCCAGGGTCACGCCGCCTGGTGCCGGGGACACGTCCGCCCGCGCCGAGATGCGCAGGCCATTATCCACGTTGATCTGCCCGGCCTCCTTACCCAGGATGAAGTCCACGAACTTCTTGGCACCGTCGGGATTGGGCCCGCCCTTGATGATGGAGATGGAGCCGATCTCAAAGGCCGTGTCCGGGGGGATGATCAACTCGACGGGGTTGCCCTGCTTCTTGCTGGCCAGGATGTCGTGGCCCCAGGACATGCCGGCGATGAACTGGCCCGTGGCCGCCAGGCTGATGGGCCCGGGTGCGCTGGGAGTGTATTGAGCGACGTTGGTGTGCAGCTTCTTGAAGTACTCCCAGGCCCCGTCCTCTCCCAGGCGGAAGATCTGGTTGCAAAGGAAGATGTAGGCGCCGCCGGCCGTGGCGGGGTTAGAGGTGGTGAAGTGACCCTTCCAGGCCGGGTCCAGCAGATCATCCCAGGTGGCCGGCTTGTTCACGCCCTTGGGAGCCAGCTCCTTGCTGAAGCGGTCCGTGTTCAGGACGATGCCCAGGACCCCCAGGTACCAGCCATGCCAGTACTCGTTGGCGTCAAGGTACTGGCTGGGGATGTCCTTAGCCACTGGCGAGCGGTACTTGAGCAGCAGCCCTTCTTTGCCCAGGGGGTCGTGCATCTCCGAGGAGCCGCCGATGAAGACATCGGCCTTGGGAGCGTCCTTCTCCGCCCGCACCCGGGCGGTGATGTCACCGGCGCCCAGGCGCACGTACTCCACATCGAGGCCAGTCTTGCCTTTGAAAGCTTTGACCAAAGCGGTTAGGGTCGCCTCGTCCAACGCCGCGTAGACCAGCACCTTCTTGGGCACCGGCGTGGGCCCGCAGCCCGCCCCGGCGACCGACAGGACGAGCGAGAGCATCACTAGAACCAAAATAATCTTGCGTGCACGCATAGTTCATCTCCCTCCACGGCATCGTGTCAGGATGCCTGAACCTTGCAGTCGAGGTCGACCAACCCTCGACCACGCTCTGGAGTGCGAAGTCTCAACTCTGTGTGGCATCACCTCCGTTGCAGCCGTTGCAACGACTGGAGCGGCCGGCTCTCTCTGAGCGCCAAAAGCGGACGTCTATGCCGGGGGCAATCGTCGCACTCCACAATACCAGGCCCACTGCTTGTTTCCCGCTTTCACCCCCTTCGAAGTATACGGATAACCCAGACAACGCGGATGACCACGGCGCCCTCGGCCTTGGTCTAACGGCAATGCCACTGACCAGCCCACTCTAGGTCGGTTGCTGTAAACGTTTACACAAATAGTATAGCATGACACATACCATTTGTCAAACGCTCGAGGGCGTGTTGAACGAAGATCAATGTTCCCCGCTGAGTTCCTTCGGACGCCCGAACTTGTCTCCTGATGTCCGGAGTTGAACTCCGGGACATCAGGAGGACATCAGGCCGCCGGAGGCGGGTTTGCCCCAATTGTGGGGCATGATTCGCCAAGAACAGGTTCTCGCGTCCCTGCGTGCGGGCTGCGTTCGACACCCTTCAAGGGGAGATTTCACTCCCCGGATTTTGGGAAGTCAGGGCTATTGACAACAAAGATGAGTCGTGCTAAACTTCACTATTGTAAACGCTTACACTGTGGGCCTCAACCCTACCGATCTGGCGAATATACCCGCGACCACATGGGTCATCGTTCCATAAAGCTGCCGTTCAGGATGGCCCTTTCTTTTGGGCAGGAGCATCCATGATCCCCTTGGTCGAGATGCGCGGCATTTCCAAAAGCTTCGGCCCCGTGCAAGCCTTGCATAAGGTCCACCTCTCGCTATATCCCCGGGAAGTCCTGGGCCTGGTGGGGGACAACGCCGCCGGCAAGTCCACCTTGATGAAGATCCTCACCGGGGCGTACCAGCCCGACGAAGGGGAGATCTACCTGGAGGGCAAGCGGGTGCGTTTTGCCAGCCCCCACGATTCCCGAGCCATGGGCATCGAGATGGTCTATCAGGACCTGGCGCTGGCCGGTAACCTCAGCGTCACGGCCAACGTCTTCCTGGGGCGCGAGCCCACCCGGTCGGCCCTGGGCGGGCTGGTGCACTTCATGGATGAGGGACGGATGGAGGAGGAGGCCCAGCGGCTCCTGCACCGGCTCCGGATCAACATCGGCTCGGTGCGCTTGAGGGTGGAGAGCCTCTCTGGCGGCCAGCGCCAGTCGGTGGCCATTGGCCGGGCCACCGCCTTTGACGCCAAAGTAGTGATCATGGACGAGCCCACCGCTGCCCTGGCCGTGCGGGAGGTGGGCAAGGTCCTGGAGTTGATCCAGGTCCTACGGGAGCATTGCGTGGCAGTGATCCTCATCAGCCATCGCCTGCAAGACGTCTTTGCCGTAGCTGACCGTATCATGGTATTGCGTCGTGGCGTAAAGGTCGGCGATAAGCCCACGGCCACGACCAACATGGATGAAGTGGTGGGTTTGATGGTGGGGGCCCGGGGTGACGGAGGGGAAGAGACCCGGGCCATCGCCACGGCGGGCTGAAGCCGCCCGGATCATTGACAGGAGGTGACCGGCCATCTCTCATTATCGCAGATGAGAGTTCAGCCCCCGCGGGGAACGGAGGGATTCACGTGGATCCATTCGATCTTCTGAAGCCGCTGGAAGAGCAGCTAAAGCCATACCGGGGCCGGTTTGCCACCTTCGCCAGGCTGCCGGAGACCGGTCGGAGCCGGGCGGAGATCCTTGCTGAGATTGCTGAACTACAGAGTGCAGAGGAGCAACGCTGGAAAGCCGGCTATGCCTCCGGGGCCGTCTATCACGGTGGCGGGGAACACATAGATTTCCTCAACAAGGTCTACGCCCTGCACTCCCAGAGCAACCCACTGCACCCCGACCTGTGGCCCAGTGCCGTCAAATTCGAGGCGGAGATCGTTTCGATGACGGCAAACATGCTGGGAGCGGAAACAGCCGCCGCAACGGATCCTGACCGGCGGGTTTGTGGCACAGTCTCTTCGGGCGGCACAGAAAGCATTCTGCTGGCCATGAAGGCCTACCGTGACTGGGCGAGAGAGCGCAAGGGCATCACAGATCCCGAAGCGGTTGTGTCCATCACGGCGCACGCTGCTTTCGAGAAGGCAGCCCAGTATTTCGGTATTCGACTGATCCGAATTCCGCTCGATTCGGATTACAAGGCGGACATTGCCGCGGTTCGCCCTGCCATCACCAAGAATACCATCGTGATCGTTGGCTCCGCTCCGGCCTTCCCGCACGGCACCATCGATCCCATCGCCGAACTCGCTGCCTTGGCTCACGAACACAATGTGGGCTGTCACGTGGACGCCTGTCTCGGTGGTTTCGTCTTGCCGTGGGCGGAAAGGATGGGATACCCGGTTCCCGTCTTCGATTTCCGCCTGCCCGGGGTGACGTCGATCTCAGCCGACACGCACAAATACGGCTACGCGGCCAAAGGAACGTCAGTGATCCTCTACCGCGGCCCCGAACTGCTCCGTCACCAGTACTTCGCCACGGCGGATTGGCCGGGCGGCCTGTACTTTTCACCGACGTTCGCCGGCAGCCGGCCTGGGGCGCTGAGCGCGGCCTGCTGGGCCAGCCTGGTTTCCATGGGTGAAGAAGGCTACATGGGGGCGACCCGCCGAATTCTGGAGACAGCCAGAACGATCAAGGAAGGAATCCGGGAGATCCCGGAACTGCAAGTGTTGGGGGACCCGCTCTGGGTAATTGCCTTTGCCTCCGATCAGCTGAACATCTATCAGGTCATGGAAAACATGAGGTCGCGGGGATGGAGTCTTAACGGCCTTCATAAGCCAGCGGCCGTTCACATCGCCGTCACCCTGCGCCATACCCAACCCGGCGTGGCAGAACGATTCCTTTCGGACCTGCGCGCCGCAGTGGCGGAGGCGAAGGAGCACCCCGAAGAACTGACCGGTATGGCTCCGATGTACGGAATGGCGGCCCAGTTGCCGAGTTCCATGGTGAACGAGATCCTCAAGTCCTGCATCGACCTCATGTTCAAAGCGTGAGCCGGGGAGTTGAAGGAGATGGCGGCACAGGGCTACATCCTCGCCATAGACCTGGGCACGTCGGCGCTGAAGGTTGCCCTGGTATCCACAGCGGGCCAGGTGCTCGGGCTGGAGACGGAGGCTGTTCACCTGAACCTGCTCCCGGGCGGGGGCGCCGAGCAGGATCCGCAGGAGTGGTGGGGCGCAGTCAAGAAAACTGCTGCCCGGCTCCTGGCCAAGGGCCTCGTACCGCGCGGCCAAATTGTCGCCGTGGGCTGCACGTCGCAATGGTCGGGAACCGTCCCCGTTGACCGGGAGGGGCAGCCCTTGATGAATGCTGTGATCTGGATGGATTCGCGCGGTGCCCCGGATGTGCGCCAGATTACGGGAGGGCCGGTGCGGATCTCCGGCTACGGGGTGGACAAAATCTGGCGATGGGTTCGCAAGACGGGAGGTATTCCGGGTCTCACCGGCAAGGATTCCATCGCTCACATTCTCTTCATCCAGCGCCGGTATCCCGAGATCTATCGCTCAACCTACAAGTTTCTGGAGCCCAAGGATTATCTCAATTTCAGATTGACGGGGCGGTACGCCGCGTCCTATGACTCCATTGCACTTCATTGGGTGACGGATAACCGGGATCTCTCCCGGGTGCGGTACGATCCGAGACTCCTGGCCATGGCGGGTATCGACCGCCAGAAGCTCCCGGACCTGGTGCCTGCTACCGCCCTACTCGGCCCTATCAAGGCCGATGTAGCCGTTGAACTGGGGCTGAGCGAGGACATCCAGGTGGTGGCCGGTACACCCGATGTTCAGTCGGCGGCCATCGGCTCAGGCGCCACCCATGACCTGGGGGCCCATCTTTACGTGGGTACGTCGGCCTGGTTGACCTGCCACGTACCCTTCAAGAAGACCGACCTCCTCCGCAACATGGCCTCCCTGCCCTCGGCGATTCCCGGCCGCTATTTCGTCGCCAATGAACAGGAGACAGCGGGAGCCTGCCTCACTTTCCTGTGCGACAACGTATTGTTCCACCAGGATGGGATGCTGACGGGGAACATGCCCCCGAATGTCTTTGAACTGTTCGACGAACTGGCCGCCGGCGTTCCCCCGGGCAGCGATGGGGTCGTCTTCACCCCCTGGCTTTATGGGGAACGGACACCCGTAGAAGATCACACTATCCGCGGCGGCTTCCACAACCTGTCCCTGCAAACGACCCGTCCTCACCTGATTCGAGCAGTGTTGGAAGGAGTGGCCTACAACGCCCGCTGGCTGCTGGAAGCCGTGGAAATTTTCGTTGGGCGCCGCCTGGATCCCATCCGGATTATTGGGGGCGGGGCCCAATCCGACCTCTGGTGCCAGATATTCGCGGACGTTCTTGACCGAACCATCGAGCAGGTGCGGGATCCATTGGAGGCGAACGTGCGGGGTGCCGCGATAGTCGCTTCGGTGGGACTGGGCTATATGACTTTCGATGAGGCTCCGGACCTGGTGGAGGTGGTCCGTTCCTTCCGGCCCCGTGCGGAAAATCGCGGACGGTATGATCAGTTGTTCAAGGTCTTCCTCGAGCTGTATCGCCGAAACAAAAGCATCTACGCCAGGCTCAACAGCTCATCAACGCTCTGACCGTCTGGCACGAACATTGAGGGCGTGCCGAAACCCAGAATGAAGAACGCGAGGAGCCCGACTGCCGGCTGTTCTTGCGCTCCTGTTGAGCAATCCCGCCGGTGGGGGTATTATGGAAGGGACCAACAGCCTGCGAGACCTGGCCCAGACGGTGATGGAGAACATCCTGACCGCTAACCCGGACGTAGCCGCTGTCTTTGCCAGCAACGACCTGATGGCGTTGGGGGCCTTCGAGGCCATCAAGGCGGCCAAGAAGAAGGTCATCGTAGTGGGCTTCGACGCTAACCCCGATGCGGCCAAGTCCATCCTGGCCGGGGAGATGTCGGCTTCTATCGCCCAGAACCCCTACAACATGGGGAAATTTGGCGTGGAGAACGCGGTCAAGGTGCTGAAAGGCGAGACCATCTCCAAGCGCATCGATACCGGCACGCTCCTGGTGGACAAGTCCAACGCCGAGCAGTACAAGTAGCCCTTGCCCCTCTTGGTCGCGGAGGGCCGGTTCGTAGCTTGGTGTCACACTGGTAGCCTCCCTATAACTTTACTTGTTGTGGGGAGGCTACATTTTTGCGTCCCCAACCAGCATTATACGCTATGCGCCCTCGGCTAACGGCCATCTGCCATCCGCCGAAAGGTGCCATATCCTTGCGCCTGGGAAGGAAAAGTGTTACACTCTTCCGGCTATTCTCAAAGGGGGGCACGGTTTCGATGCAAGTTGCGATCATCGGCGGGGGGATGACCGGGCTCAGCGCCGCCTACGAGCTCGCCAAGCGCGGTATCCAGAGCACGGTGTACGAGCGCGATGAGGTCCTGGGGGGCCTGGCGGGCTCATTCAAGGTCAACGGGGTCTATCTGGAGAAGTTCTACCACCACCTGTTCACCAGCGACGCGGAGATGGTGCGCCTGCTAGAGGAGCTGGGTTTGAGCGACACGTTGCAGTGGAATTCCACTGCCACCAGCTTGTATGCCATGAACCGCATCTTCCGGCTGGCGACGCCCACGGACGTATTGCGTTTTAAGCCTCTCGGCTTCCCCAACCGCATCCGCCTGGGTCTCCTGGCCATAGTGCCCAGGTTGGTCCGAGACTGGCGGAAGCTCGAGGACATCACCGCGAAAGAATGGCTGGTGGGGCTGGCTGGTGAGGACGTTTTCCGGGTGGTGTGGGAGCCTCTCCTGCGCAGCAAGTTCGGCAGCTATGCCGACCAGGTGGCGGCGGTCTGGTTCTGGAACAAGCTGAAACTGCGTGGCGGCTCCCGCGGCAAGGAAGGGGCGGAGAAGCTGGGCTATCTGAGAGGTGGTTTTGGACAGGTGATAGAGGCCTGGGAAAGACGGCTACTAGAGATGGGGGTGGAACTTCTGACCTCCACGCCGGCGCAGGAGATACGGGTTGACGGCGGCAAAGCGGTTGGAGTGATCGCCCGCGGGAGCCTGCGGCCCTTCGACGCCGTGCTGGTTACCACTGCCCCGGCGATCCTGGCCCAGATCACGCCTGGTCTTCCGGAGAGCTATCGCCGCCAACTCAGCAAGTTGCTATATCTTGCCAACGTCTGCTTGGTGATGAAGCTCAGGCGGAGCCTGAGCAGCACGTACTGGCTTAACATCGCAGACCCGGCGATCCCCTTTGTAGCGGTCATCGAACATACCAACATGCAAAGGCCCGAGGAGTATGGGGGTCGCCATCTGGCCTACCTTTCCCGCTACACGGATCCCCAGGATCGCTACTATAGTCTATCGGCCGAGGAGCTCTTTGCCGAGTACCTGCCTTATCTGAAAAGGATGTTCCCCGAGTTCGATCCCGCCTGGGTGGAGGAGAAGTGGGCCTGGCGAGAGCTCTATACCCAACCGGTGATCGTCAAGCACTACTCCGAGCTCCGGCCGGATTTTAGAACACCCATTGAGCGCCTCTGGCTCTCCTGCATGGCCCAGGTATACCCTCAAGACCGGGGCATGAACTACGCCGTGCTCTGGGGGAAAAAGGCGGTGGAGGCCATGCTGCTGATTCACCGCGGAGAGCGCGGAGAACGCAGAGAATAAAGTGGAAATCTCAGCGGTCTCTGGGGGCTCTGCGGTAAAGCTACCTTTTGGTTAGTCTCCCCATCTCCTGGTCAGCAGGACAACCGAGCCGAACCCGCTTATGAGCGCCACGGTCAGGGCCGTTTGCGCCAGGCCCAGGACCGGGATCAGGAGGGCGCCGGTAGCCAAAGCCCCCAGCGAGGCGCCCACCAGGTCGGCGGCGTAAAGGATGCCCGCGGCCCGGCTCGCTCGTGTCCCCTGGCCCACGTAGAGAGCGCTGGCCAGGGGGAAGGCTGCCCCAACCAAGCCACCGGCGATTATGGTCAGGCCAGGAAAGACCACCTGGGCGGAGACGAAGCCGTACGAGCCGGCTGGCCCGGCGGCCAGAAAGGAGAAGGCGGGCGGGAGCAGCAGGGAGTAGGCCGCGGCCACGCCCAGGATGAGGGCCAGCCGCCGGCGGTTGGCCCCTGCCTCTTCCGCCCTGACCCTGGTAGCCCACCAACTGCCAGCGGTCAGCCCAACCATGAAGGCGGTGACGACCAGCGCGATCTGGTGGTACACATAACCGTGGAGCACCTGAAAGGCAAAGACCAACACCACTTCCCAGGCCATCCCCGCCCCGCCCAGGACCGCCAGGCCCAAGGGCACGGCGGCCCCGGGCGGCGTGATGCCGGTCATCAGCGCCAGGCTAACGGTTGCCAGAACCAAAAGAAGCCAGACGGAATGGAAGGCAAGAGCTCCCCGGAGAATGTCTCTTAGCCCGGCCGAATACTGGCCGCTCCACAGGACCAGGTCATAGTAAAGCCCGATGGGCTCGAAGTCATGGTTCAAGAGGGCTGGACCGCCGAAGGTCCGCCGGGCGTACTCCAGCCTCTCCGGCGACAGGCGCAGGCGGAGATGCGATGGGGTCAAGAGGGCGGTCTCGATGCGTCGCTCCTGCCACCGTGCCAGGAGGGTGGAAACATCGGCCGTGAGCACCCCCGACCGAGGAGAAGCCAACACCAGGGCATGGTCGCCGGGCAAGGCCAGGACCTCGGCGAAAACCTCCTTCACCGTGCGATAGACGCAGGCATCCAGGCGCTGCATCTCCTGGCTGGGGTAGTTCTCGGCGGAGATTATACCCATGGAAAAGACCCCGTCGCCCTGCAGGACCTGGCGGACAGCCTGCAGGAACTCCAGGGTGTATAGCCGGTTTACCTGGGCGGTGAAGGGGTGGGGGACGGCCAGAAGGGCCACGTCGTAGTAGTGGGGATTTTGGGTAGCCTGGCCCTGAACGTAGAGCCGGCCATCCAGAAAATGCATGGCCACTCTCGGATCCCGAAGGGCCAGGCGGTCGGGCGCGGGGAGGAAGCGCTTGGCGGTCTCGATGAGAGTGGGGTCCAGTTCCACGTAGTCCACGGACTCCACCGGGTGCTTCAGGACCTCCCGGAGAAGGCCGCTGGTCCCTCCGCCGATAAGCAAAACCCGCCGTGGCTTTGGATGTTCCAATAGCACATAGTGGGCCCCCTCCTCGGCAGCCAGGAAATCCTCGGTGGTGGAGAGCAGAAGGCCGTTTTCGAAGAAGCTATGCTGGCTGCCCCGCACGGTCACCGCCAGGTTGCCGTAGATGGAATCCCGGCTCTCCACCAGCTCGTATCCCCGCCACCTCTGGCGAAGGGAGAGGTCCTGCAGGAATGCGGCGGCGGGAGGGATCAGGAGGATGGCAGCGAGGGCAATGGGCAAAGGCCAAAGGCGAGCAAGCCTCCCCCGTGATCCCCGGAGTTCCCTCTCTCTCCCTCTGGCTACCTTCCATACTCCCCAGGCCGAGGCCAGGTTCAGGGCACTCAGCCCCAGGATGATCTGCCAGGGATCGAAATGATAGAGGAGCACGAAGCTGCTTAAGAGCCCTCCGGCAACCGAGCCCATGGACTCATAGAGGTAAACCTGGCCAACGCTCAGCCGGTCTGCTGCCATCTGACAGGCCGCTGTGAACAACCATCCCAGGAGAATACAAAGGGGGGCCAGGGCCACGAAGCTCCAGACCAGCGTGGGGAAAAAGCCGAAGACCTCCCCAGGCAGCGCACCGGCGAGGCTCCGGACATTGCGGACGAAGAGGATCTCCAGGGGCAGGACCAGCGCCACCGCGGCCTGCAAGGCGCTGAATGGGCCGGGGTGGCCCGCCGCTCGAGTCCCGTTTGGTGCATCCGCTGTCCCCGGCCCGCAAGCGGGGCCAGACTCCCTGCTCAAAACACCGATCAAGCGGGGAAAAAGCGAACTCCCCGTTGCCACCCAGAGAAGCCAGGCCGCCAGCATGGCCGCCACCGAGAGCTCATTACCATAGAAGACCACCAGGAGCTCTCGCAGGAGGACCACCTGGCCGATAATGCTGGTAAAACCGATAAGGGCTATGGAGGGGACAACGGATCCGGCTACCTTGCTCACCCCTGCCACCGGCCGACGATGGCCTCCCCACAATAGGGGCACTTGCCGCCAGCGACGCGGTTCTGCTTGACCTCGAAACCCACCCGCTCCACCAGGAGCTTGCCGCACCGGGGGCAGTAGGTGTTCTGTCCCCGATGTCCGGGCACGTTCCCCACGTAAACGAAGCGCAGCCCGGCGGCGCGAGCGATCTGCTGGGCTTTCTCCAGGGTCTCGATGGGTGTGGGGGGCAGGCCCTTGAGGCGATAGGCCGGTTCGAAGCGGCTGAAGAAGAGGGGCACCTCCTCCCCCAGGTTGTCCTTGAACCAGGCGCACAGAGCCCTGATCATGGGCTCATTGTCGTTGTACCCGGGTACCACCAGGTTGGCCACCTCCAGCCAGGGCCTGCCGTCCTCTTTGATGGCCTTGATGGTTTCCAGGACGTGTCTCAGCTCTCCCTGGCAGACCTGCTGATAGAACTGCTCGCTGAAGCCTTTGAGGTCGACGTTGATGGCGTCGATATGACCGCACAGCTCCTTCAAGGGCTCCCCATTAATGTAGCCGCCCGTTTTCACCAGGACGCGGAGCCCCCTGGCCCTGGCCGCCTTGGCCACCTCCAGCAGGTTCTCAAAGGCGATGGTGGGTTCAGAGTAGGAAAGGGTGATCGAGGGACATCTGCCCTGGAGGGCTTTGGCGACTACATCCTCCGGCAGCATGTCCCAGGCCTCCACCTCCTCGGGCCTGGCCCGGGCCACGGCGTAGTTCTGGCAGTACATGCAGGCCAGGTTGCAGCCGGCGGTGGCGACGGAGTAGCTTTGAGTGCCAGGCAACAGATGGAAGATGGCGGACTTTTCGATGGGCACCGGGCGGGCGATGCACAGGCGCCCGTACACCAGGGAATAGAGCCTTCCCTTCTGGTTCTCCCGGGTCTGGCAGAAGCCCCGGGCCCCGGTGGCGATCTGGCAGCGTCGGGGGCACTGCAGGCAGCGCACCTGACCATTGGCCAGTTGGGCGTAGTACTTAGCCTCTTTGGGACGAACCCTGGGGGTGGGCGAGGGCGAGGCCTCCGGGCCCAGGGTGGTAGGGGTGGGAAGCCGTTCGGCGCCGGCTATCCTGCCGCACCCGGCCAGGAGGCTGCCTGCCACAGTGGACCCGGCGAAGGCCGCCGCCCCCTGGAGAAAACGGCGCCGGGACAGCCTCACTTTGGCTTGTACCATTCTGCCCTCCGGGCGTAGTCCTCGGCCTTTGCCAGGTCACCCTTCTTCTTGTAGATCGCCGCGGCGAACCCATAGGCCTCGCCGCACTTGGGATCTATGGCCACTGCCTGCTCCAGGTACCGCAGCCCGGAATCCAGGTCACCCTGGCGGGCGTAGCTCACGCCCAGGTACATCGTGGCCACCAGGTTCTTCGGGTTGGCCTCCACCACCGGTTTGAGCCGGGCGATGGCGCCCTCCCAGTCCCTGCTTGCGGCGTAGGTCTCCCAGATGAGCTTGTACACGTGGGTGTTCTTAGGATTGAGCTGGAGGGCCCGGTCGTAGGCCTGGAGGGCCAGGCCAGGATCCACGTGACGATAGTTGTTCCCCAACCCGATGTACAGCCCGGCGTCGTTGGGGCTCAGCTCCACCGCCCTCTGGGCCCAGGCCACACCTTCCTGGTACTGGCCCTGGCGATAGCACGCGTACTGTAGCCCGTCGTGGGCAGCGACATTATGGGGGTCCAACCCCAGAGCGGACTGAAAGGCGGCCATGGCCTGGGCGTACAGATCGTCGGACTTCTTGATCCACTGCTGCCGCAATGCCTTGTCGTCCTTGGTGCCAGGGGAGGCGCCGATGCCGGCATGGGGCGAGCCGCAACGGGGGTCAATGGCAAAGCCCTTCCTGGTGTAGGCCTGCCCCAGGGCAAGGTGGAGGCCAACCCGAGAGGGGTCTACCTGGATCCCCTGCTGGAGGACGTCGATGGCCTCGTCGAACTGCCGCAGGGCCAGGTGGGCCGCGCCCAGGCCCCGGTAGGCCTCGGGTGCAGAGGGATACAGGGCCAGGGCTCTCTGGAAGGCTTCAACTGCCGCATCGAACCTCCTGGCCTTCAGATAACGCTCCCCCTCTCGCAGGGCCTGCACCGCCTCGGGGGGAGGCGGGCCTGGGGGT
>JBFMCB010000036.1:15139-21150 GCA_040754915.1 Chloroflexota bacterium | reverse complement strand
AGGTAGTCCAGTATGCGGGGATGGATGAAGGGCTCGCCGTAGCCGCCGAAGACCACCTCCCGCAAAAGCGGCAGATCACGCAGCTGCGCCACGACGCGATCGAAGGTAGCGGGGGCCATGTCCTCCTGTGGTTCGGCCCAGATGTTGCGCACGCAGGTGCGGCAATGGAGATTACAACGGGTGGTGACCTCCAAGTAGACCTTGCGCACGTTCGGGTGGAGGGAGTGAAGGACCAGGCCGGTCTCCGTCTCCTCCACCAACAGTTCCCCGCCGGCCTCCAGCCCTAGGCGGCGGCGGAGTTCCGAGGGAAGCTGTAGCCGTCCCTCGGCATCGAGGGACACTCTGAGCAAATGACACCTCCTGCTAACTTTCCAGACAGTGGTTGGAGGCACGTCGTCCGTGACGGCTGTGTTGTTTATTTCGGATTGCTTCCGCCAGTGCGATGATGGGGTCGGGCGTAGCCCATTGTCTATTGCCTGTATTCTAATCCTGAGAGAGAAGCGGCACCCCTTCTTTGGCGACACAGTGATAGGCAAAGATGTACATCCCTGCCGACCACGCCTGATAGGGATAACCCATTGGCCTACCTGTTCGGCCGTGGCACCATTCATTGAACTCCCATTCTTCCTCAATCCCCTGCCGGTTGACCTCGGCCAATTTCTCTAGCTGACGGCGGGCCTCGTCCATGCGCCCGCTCTTGACGACGGTTGCCACATAGAATCCACCAACATACGGCCAGATGCCACCGTTATGGTACTGATCCGGGAGGTTCAGATTGTTGTTGCGGTAGTATTCGCGCCAGTCTTTGTCTCCGGGGTGGATCGCCGGGTGCAATACCCGAACCGGATAAGGCTCGGCAACGTCCACCTGATGCAGGTAGTTAAGGATGCGTTTCTCCTGCGCCGGGTTGGCGACGTCGAAGAGGATCGCCAGCAGGTTGCCGAACACGTCGCAGTAGTCGCCAGAATCGCGAAAGGCGACGTACGGCAGGAAAAAGGGGCGCTTCACCAGCACCGAATCCACCTGGCCGAGCGTGTGCTTCCATTCGGTATGACCGGGGCAACTCGGTCCCCATTCGCCTTCGTTCTCCGGCCCTACCCACAGCACGATGCGGATCTTGTGGCATACGTCGTCGGCCATCTCTGAATACCGCTTGCCATCCAGGCCGAGGGTGCGTGCCATGTAAGCCATCGCGCGCAAGGCGGCATGCCACAAAACGTTGTCGTAGAGGACGTTGAAGCGATTGGCCAGCGGGTCAACCCAGTCGGCTGCCTCGTGGACTTCCAGCAGGCCGCAACCGTTGGAGTCCTGGTAGCGTAGCCAAAGCAAGGCGCGCTCCAGCGACGGCCAATACTGCCGCAAGAAGTTCGCGTCCCCAAAGGTGCCGTGTTGGATATAGTGACCCAGGATGTACCACAGGTTGGAGTCTACGGACCCGGCGTTGGTGTGATCCAGCCGCCCGGTGGCCACGCTGACGTTGTTGGGGATTGCGCCCAGTTCCGATTGCTGCCCGGCAAGCGTGGCCAGCGAGGTGCTCAGGCAGTTTTCGTGGCCGGGCGAAAGGATCGCGCCCAGCGACGTGATGACACTGTCGCGCGCCCAGACGTGCGGATAGCCTTCCGGGGATGCCATGAGGCCAATAGGGCTGCACTCCCGCGCCAGTATGCTTCGGGCCTTTTCCAGGGCCAGGTCGGTCAAATCGCTCATCTTACCTCCAAAAGGCTCGCCAGCCTTTCCCGGTGGGCGGCGTCCAGGCCAGGGCAATCTGCCAGACGGTGCCGGCCTTCCAGGAGCCCTACAGCAAAGGCCAGGCAGGTGGCCTCGCCGCAGGCCTTGCAGTTGGTGGCTGGCAGCAGGCGGTACACCCCCAGAAAGCCCACCATCCGCCGCTGCTCGCAGCAAGGCGTGATCTCATCACGGCGAGCGTAGGCGTCGTTGATGAGGTCACGCAGCCAGGTGAGGATAGCCAGAGCGTCATCCTCGCCGTTTATCTTGGCCATCACGGCAAGATGGGGATAGAGGGTGATGATGCGGTGCTCTCGCTTGAGGGTGAGAGTATTGGTCCCGGCGGAATAGGACACGTTGGGTAGAAGGGCGTTGAGGTAAGGGAAGATGTCACCCAGCGGGCGCCCGGCCTCGGCGATGACCCGCACCTTGTTGGGATCGGTCGGACAGCCCAGGATGTGGGTGATGGTGTAGCCTCGGAAGAACTCGTCCATCATACCGGTAGCTTCAAGGTTTGGGTGATGGTGCCTGCCCCGGGCACCTGGAGCATCACCTTTCAGCCACCCTCCAGGAGTTCCACTGCCTTGCCCTTAAGGTGCTCTTCCATAAAGCGTAGAGCGCCGTCTCTGTCCTTGTCCAGAAGAATGCGGCAGAGTTCCAGGACGTCCTCGTCCTCCAGCGCCACCGATAGCATCTTCTTCATGGCTCCATTGCCTCGCTAGCAGCCCTCCTTTTGGGCCGCTTTCACCTTCTTGTTGATGACATCCCGTAGATACCGCAGGGCCTCTTGTTCGTCCTTGTCCAGCAAGATAGCCTCCAATTCCACGAGTTCCTGCTCCTCGAGGGTAATGGATACCTTCTTCAGCATCGTGAATCACCTCACTTGGTCATCCTGGCCTCAACCCCCAAATCCTCAAGCCGTCGCCGAATCAGGGGGATAGAAACCTTTCCTCCAGCAGAGAGGAGCGTATCACCCAAATACACCAGAGGTGGACTGCTCTCCCCTACGCGCTCACAGGCACAACAATACCCAGACAACAACCCTGGCAGGCGCTCTGCCAACCCGTTGTTTTTGTGCCGGAGAGCCTTGCGCCCGGCTGCATTCAACTCGGTGACAATGATCAGGCCATTGTCAGCGCACACCCGGAACATCTCCGCCAGCACCTGCTCTGGATGGGAGGCGTGATATAAGGCGTCAAAGGCCACCACCAAGCCGTACGAGCCTTTATCGAAGGGAAGTCGGGCCGCATCCGCACGCCGGAAGGTGATCTGCGCCGCAACCTTCCTCTCCCTGGCTTTCTGCCGGGCCAGGCGGATGGCCTCCGCGGAGAGGTCAACAGCGGTAACCTGCAGGTCACTGAGCGCCAGGCTGAGGGCCATGCAGGCGAAAGAGCCTGTGCCAATCTTCAGCACCGGGCCACCGTGGGCCTTAACCAGGCCCACTACGTGAGAACGTATGGGCCGCTCGTCGTAGTCCTGCCCATCTGAAGACATGGTCATCTCATTAGCAACTGCCCGGCCCGCACAGTGGCCCGCAGCCGGCCATGGGCATAGACGTGGGCATGACGCTGCCGCCGCCATCGCTGCGAATGAACATCACCGAGCGGAAGGCCTGCTGCACTTCCTTGCTGTGGCACCAGGGGCACTCCGGCTGGAACCCCTCGGTCTTTTGCTTGATGGTGGCAAAGGCTTCAAATGCCTGGCCACAGTTTTGACACTGATAATCGTACGTGGGCATCTTTGGCTAACTCCTTCTTTTCGCCCTCGTTTCCGGCCAGTTCTCCCGCTAGGTCAATCAGCTTGGCGATGATGACGCCGATGTTGGCCATGCGCCCCTCAGCGACCTCGCCGGTGGTCGAGATGCCTCGCTCCGGACCGACAAAGTGATACCCTCTCTCCTGCAGCCTGGCCACATTGTCCTGCACGACCGCTTTGATCCACATCTCCTCGTGCATGGCCGGGGCCAGGACCACCGGTGCCCGGGTGGCCAGCACGGTCAGCGTCACCAGGTCGTCAGCCAGGCCATGGGCCAGCTTCGCCAGGATGTCGGCCGTGGCCGGGGCGATGAGCACCAGGTCGGCCAGGCAGGCCAATTGCACGTGGATCACTGGTGCCCGCTCCGCTGCTTCCCACAGGTCTGCGTACACCGGGTTGCCCGAGGCTGCCTTCAGGATGAGAGGCGTGACGAAGCGGGTCGCAGCCGGGGTCATCATGGCCTGCACGTTGGCCAGGTATCGCCAACGCAGTTGCCCGATGAGTTCCGGCAGGTAGTGGACGGCCACCCCGCCGGTCACGCCCACCAGCACGGTCTTGCCAGCCAGCATCGTCGTCCTCTTAGCAGGAGCCCGGCCCGGCGGCCAAGGCCCCAAAATCAAACCCCAGCACCTGGCTGATTTCCAGGTTCACCTCCGGCAGGAAGGCCTGGGCCACTTGCAAGGCCTGGCCGTAGGCGATAACCGTGGGGTGGCGTTGCACGGCGGCCTGGGCCTGCCGCACGGCGTCAATGTCGGCCTGAGTCAGGCCGCCGTGGCGCTGTTTGTCCAGGTAGCGTCGCTGGGCCTCCCGGAGCCGGTTCAGGAGCGCTTTAGCCTTCTGGTCTTGCTCCAGGCGGGCCTGGGCCTCCTCAAAGGCAGCAATGGGTGGCGACTGGCGCAGGGCCAGGGCCAGGGCCTGGGTAGCGGCTTGTAATTCAGGGTTCAACACCGTGGTGCTCCTGGTCCGGTGATGTCTAGCAGCAGCCGGGGCCACAGGCGGCGGCGAAGTTCAGGCCAATGGCCTGGGTGATCTCCTGGGACACGGCCTGGCAGACCAGGGCCATTTCCTCTTGGGCCTGGGTATAGGCCCGTACGGCCGGCTGGGCCAGCATGGCCCCTTGCAGCTGGGTGAGTTCGGCGCGCTCGGCCTCGCCCAAGAGGCCCACCTGGGCCTGCCAGCCCAGGGTGTGTTGTTTCTCCTGGAAGACCCGGATTGCTGCCTGGGCCGCCGCATCCTGCCGCAATCGCCTTTCCGCCTCCTCCATCGCCCGGCATTGAGGCGATTCGGCCAGGACGGCGGCGAACTGTCGGGCAGCTTGCAGGGCCTCATTGCGACTGCCCTCGGCCTCCACCTCGGACCAGGCCATGTTAGTTGTTTGTCTGGCTTGCATATTCTGTCCTCCGTTCTCCGATCTGGTCTCGTATGGTACGCTGGGTCTGTCCGTAGATCCGCTCACCCAACTCGGTCAGTACGTCCAGGCCTCGCACCTCGTGAGAGAGGAGTGGCACGGCCAACAGGGGGGTCTGGAAGCGGCGCTGCATCTCGGTCAGGTATTTTTCCTGCATCTGCCAGCGGCGACAGACGAAATCGCCGGTGCACTCCTCCGGCGGCAGCACCAGATTGGCCACCACTAGGCTCGTGGGAATGCCCACGGTGCGCAGTTCCTGCATGGCCCGCTCTGCCTCCACGATGGGCGTGGACTCTGGATACATCACAAAGGCAAAGGTGGAGAGCGACGGGTTGCGCATCATCTCGATCACCTGGCCAAAGCGGGCCTTGGCCACATCATCCGCCGCCGCTGAATCTACCCAGGCGTAGATCTTGACCGATAGCTGCTGGCTCCAGTCAATAGGCAGTTCCAATAGCCGCAGGGTATGGCCGGTGGGGGCCGTATCAAAGACGATCAAGTCATATCGCCCTGAGGTGGTTCCCAACTCCTGGCTGGCGAAGTCTATGAACCGGTCAAAGGCGGCCATCTCCTCGGTGCAGGGCGAATCGAGTTCCTCTGCCATGGCCCGCAGGCTTTGCTCGGAGCGGCCTTGGGCCCGGGCATCGGCCAGGATACGGGCCTTGTAGTCTGTGGCGGAGGCCTTAGCGTCTATACGGGCCGCCCAGAGGTTGGCCACGCCTTGCACCGGTGCTGCCTCATCGCCTACCGGCTGTTCCAGCACATCGCCCAGGTGAGCCGCCGGATCGGTAGTCAGCAGCAGGGTGCGATACCCCTGGCGGGCCAGCCAGACGGCAGTCAGGCAAGATACGGCCGTCTTGCCCACGCCGCCCTTGCCAGCGAAGAAGACCACCCGGCCGTGGCCGTTGGCCGGCACCAGGTGGGGCACCACCGCTTCGCCCAGCTTCAATCTTTGCCAGAAGGCCGCCGGGGCGCAGGTCTCGTCGGTGCGATGGCTGGTAGAGATGGGCCGTCCCTCTCCCCCGTACAACATCGAGGCCACCTGCTGCAGGCGGTGCACCCCCTTGATCTCGCCGTCCAGGAGCGGCATCCGGCGTGTGGGCAGGGGGAGTTCCCGGGCGAT
>JBFMCB010000036.1:0-15129 GCA_040754915.1 Chloroflexota bacterium | reverse complement strand
CAGGTAGTCGGCCTGCATGGTCACTCGCTGGCGCAGAAAGTCGGTGCGGGCCTCCTCCGGCGGTAGCACGCCATTGACCATGAGTTGGTGCGTGCCAATGCCCAGCCGGGCCAGTTCCCCAATGGCCCGATGGGTCTCCCTGATGGGCGTGGCCTCCGGTTGCAAGACAAAGACGAAAGTGGTGGCGGCAGGGTCGCGCATCGCTGCCAGGGCGCGGTCATATTTCGCCTTGGCCTCCTGAATCGCCGCCGCAGGGCCGATGCAGGTTTGCCCACTCCCGGCGCTTGCGGCTTCGATGGTGTGACTCCACTCTGCCGGCAGTTCCAGCAGGCGCAGGGTGTGGCCGGTGGGAGCCGTGTCAAAGATGACCACGTCAAAGTTGGGCGCAGCGAGGAAATCGGTAAAACGATCAAAGGCGGCCACTTCGGCCGTGCAGGGGGACCTCAACTGCTCCTCCATCACCCACAGCACCTCTGGTGGAAAGAAGGCCCGCAGGGGGGCCAGGGCCCGCTCCTGGTACTCCGCCGTCGCCCGATCGGGGTCGATCTCCATCGCCCACAAATTGGCAACGCCGTCAATTGGCGTGATCTGATGGCCGATGGGCTGTTCAAACACATCGGCCAGATTAGAGGCCGGGTCGGTAGTCACGATGAGGGTGCGCTTGCCCTCGTCGGCGTAGTGCACGGCGGTGGCGCAGGCCATGCTGGTCTTGCCCACGCCACCCTTGCCGGAGAAGAAAATGAATGACGTGGACATCAGTTACCTCCGTTCAGCGCAGCCTGGACCTCGTCCAGCGTGGGATAAGCGCCGACCTTTATGACCTGCCCATTCACGGCCGTGATGGGCAGGGCGGCCAGTTGCCGTTCCCGGATCAGCTGGAAGACCTGGTGACTGGCCATGAAGGCCTGGGGCTGGGCGCTCATCTGATAGCGAATCACCCGCACACCCTGCGCCTGGAGATTCAGCAACATCTCGTTCACGTTCAACAGGGCCGGGTCAATCGTCGGCCCACACAGCCCAGTAGGGCAGCACATCGGCGGGTCAAAGATCTCGACATGCGCCCTGTTCGGGTGCGCAGTCTGTGTTAGTTCGACCTCTGAGACGGGATCATTCATTGGAACTTCAACCTATTTGGGTATTGGGACAATGCTCAAATATAGCAGGATATCCGTCAAAGTGGCGGTCGTCAACCACCAGCAATAGGCGGGAAGATGGCTACCTCATCGCCATTTTGCAAGAGCTTGAGTGCTTTCATGAAAGGTATGGTACTCACTTGCGAATGAGATTTACTGTGGACTGCTTACGCAGCCTCTTCCAACGTTGGACAGGGCGCCCGGGGAGACAGGAGCAATTGCTGGTATCGTCGCTCCTCGGCGGTCATCTCCGAGATTTGGGCCAGGCCGGCTTCGGTCAGAAACTCTTGCAGGCGGGCCAGGCCACCTACCAGAACGTCCCGGTTCAGGTGGTAAAAGACCCAGCGACCCTCCCGGCGGTCGGTGACTAGGCCGGCGTTGCGCAACACCGCCAGGTTCATGGAGATGCGGGATTGTTGCATGCCCAGCACTTCTTCCAGTTCGCAAACGCACATATCACGCTGAGCCAGCAGTTTGAGGATACGTAAGCGGGTGTCCTCGGAAAGGGCCTGGGCCAAGGTGCTCATTTCTCGCAGCATAGCGCACCCTCATATTGATATATCATGTTATCTTGATTTTACAGTGCCACGGATACTTTGTCAAGGGGCTCTTGTGCGGTAATATACTCTCGCCGGCCAGCTACCATACGCGATGAGACGTAAAACGTGAAGCGTGGCGGCAGTTGTTTACGTTTTACCCATCACCTCTACCGCTGTCAATGCAAAGATCGCCGTAATCGTCACCGCCGAGACCAGGCAGAATGGGCAAATGGCACGTAGAACGAAGAGTTCGATGGCCGTGAGATAGGCGGAGAAGAGCACACCCCAGCCAGAGACGGCCAAAAGGCCCCAGCCCAGCCGTCTCTCCCACGACCCTTGGGCATCGTACCAGAAGAGGCCCAGAGCCAGGATGATCGCATAGGTCACGAAGCCCAGTAGGGCCACCGGCACCCCGGCGATCTGGGCGTAAGGGCTCTGGTTCACCACGTCGCAGTCGCCAAAGGGACATCCGATGCCCTGGCTCATCAGTTGCACCTTCAGGATGGTCAGGTAAGCCGAATCGGCCAGGCCAAGCAGGGCCAACAGGCAGATCGCCAGACGCAGCCTCTTCACTTGGCCAACTCCTCCTCGATCACCTGGACAAAGGCTTCCAAAGGGTAGGCTCCCGGCAGGAGGCGATTGTTGATCAGGAAGGTGGGCGTGCCCGTTATGCCGATCTTCCGGGCATCGGCCAGGTTCTCCGCGGGCACGTCGGCATATTTGCCACTATCCAGGCACCCCTGGAAGATTGCCTGATTCAAGCCCAGGGCCAGGGCGTAGCCCTTGAAGATCTCCACCGCCCCTCCCTTATCGGCCCACTCGGACTGTTTCGCGAAGAGCATATCGTGCATTTCCCAGAATCTGCCCTGATCGCCAGCGCACTCTGCCGCCTCGGTGGCCTTCTGAGCCTGGCGATGCTGTGGCAATACCACGGCCCGGAAGACGTACTTGACCTTTCTGGTTTTGATGTATCTCTCGTCCAGCTTGGGGTAGACCTCCGTGGCGTAGACGCCGCAATAGGGGCACTGGAAGTCGGAATACTCCACGATGGTCACCTTGGCAGCAGGATCGCCCTTGATGCGATCCACCCGCACGCTAGGCTTCGGCGTAATCACCGGGGCCGACGTAGCTGTCACAGCGGGCCCTGGTGTGTTCGTCGCCGTGGGTTGTATAGCCTTTGTGGGCGCCGGCGTTGGGGCAACAATGGGCCGGTTGCGCTGATTGGCGAATATGGCCACTGCTCCGCCCAGGCCAACCAGCGCGAGAACCAGCGCTCCCACACCCAAGAAACGACGCACGCTGGCGAAACCGCTGGCCGGCGGGGCATGCGGGGCCGATCGGCGTTCCTTTTTCTTAGACAAGGCTTTCCTCCCAGACTATACTTGCAGCTTCGAAACCTCTTCGCCGTGGAATACGCTGATGTCCGCTCTAGACCTCTTGTATGCTACCGCCTCGACACCCATATTAACTTATTCTAATTGGTTGACAGATTGTAGGCCCTATCCACCCCCATGTCAAGACAACATACCGGTTTTCACAACTTTGGCGTGTCTCTCCCTGGTATTATGCGGTAATATCCTCTCGCTATCCTGCCCCATGCCCACCCGGTTCTTCAGCCGGTTGGGCCTAGTGGCCCATGCGTTTTTTGGTTGCCTTTTCCCCAGGCCGGTGCTATAATTGCCTGGTTTCGGAACCACCACGCTCAAAGGAGAGTAACCCTATGTTAGGGAAGATGAAAGCCATCGTCAAGCCCCGTCCCGGTCCCGGCCTGGAGATGGCCACCGTAGATATCCCCCCGATCGGGCCCCGGGACGTCCTCGTCAAGGTGCGTGCCACCTCCATTTGCGGGACTGACCTGCACATCTATAACTGGGATGCCTGGGCCCAGAGCCGGATCAAGACACCCCTGGTCCTGGGCCACGAGCTGGCGGGTGACGTGGTGGAGGTCGGCGACCAGGTCAAACTGCTCAAGGTTGGCGATTACGTCTCTGCCGACAGCCACGTGTCGGACGGCGTCTGCTACGTTTGTCGCAACGGCCAGCCGCACATCTGTCAAAACCTCAAGATCCTGGGAGTGGATACCCAGGGCTGCTTCTCCGAATACGCGGCCATCCCCGAGGTCTGCGCCTGGGTCAACGACAAGAGCCTTCCCCCGGAGGTCGCCTCAGTTCAGGAGCCCCTGGGCAACGCCGTCTACACCGTCCTGGCCGAGCCCATCACCGGCAAGACCGTGGCCGTCTTCGGCGACGGGCCGGCGGGCTTGAACGCCACCGGCGTGGCCCGGGCCTCCGGTGCCAGCACGATTTTCCTGGTAGGGAAACACGATTTCCGGCTGGGCATCGGCAAGCAGATGGGTGCCAGCGTCGTTTTCAACGTGCAGGAGCCCAGCAGCGATGTGGTCCGCTCCATCCTGGCTGCCACCGACGGCGTCGGGGTGGACGTGGTCCTGGAGATGACCGGCAATCCCCAGGCCATAGACCAGGGCTTCCAGGTCTTGCGCAAGGGCGGGCGCTTCTCCGCTTTCGGGATACCATCCAACCCGGTGGAACTGGATTTGAACAATGCCTTGATCTTCAAAGGAGCGCGGATACTGGGGATCAACGGCCGGCTCATGTGGGACACCTGGTACCAGATGGCTGGCCTCCTCGCCTCGGGCAAGCTGGACCCGAGGCCGGTCATCACGCACCAGATCCGCCTAGAGGACTACCAGGAGGGCTTTGCCCTCATGATGTCCAAGGAGCGCAACGTGGGCAAGGTCGTGATGTTCCCGTAGCTCCCATGTCTTGGGTAGCCCCGGGCTCTCGCGCCCAGGACAGAAAGCCTATTCCACCCCATCAGGAGGACAGCGTCTATGGCCGACAAGCTCGCCTTTATCGTTGAGGACACGGAGAGCCTCGCTCAGCAGGGCCTGAAGATCAATATCCGCACCATCGGCTCGGCTTGCGGGCCGTGGATGGTGGTGGACGGCAAGCGGGTGCTGAATTTCTGCACCAATAACTACCTGGGGCTGGCAGATCATCCCAGGATGAAAGAGGCGGCCAAGGCAGCCATCGACAAATGGGGCGTGGGGCCCGCCGCTGTCCGCTCCATCGCCGGTACCCTGGAGCTGCACCTGCAACTGGAGAAGCGGCTGGCCGCGTTCAAGGGTGTGGAGGACGCCTTGTACGTCCAGTCCGGCTTCTGTGCCAACCAGGCGGTCATCCCGCCCCTGGTGGGCAAGGAGGACGTGATCTTCTCCGACCGGCTGAACCACGCCTCCATCATCGACGGCTGCCGTCTCTCTGGGGCCAAGATCCTGGTATACGAGCACTGCGACCCGGTTGACGCCGAGCGCGTGATCAGGGAAAACCGGCCTAACTTCCGCCGGGGTCTGCTCATCACCGATGGGGTCTTCAGCATGGACGGCGATGTGGCACCTTTGGATAAACTCTACCAGGTCGCCGAGCGTTACGGCGTCCTCACCATGGTGGACGATGCCCACGGTGAAGGGGTCCTGGGGCGTGGCGGTCGCGGCATCGTGGACCACTTCGGCCTCCACGGCAAGTTCGATGTGGAGATGGGCACGCTGTCCAAGGCTTTCGGCGTGGTGGGCGGGGTCCTGGCCGGTAAAAAGATCATTATAGATTATCTGCGACAGAAGGCCCGCCCCTTCCTCTTCTCCAGCGCGGTCACGGCGGCGGATACCGCGGCTTGCCTGGCCGCCGTGGACCTCCTGGAGGAGTCCACCGAGCTGGTGGATCGGCTCTGGGAGAACACCCGTTACTTCAAGGCGGAAATGAAGGGTCTTGGCTTCGACACCGGCCAGAGTGCAACCCCCATCACGCCGGTGATGCTGGGCGAGGCGCCGCTGGCCATGCAATTCTCCCGCCGGCTCTTCCAGGAGGGACTCTTCGCCATGGCCCTGGGCTTCCCCACCGTGCCCAAGGGCAAGGCCCGCATCCGCGTCATGGTCTCCGCTTCCCACCGCCGGGACGACCTGGACAAGGGACTGGAGATCTTCAAAAAGGTCGGGAAAGAAACCGAGGTCATCTGAGGCCAGTGGGCTGAGGTTTCTCTGCTACAGCCGTGCCAGCCACTCCGGCATCTTGACCTCGCCGCGAGGCGCGTTCCGGGGCGCGTAGGGCTTCAGGTCGATGATCGGGGTTCCGTTCAGGGCGTCCAGCCCCTGCACCTTTAAGACGTTCCCCCGGCGTTCCAATAGCCGCACTGTGGAGACGGCCAGCGGGTTGGGTCGGTACTGGGTATGGGTGGCAAAAACGCCCAGAAGGGGCATATCCTGCCGGTCCTTGGGGCGGATCTTCATGATCGCCTTCTTGTCCTCTGGCACCTGGTGGAGCCAGAAGATCACCATGACGTGAGAGAACTCCTCCAGCCCCTCCAGGGCCGGCGCCCACCTTTCGGCAATGACCAGCCGTGACTCCACATTTTCCCAGCCCCAGTCTCGAAATTCGCTGACCTCGTTTTCGACAACCCCGATAGCCTCCAGACAGATGGTGTGCTCTTGGTCTACCCTGACCATCTTTGGACCTCCCATGAATAAGTGCCCATACTACTTGGCCGAACTGGCTCACCCGGCAAAATAGGGAATGATAAATCGCACCAGGCAGATCACGTCTAGTGCCAGGAGTGCCAGGTAGAGCAAGGCGAAGGCCACCCTCTTTTCCAGCCAGGCGTTGGCGGTGAAAACGACGGTTCCTCCTGCCCCTACCGCCAAAAGCGAGCGGGCCCGGGCCTGCCAGGCGATCCAGAGCCAGCCCAGAATCTGGGCCATCAGGAAAAGCAGAGGCCGGGAGAAGAGCTCATCCAGTCCGATGACGAAGAACAGGCCCAGGGGTATGATCGCCGGGAAAAGATACCGCCCCTGGGACTGGTCGAAGGTCAGATTGTACTGCACCAGCCCGCCGAAGACCAAGAGAAAGCTCAAAGCCAGGAGCCCCAACCCCCATTTTTGCATCGAGGACAGCCTGGCGAAACGCCTAGCAAGAAAGATGATCAGGCCAAGGGAGGCCAGGGCGCACAGCAAGGTGAGCGCCAGATATATCCGGTTGTCCACCAGGAGCCCCATCCACCCGAACTGCGCCCAGAAGCTCTTAAAGGTCACCGTGACGAACTTCACCGCTGCCGGCCAGCCCAGCACCGTCCGGGGCTGGCCCAGCACCACCAGATCGTGGCGGGCACGGCCCAGGAGGTCGAAGTCGCCGTAGACCTGGGCGTTGCGCCAGAACCACCACCCGCCAATGGCCAGGCTCAGGGCGTAAATGCCGGCCAGGGCACCCGCCGACTGCCGGAGGTCCCTCTTGCCGGTCCACCAGCGCCCGGCCTCGGCGGCGGCCATGATCGCTGCCGCCACGTACACGGTCACCTTGGTCAAAAGCCCCAGGCCAAAAAGCAGCCCCGCCACTACCACGTAGCGCCGTACGGGTATCTCGTCTTTCAGCCTCTTGATGGAGAAAAGCACCAACGCCGATAACACCAGCTCGGCCAAGGTGTCGTTGTTCACCGCCGCGGTCATGGCGATGTGCATGGGCACTGTGGCGGCGAAGGCCGCCGTGCCCAGGGCGTAGGCCTCCCGGTCGGGGAAGATCTCCCTGGCCGTGGCGTAGGCCGTCACCAGCACCAAAGCCCCCAGGAGGACGGAAACTAAGCGCAGGAGGATCACCCGAGAGTTCAGCGGGAGGGCTTCTGATACCCGGTAAACGGGCAGAGCCAGGAGGTAGAAGAGCGGTGGCTGGTGGAACTCGTAGCGCACCCCGTCAACTGACATACCGTCGGGGAACTTGGCCGCCTTCAGGCGCTCCAGCTCCCCGGCATTGTAGTCTCCTGCTTGCAGGATCGGAAGTTGGCCGGCGGTGGCCAGGTGTTTGATAAAGTTGTAGTGGGCCGGTTCGTCTGGGGTCTCCCACTTGGGGGTGCTCGTGGCGTAGGCGGTTCCCAGGATGAGATAGGCCGCCACCAGCCCGGCCAGGGCGAGCCTACTGGCCATAAAGGCCCCGCCAATCGTTCAGGCGCACCTGGAGCACATCGCGGAGGTTGCGCAAGCTATCCTTGATGGGGTTGACCTTGCTGTCCCGGGAGTAGTACCATTCCACCGGGACCTCCTTGACCTTGTATCCCCTTTTTACCGCCAGGAAAAGGACCTCCACGTCGAACCCGGTCACCGCCGGGCCCTTCACCGTGGCGCCGGCCACGCTGTAGAGCCTGGTGCGGTTGAAAAGGTCTTTGGCCACCTCGGTGCGATAGCACTTGAAGCCGCACTGGGTATCCTTGAATCCCGCCCCGACGAAAAGGCGGACGATCTGCCTGAATCCCCAACTCATCAGGCGACGATGCCACGGGAAATTGTGGCGGACGGTTCGGGAGCCGATAGATAGGTCATACCCGCCGCTCAGGGGAGGCAAGAGCTTGTCCAGTTCCTGGATGGGCATGGACAGGTCCACGTCGCAGTGAAAGACGTTCTCCCCGCGGGCTGCCAGGACGCCGGTGCGCACGGCGTAGGCCTTTCCCTGATGGGGATTCTTAACGAGCGAGATGCGCTGCTCCTCTCGCCGGAAGCCCTCGGCGATGTCGGCCGTGTTGTCCTCGCTGCCGTCGTCCACGATGATGATCTCCCAGGGATAGGCCTGCCCTTCCAGGTATGCCACAACCTTCGGCAGGTTCTCGGGGAGCCGCCTGGACTCGTTGTACACTGGGATGACTGTGGTCAAGTAAGGACGCTCTTCGACGGTGCCACCTCCCATCTGGGCCAGCCTCCCTCTATCCCCTGGAAAGTATCGTCTCCAGGTACTCGTCAGAGACCCGTTTGCTTGCCTGTACCTCTCGCCGGGCCTTCAAGAGCTTGGGCACGTGCAATAGCCCGATCAACTGGCCCCGCAGCCGGGCCCGGGCCGCTGCCTCTCGAAAATGCCGGAGCGACTCCCAGACAAAGCGGAGCTGGGCCCTGACCATCGCCGGCCAGTGCTTTCGGAGCAGGCTCCCGGGCACGTCTTTTGCCAGCACGTAGATGAAGTTTCGGCCGCAATAGTAGCTGGCGGTGGGACCTCCGCCGGTGGCGCTCAGCTTGTGATAGACCACTGCCCTGGGCACATAGATGCAACGGTAGCCGGCCAACTGAGCCCGCCAGGCCAGGTCTACGTCCTCCACGGAAAAGAAAAAGGCCTCGTCCAGAAGGCCTATCTGGTCGAGCAGCGTGCGGCGGTAGGCTGCTGCGCCGCCGCAGGGGCCGAACACCCACTCCTCCCGCTGGTACTGTCCGGAATCCCGCTGCCATACTCCTCGATTTCCGGGCACGCCGTCCGGGCCGTAGAAGTCCCCCGCCGAATTGATGACGTCCCTCCGGTCGTAGAGGAGCATTTTGGAGGCGGCCATCCCCGCCTCGGGGTGTTGGCTCAGGGCAGCGACCAGCTCCGCCAGCCAGTTCGGGTCGGCCTCGGCATCGTTGTTCAAGAGGGCGATGACCTCGCCCTGGGCGGCCCGGATCCCCTCGTTCGCCCCGCCGGCGAAGCCCCGATTGACCGGTAGCCTGACAATCTTGACCTGGGGATACCCTCTTTCCATCAAGGCCACCGAGCCATCGGAGGAGGCGTTGTCCACGACGATGACCTCCCGGTGGTCATAGGTCTGGCGGCAGAGCGAGTCCAGGCAAGCCGGCAGGTGCCTCTCGCCGTTCCAGTTGGGCACGATCACGGAGACCAGCGGCGGCATGGGCTAGGTCCCCTTCACAAGCCCGGCCCAGTTGGTCACCACAAAGTCTTCCAGGGCCTCCCTCCACGGGCGCAGGGTGATGCCCAGGGCCTTTTCGGCACAGTAGTTGCGTAATTGGCCGTTCAAGGGTGGCCGGGAAGCCCGCACGTATTCCTTTGAGCTGATAGGCCTCACCGGGATATGCTCCCTGCCGGTGAGGAACATGATCTCCCGGGCCCACTCGTAGCGGGAGCAGGCGCCGGAATTGGTGAGGTGGTAGATGCCGTATTGTGGTTGCCGGACTAACTGGGCCAATGCCTTGGCCAGGTCCTTGGCGTAGGTGGGGGAGGCGATCTCATCGTCCACCACGGACAGGCTACGCTGCTCGTCGGCCCGGCGGATCATCTTGCGCACGAAGTTGTCGCCCCCCTCGCCGTAGAGCCAGGAAATACGGACGATGTAGAACTTGAGAGTGAGCATCTGGACGTACTGTTCCCCGGCCAGCTTGGACCGCCCGTAGGCGTTGATGGGGTTCGGCTGGTCGAACTCCAGGTAGGGGCCGGTTTTGGTGCCATCGAAGACCTCGTTGGTGCTGATGTACACCATGGCCGACCCGGCCCGCTGGCAGGCCAGGGCGACGTTTTGCGTTCCCAGGGCATTTACCTGGTAGGCCGTGTCGGGGTCCGTCTCACACCCATCCACGTTGGTGAACGCGGCGCAGTGGATCACCACCTCGGGCTGCAGGTCGGTGATGACCTGGCTCGTCTGCCGGTAGTCGGTGATGTCCATCTCCGGGAGGTCGAAATTGAAGATTGTCTCCTTGGCCAGGGCCTGACCCAGGGCCCGGCCCAATTGTCCTTTGCTCCCCGTGATCAGGACGCGCAAGGGCCTGCCTCGCTCTCCCACTCGTTCTCGGGCAGAGTGTATCACATAATCCCGGGCAAGTCTAGCCAGGCCGTCTTCAAGCAGGGCCCTCCCTGTACAGCCCGTGTTCCTGGATGTATCGCTCCACCACCTCGGGCACCTGGTAGCGGATCGGCAGGCCCGCCCGGACCCGGCTTTGTATCTCGGTGGAAGAGATGCCGATCTCCGGGGCGGGGACCAGGTCCAGCACCGCCTTGACCCCCGGGATCCTGGCCTCCAACTCCTCCATATTGCACTGGACCCCGGGCCGGGGCACCACGGCCAGACGGCATTGCTCGATTATCTCCTGTGGCCGGTGCCATGCTGGCAGGTCTCGTAGGCTGTCCATGCCGACGATCAGGTAAAGCTCTGCCGCCGGGCCCAGCTCCCGGCGTAGAGCCGCCAGCGTGTCCACGGTATAGGAGGGGCCCGGCCGCTCCAGGTCTACCCGGGAAAGAGAGAATCTGGGGTTGCCCGCGATGGCCAGCTCCACCATAGCCACCCGGTGCACTGCGGCGGTGAGAGGCCGGTCAGGCTTGAAGGGGGAGCGAGCGGCAGGTACGAAGAGCACCTGGTCGAGCCCCAGGCGCGCCAGGCACTCTTGGGCCGCCACCAGGTGCCCGTAGTGTACGGGGTCGAAACTCCCGCCCATAATGCCCACTCGACGGCTGGGCCGCTCAGCCATAGCTCCCCTGCCACTCCAGCTCGAACTCGCCGATCAGCACGGCGTCCCCCGGCCGTACCCCCGCTCTCTCCAGGGCGACGGTCACCCCCATCCTGGCGAGCAAGCGATCCAGCCTCTCCCGGGCCTCCTCGTTCTCCAGGTCGGTCCGAGCCACCAGGCGTTCCACCCGGCTGCCCCGCACCCGGAAGGCCGGGCCCTCCCGTTCCACCGTGAAGGCCTCTTGCGCCCGGGGCTTCAGGAGGATCACTGGGCCCTCGGCCGGCGCTGCCAGCCGGGATGGCAGCGAGTGCAACAGGCTCGCCACCTGCTCCAGGGGCGCCCGCAGTCCCTCTCGCCTGGCCGCGGAGATGGCAAAGATGGGTAACCCTTCGCTTGCCAACTGTTCTTTCACCTTGGGCCAGCGCTCCCGGGCCTCAGGCAGGTCCATCTTGTTGACCAGTATCACCTGGGGCTTGTCCGGGAGCGAAGGGTCGTAGGTTGCCATCTCTTTGTTGACGGTGTGAAAGTCACCCCGAGGGTCGGTGGAGGTGCCATCCAGGACGTGGATCAGCACCCGGGTGCGTTGGATGTGCTTCAGGAACTCGTGTCCCAGCCCGGCGCCGCGGTGGGCCCCCTCAATCAGCCCTGGTATGTCCGCGGCCACGAAGCTATGATCGCCCACGGCTACCACCCCGAGATTGGGGGTCAGGGTGGTGAACGGATAGTCGGCGATCTTGGGCCGGGCGGCGCTGATGGCCGACAACAGGGTGGACTTGCCCACGTTGGGGTAGCCGATGATCCCGACGTCGGCGATGAGCTTGAGCTCCAGGACGACCGAGCGAGCCTCGCCCGGCTCGCCTTTTTCCGCGAAGCGCGGCGTCTGATGGGTCGAAGTGGCGAAGTGCACGTTGCCCAACCCACCGCGGCCGCCCCGGACCACCAGTAACTCGCCGCCCGGGACGGTCAGATCTCCCAGGGTCTCCCCGGTATCTGCATCTCTCACCACGGTTCCTGGCGGAACCCTGAGCTGCAGGTCCTCCCCGGCCTTACCGTGCCTGGTTTTCCGGGCGCCGTTCCCGCCGTTCTCGGCGTGAAAACGATGGCGATGCCTGAATTCGATAAGCGTGTTCAGCCCGACATCCACCACCAGGTAGACGCTGCCGCCGCGGCCGCCGTCACCACCATCTGGGCCGCCCCTGGGCACAAATTTCTCCCGGCGCAGGCTGGCCGACCCATCGCCCCCCTTGCCCGCCTGCAGATAGATCTTAGCTCGGTCGTAGAACAAGAGTCCCTCCAAGACTGGCCATCGTATTATAATCCATCTCCCGGCGAAAATAAACCGGGAGTCACCGCGTCCGGCTTGACACTGACCCTGCCGCCGGTTAGAATGACCAGAAGGAGATATGGCAGTTATCCTGCGGAAAGGGGTTGGGGTTCGCCTGTGCTAACCTGTTTGGTCAATGGCCGCATCCACGCCCCCGGCGACGTGATCGAGAACGGCGCTATCGTGGTCGAGGACCAGGTGATCCGCCAGGTTGGCCCGCGCGATGCCATTTCCATTCCCCAAAGCGCCAGAATTCTTGATGCCCGGGGGACGCTCGTCGTGCCCGGCTTCATTGACATGCACATCCACGGGGTCATGGGCGCCGATGCCATGAAAGGCCAGGCCCTGGCCATGGCCCAGGCCCTGCCTCGCTTTGGGGTCACTGGCTTCCTTCCCACCACGGTGGCTGCCCCCAGCGATGAACTCCATGGTGCGCTGCGCCAGATTGCCCAGGCGAAGAGCGCTTCGCTCCAGGGCGCGGCCATTTTGGGCATTCACATGGAGGGCCCGTACCTGTCAGTTCGTCATCCCGGGGCTATGGAGGCGAAGTACTTCCGTCCCTTTAATTGGTTGGAATTCCAGGGGTTCGTGTCTGCCTCCGAAAACAACGTTCGGATGATGACCCTGGCCCCGGAGGTCCCTCCAGCCCTGGACTATCTGCCGCGGCTGGTTGCCATGGGGATCGTCCCCTCCATCGGTCATTCTCACGCCACCTTCGCCCAAGTGCAGGCAGCGGTCAAGGCCGGGCTTAGAAACGCCAGCCACGTCTACAACGCCATGCGACCCTTTCATCACCGGGAGGCCGGTACGGTGGGGGCAGTGCTCTTCTCGGACGACATCACCGCCGAGCTGATAGCCGATGGCGTTCACGTGGACGCGACGGCCATGAAGCTCCTACTGCGGGTGAAGGGCGCCGGGCGCATTGCCCTGGTCAGCGATGCCCTTCCGGTTGCCGGGTTGCCTGTCGGCGAGTATCGGTGGGCGGGGGAATCGGTGTTCAATGATGGCAAGGTGGCCAAGCTGCCCGGCGATAGGCTGGCGGGAAGCGTCACCATGCTCGATGGAGGCCTGCGCCATTTGGTAGAGCTGGCCGGCGTGCCTTTCCCGGAGGCCCTGGCCTGCGCCAGCTCAGTGCCGGCCCGGCTTCTGGGGCTTAACACGGGGAGCCTGGAGGCCGGCAAAGATGCCGATGTGGTCTTGCTTGACGAAAGGTTTGGGGTGCTGTTGACCATGGTCAAAGGCCAGGTGGTGTTTGAGGTATAGCCTCATAACCCTGGCGATAGATGCGAATTTCTTTACTAGTGAAGAAATCGGCGGCCTTTATCACACGCCTGCACCCTCGTAGAGCGTTCTTTGCTCCATACTGGGGAAACTTGACACCGGGCGTTAGCTGTGTTATACTTGCTATTGCGAATTGTTTGCATATAGGAAAGACCCAATGACCCTCCATGTCCTGCGGCCGGCTGGCCGTCGCCGGACGAGCCAGCGGGAGCTGCTATTCCGTTTGATCCAGGAGAACCGCGAGCACCTGGATGTGGACGGGATCTACCGTTTGGCGAAGCGTGAGTATCCCCGGCTCAGCATCTCCACCGTCTATCGTACGCTGTCGCTTCTTAAGGAGCTGAACCTGGTGCGAGAGCTTCACCTGGAAGAGGAGCACCACCACTACGAGGCCAGGGACCCAGGCGGCCATTTTCACTTGATCTGCAAGGGCTGCGGTCAGGTGATCGAATTTTCCAGCCCCCTGGCGGAGGAGTTGAAGCACCACGTGGCCCGGGACAAGGATTTCCAGGTGAGCGACGTGCAGATCGATATCACCGGGCTTTGTCGGGAATGCCGCGCCGGCGAAAGGCCCGGCTGAGAGCATCTCCCAAGGGGACGACTTTCTTCTTTTTTCGTTAAGTAATTGCGAATAATTATCATTATCAGGAGCATCAAGCATGTTGGCGGCGTCCTTATTGACGTTTCGCGAGGGGCTGGAGGCAGCCCTCATTGTGGGCATTGTCTTAGGATACCTGGCCAGGATTGGCCGCCGCGATGGCTATCCCTACGTTTGGTGGGGCGTAGGGCTGGCCCTGGCGGCCAGCGCGGTCATGGCGGCTGGGCTGCAGTTCATGGGGGCCGAGTTCCAGGGCCGGGGTGAGCAGATCTTCGAGGGCACCACCATGCTCCTGGCGGTGGGCGTGCTCACCTATATGATCTTCTGGATGCGCCAGCAGGCCCGGCGGGTAAAGGGGGAGCTGGAGGAGCGCGTGGGAGCAGCCGTGACGTCCAGGGCCCGGTGGGGGATCTTCTCCGTGGCCTTCCTGGCCGTGTTCCGGGAGGGGGTCGAGACCGCCCTGTTTCTCTCGGCGGCCACCTACGTCTCCTCTGGCCGGGAGACCATGGTGGGCGGGGTCCTGGGGTTGGCCCTGGCCGTGGTCGCCGGATGGGCCGTTTTCGCCTCCAGCCGGCGGCTCGACATCAGGGCCTTCTTCTCCGCCACCGGCGCTTTGCTCATCGTCTTCGCCGCCGGGCTAGCCGCCCATGGCCTGCACGAGTTCCAGGAAGCAGGCCTCCTGCCAGCGTTGGCGGAACACGTATGGAACACCAAGGCCATCCTGGACGACCGATCAGCGCTGGGCTCTGTCCTGCGCTCCCTGGTGGGCTACAACGACGACCCCTCGCTCCTGGAGGTGTTGGGCTACCTGGGCTACTATCTCCTCGTCTTGCTGGCAATGGCCTGGCGCAAGGAAAGGCCAGCGTCTTTCACTAGTTAAAGTAGAGGAAGGTAATGTGCCAGGACATTGTATCCACTCCAGGGTCCTAGTTTGACGGCTACGTCATCAAGGATGATGGGTTGGACGTAGCGTATTATATCATCGATCTCAGGGAGCTGCTGCTTCA
>JBFMCB010000035.1:0-21183 GCA_040754915.1 Chloroflexota bacterium | reverse complement strand
GCTTTGTCGGAGGCCAGGAAGGCCACCATGTTGGCGATGTCCTCCGGCATGCCGTGATGCCCCAGGGGGATGTTCTGCTGGGCGAACCAGTTGATGGCCTCTGGCCCCGACATCCCGATGAGCTTGCCCAGTTGCTCGCCCAGTTGTCCGGGGCCCTCCCACAGGGGCGTCCGGATCGGCCCAGGGCAGACAGCGTTGACCAGAATGTTGTCCTTCGCCAAGTAGTTAGACAGGTCCTTGGTGAACATGATGACGGCGGCCTTGATGGCATCGTAGTCCACCAGTCCACCCGGCTGCTTACCGAAGATGGAGGAGATGTTGATGATGCGACCCCACTTCCGTTCCCGCATGTGGGGAATCACCTCCTTGGAGCACCGCATGAGGCCGAAGAACATCAGGTCCATGTTGTAGCGGAACTCCTCCTCGGGAAGCGCCATCAGGTCGCTCAGCCGTCCTGTGCCGGCGTTGTTGACCAGGATGTCAATACGCCCGAACTTCTCGGCGGCCCTGGTCACGAAGTTTTCGATGTCCTCCGCCTTGGTGATATCAGCCTGGACGGAGAGGACTTCCACACCCTTCGCCCCGATCTCTTCGGCCGCTTCATCCAAGGCCTCCTTGCCTCGGCCGCAGATGGCCACGTGGCACCCTTCCCCAGCCAGCACCAGCGCACAGGCCTTGCCGATGCCCCGGCTGGCCCCGGTGACGAGCGCTACTCGCCCTTTCAATCCGAAGTCCATTTGGTTCCTCCTTACCGTCCTAAGATCCGCACTCAAATATGACTAGGGCAGCGGGCAGGTGCTCGCTGCCCACATGTCCTACCCTTTGCCAAGAACCTCCTTGACCGCAGCGATGATCCTCTCTTCGGTGGGGATGAACTCCTTCTCCAGCGCCGGGCTGAAGGGTACCGGGGTGAAGGGGGCGGCGACACGTTTGATGGGCGCGTCCAGGTAGTCGAAGGCGTGCTCGGCGACGCGGGCAGCGATCTCGGCGCTGGAGCCGGCATGCTTTACCTCCTCGGTGACCACGACCAGCCGGTGCGTCTTCTTGACCGAGTTGATGATCGTGTCCTGGTCGAGGGGGGTCAGGGTGCGCGGGTCGATCACCTCGAGACTGTTCCCGTCCTTGGCCAGCGTCTCAGCCGCGGCCAGCGCCTTATGCACCATTGCGGCGGTGGCCACGATGGTGACGTCTGACCCCTCCCGCTTCACGTCGGCCTGGCCGAAAGGAATGGCGTATGGTTCCTCTGGAACGTCGCCCTCCAACCCGTAGAGCATCTTGTGCTCGATAAAGAAGACCGGGTTGTCCTCCCTGATGGCGGTGATCAGGAGCCCTTTGGCGTCATACGGAGTGCTGGGCATGACCACCTTCAGGCCCGGTATGTGCATGAACCACGCCTCCAGGCTCTGGGAGTGCTGGGCCGCCGCACCCATGCCCGCCCCACAGGTGGTGCGCACAACGATGGGCAGCTTGGCTTTGCCACCGAACATGTACTTCATCTTGGCTGCCTGGTTGTAGAGTTGATCCAGGGCCACCCCGATGAAGTCAATGAACATCAGCTCCACCACCGGCCGGAGGCCTGTAGCCGCGGCACCGACGGCTGAGCCGATAATGGCGCTCTCGGTGATCGGCGTGTCCTTGACTCGCTTCTCCCCGAACTCCTCCAGGAGCCCTGCCGTCACCCCGAAGATGCCGCCGTATTTCGCCACATCTTCGCCGGCGACATAGATGGCAGGGTCTCTCTTCATCTCTTGCTTTAGCGCCTCATTCAGCGCCGCGGCATAGGTTAGCTTTCTCATGGCAGTCACTCCTTCCTTAATGGCAAGGTATGGCGTACCGCAGATGGTAGATGCCGCGCCACGGGCCACAAGCCGGAGGCTATATGCCATCCGCCATCGGCCAACAGCTATGGGCTAGGCGGTGTATACGTCATCGCCCAGTTCCTCCGGCGCGGGGAAAGGGCTCTCCTCAGCGAACCTGACCGCCTCATCGATCTTCGCCACGATCCCCTGCTCGATCTGCTTAGCCTTCTCGCCCGTCAGCACACCCATCTCCATGAGCTTGGCCTCGAAGCGTGGGAGGGGGTCCTTTTTCAACCAGGCCTCGGCCTCCTCGGGAGGCCTGTAAACTTGAGGGTCCCCCTCGAAGTGGCCCCGGTGACGGTAGGTCTTGCATTCGATGAGGCTAGACCCCTCACCGGCGCGAGCTCTCTTGACCGCCTCCTGCGCTGCCTCGTAAACGGCGATGACGTCGTTGCCGTCCACCATTACGCCGGGGATGTCATAGGCCTTGGCCCGATCGGCGATGTCGGCCACATTCATGCTCTTTAGCTGGGAGAGAGATATGCCGTAATGGTTGTTCTCGCAGACAAAGATCACCGGCAGCTTCCAGATCGAGGCCATGTTGAGCCCTTCATGGAAGGTTCCTTGGTTGGCGGCGCCATCGCCAAAGAAGCAGGCCACCACCTGGTCAGTGCCTCGGTATTGCGCCGAGAGAGCGGCTCCGGCCGCGATGGGTGGCCCGCCCCCTACGATGCCGTTGGCCCCCAGGATGCCCAGTTCTACATCGGCGATGTGCATCGAACCCCCTTTGCCTTTGCAGTAGCCCGTTCTCTTGCCGAAGAGCTCGGCCATCATCCTTTTGATGTCGCCGCCCTTGGCGATGAGGTGCCCATGTCCCCGGTGGGTGCTGGTGATGTAATCATCGGGACGGAGGTGAGCGCAGGTGCCCACGGCTACCGCCTCCTCGCCGATGTACAGGTGGACGAAGCCGGGGATCTTGCCCGCGGCAAAAAGCTCCGCAACCCTTTGCTCAAAGCGCCGGATCGTGAGCATCTTGGTGTACATCTCGATCAGTTTTTCTTTCTCCACTGCCATAGCATTGCCCTCCTTAATTACGCGTTTTGCACCGCTTGAAGTCACTGTCCTCGCTCCTGCACCTCCTCTCCATAGATAGTTATCCCAGCAACAGGTATGGTTTCTCCAGGGTGTGTTTCACGGTGCGCAAGAAGTCCGCCGCCGGGGCCCCGTCCACTATGCGGTGGTCGAAGGTCAGGCTCAGGTGCATCATGGAACACACCACGATCTGCCCTTTTTTGACGGCTGGCTTCTCTATGATGCGCCCCACCCCCAGGATGGCCGCCTCCGGCGGGTTGACGATGGGCGTGAAGGTGTCCACCTCATACATTCCCACGTTGGTTACCGTGAAAGTCCCGCCGGTCACCTCGTCCACGGTGAGGGTGTTCTCCCGGGCCCCCTGGGCCAGCCGCTTCGTCTCCCGGGCGATCTCTGAGAGGCCCTTCTTGTCCGCCTCCCGGACCACGGGGACGATGAGCCCCTCCTCAAGGGCCACGGCCATCCCGATGTTGACCTCCTCCAGCAGGTGGATATCCTCCCCCACCAGGGTGGCGTTGAGCAGGGGATGCTTCTTCAGGGCCATGGCCACCGCCTTGACGACGATGTCAGTGTAGGTGAGGTCGAACTCCTCTTTGAGCTCCTCCCTCAACCTCACCGTCTCGCTCACATCCACCTCGGTGGTGACCGTGACCTGGGCCATGGTCCTGAGGCTTTCGGCCATGCGCTCGGCGATGGCCTGGCGCATGCCGATAAAGGGTATCACTCGTCCAGGGGGTGCCGTCACGGGCGGTACCTCTTTTTTGGCCTCGATGAGCTTGCGCACATCTTCCTCCACAATCCGCCCCCCTGGACCCGAACCGGTGATCTGGGTGATGTCCAGGCCGTGTTCCTGGGCCAGCCTCCTGGCCATAGGAGAGATCAAGACCTCTCTGGGCGCCCTTTCCCGCTCCTGGATGAAGCGCGTAACATCCTCCTCGACGATCCTTCCCTCAGGGCCGGTGCCTCTTACCTGGGAGATGTCAATGCCACGCTCTTTGGCCAGCCTCCGGGCGGCGGGGGTAGCTGGGACGAAGGGGGCGGCCTCCGGGGGTCGCGCCTCGAGCGGCGGAGGCGCCGCGGCCCTGGCGACTACGGCAGGGACCACCTCGGCCAGGGCGGGGACCGCCTCTCCGGGCTCAGCGATGAAGGCGATGGCCTCTCCAACGAGCTTGGGCTCTTTCAACTGGACAGCGTAGCGCATTAGGCCCGACCCCGGCGCCTCTACCTCATAGGTGATCTTCTTGCTCATCACCACGGCGAGATGCTCGCCTTTCTCCACCCGATCACCGTCTGCTTTCAGCCATTTGACCACAACCCCGTCGGTCATAGCCATGCCTAACTTGGGCATGACCACTTTGGTTGCCATTTGCCTCTCTCCCGAATTATGTAGATTTACCCCTCAAGATTCGCCCTAAGTGCGACTATTTGGTTGCGGCCGAAGGCAGCATCAGGCCTTTTAGGACGCTTTCCAGGCTTCCAGCACTTCATCCATGTCCAGGGAGACCGTTACGGCCGCGTTGGCCACGAAGACCTCATCAGAGGTATCTCCCAGTTCCGGCTGGTAAATGCTTTTGGCTACCATTCCCCCCTCGATGACTTTGACCTGCTTTCGTCCGAAAGGAATGGCCTGGAGCACCTTTTCCTCGTCCACTGTTCCAGGATTTGGGCAAGCGACAAGGACCTCCACAAACATCTGGTCCGCCTCGCTCAACTTTGCTATCTCAAACAGCCCACACAGGCAACTTCTGGAAATGGCATCTTTGACCGCCTTCTGAGCCGCATTGGTTGAATCTGTCCGTGCTGATCGATTCCCATTCCTATCTCGACGATGTACTTTTTCAGGTTCATTGGCATTTCCCTCAAAGGTTGATTTGGCGAAGCCGCCTCTGGCGGCTTCGCCAAATTGACTTACGTCCCCAGGACCTTCCTTACCCCCTGGACGATCCTCTCTTCGTTGGGGAGATAGAAGTCCTCCATGGGAGGGCTGAAGGGAATCGGGGTATCCGGCGCGGCAACCCGGCCGATGGGGGCATCCAGGTAGTCGAAGGCCTCCTCAGCGAGGATAGCGGCCAGCTCGCCACCATAACCACCGGTCTTGGGGGCCTCATGCACGATGACGGCCCGGTGGGTTTTCTTGAGGGAATTGATGATCGTCTCTTTGTCTAAGGGGCTCAGGGTGCGGGGGTCGACCACCTCTACGCTGATTCCATCCCCCTGCAATTTCTCCGCCGCCCCCAAAGCCCTGGACAGCATGAGGCCGTAGGCCACCACAGTGACGTCCTTGCCCTCGCGCTTTACGTTAGCTTTGCCCAGAGGGATCGTGAATTCATCATCCGGTAGTTGCTCCTTGCCGGAGATGAAGTACAGCAGCTTGTGCTCGAAGACGATCACCGGATCATCGTCCCGGATGGCGGCCTTAAGCAAGCCGTAGGCATCGTAGGCGGTTCCAGGATAGACTACCTTAAGCCCTGGACAGTGGACGCAAAGGGCCTCCGGGCTCTGAGAGTGCTGGGCACCAGCGCGAATGCCGGCCCCACAGGCAGTGCGAATGGTGAGGGGAATCTTCATCTCGCCATTGCTCATGTACTTGAGTTTAGGCGCCTGGTTGTAGAGCTGGTCAAAGCAGACAGTGAGGAAATCGGCGAACATGACCTCCGGCACCGGTCGCCATCCCATGATCGCCGCCCCCACTGAGGTTCCCACAATGGCTGCCTCGGAAATGGGGGTGTCCATAACCCGCTCTGAACCGAATTCCTCCCATAGACCTTTAGTGACCCCAAAACATCCACCGAACTTGCCAATGTCCTCGCCCAACAGGTAGACCTTTTCGTCCCTCTTCAGTTCCTCTCGCAAGGCCTCCCTGATGGCTTCCATAAAGGTCAACTCTCTCATAGGAAAAACCTCCTCTTGCTGACGGGATGAGCGCCTTAGCATACCGACGCGATGCCAGGTTACCTCCTGGCCTGCTACCATTAGCGAGCAAAGCCCAGGATCAAGGCATCCTCTGGAGCCGGCATCGGGTCGTTCCAGGCCTGCTGATAAGCCTCCTCGACTTCCTGCTCGACCTCCTTGATGATCCGGTCGGACATCTCCTCGGTCAGGATGCCCAACCCCATCAGCCGTTCCTTCAACCGCTTGATAGGGCACTTCTTCTTCCACTCCTCGACCTCTTTCTCCGAACGATAGACCGTTGGGTCCCCCTCGAAGTGCCCTCGCCAACGGTAGGTCTTACACTCGATCAGGGTAGGCCCATTTCCCTTCCTGGCCCTCTTGACCGCCTCCTGGGAGACCTCGTAGACGGCGATGACGTCGTTGCCGTCCACGGCCACACCGGGGAAGCCATAAGCCGTGGCCCGGTCGGCGATGTCCTCGATGGCCGTGGCGTCCGTTTGCCGCATGGAGATACCGTAGAGGTTATTCTCGCAGATGTAGACGATTGGCAGCTTGTGAATGGCGGCGAAGTTCATACCTTCGTGGATGGAGCCGAGGTTCGATTGCCCATCGCCGAAGTAAGCCAGGTGAACCTGCTCGGTGCCTGCTTTTTTCATGGCCAGGGCGGAACCGGTGGCGATAGGGGTGGAGGAACCGAGGATGCCGTTGATCTCATAGATCCCCAGGCTCAGGTTGCCCATATGGAAGGAGCACCCCTTTCCCCCACAGGCCCCGGTCTTGCGCCCCAGCATTTCAGCGAACATTTTTCTCATGGGCATGCCTTTGACGATCAGGCAACCATGCCCACGGTGTGTCGCGGAGATGAAGTCGTCCTTCCGGAGCCCGTACACCGTGCCCACAGCAATGGCTTCCTGACCCACGCTCAGGTGGACGAATCCCGGCATGACTCCCTTGGCGAACTCAGCCGCGCACTTTTCCTCGAAGGTGCGTACCAAGAGCATCTTCCGGTACATCTCGAGGAGTTGTTCGTTGGTCAATTCCTTTTCTTGGGCAGACATGTTTCCCTCCTGAAAAGACAAGAGATGACAGACTCTTTTCGGGGTAACCACCTTAAAGCGTGCATGGATATTTCCTCATCTTTACTCCCTCCCCTCGTGTTTGGCGTCCCTGGCCTGAGGCCGGGCCAGGCACGAGTCCAGCGGTGCCAGACACAAATTGGCCTCCCTCATCGCGCACCTTGTTCTCATCGACCCACCGCCGCACAACCGTGTGAAGAGGTTGGCCTTGGCGGCGCACTGCAGGGCCCTCCGCACGTCCACGACCAGCGGCCCAGTGGCGCTGAGCTGGATCGACATCTCATCGTCCTTGCCGATTTCGATCTCCCGTTCACCGTCCAGAGCCAATAGAGAGGGCCGGTGGGTCACCTCCACCTGGTCCCCGATAGAAAGCAGTCGGTAACCTGCGATGCCCACGCTGCCGATCAAGCCCGGGGCAATCGGGGCGGTGACCTCCAGGGGCCCCTCCCCCAATCGGATGTAGACCCCGTGATGTCGATTGAACCTGGCACAGTAAAGGTTTCCCCCCACCGATGACAGTCCAATGTTATCGGGCTCAGCCCGGGTGAGGATGATCTCCTTCACCTTCGACATGTCCCAAATGGCCCGGGAGGCGACGAATAGATCGGCATAAACCACGGCATCCACCAGGGCGATATCGATCAAGTGGCCATCTAACTTGACCTCTAACCTCTTGGTGCGCCTGGCTAACCGGTGGGAATCGAAGGTTCCAGCCGCCACCACTCCGGCGGCTAAGCCGGCGATAGTGCCCTCGATCATGTAGGGGAAAACGTTATTGGTGCCGGTGGAGATGGGCATGAGGCAGACCTCGCCACAGCCCTTGGCCACGGCCCGGTTGGTGCCATCGCCCCCAATGGTGACGATGCAGCCAACCCCCATCTCCCGCATCAAGGCCGCCGCCTGGGTCGAGTCCTCCTGGGTTGCGCGCAGGGGCATGTCCAGGATAGATGTCTGCATGGAGAGCCTGGCTCCATCCACGGCTCGGGGGCCGATGCCGAAATAATCGGGCATGAAGATAACCTCATCCACACTAGCGGCTTCCAGGCCCAGGAGCACCCGGCGCACAATGTTAACCTTTTCCTGGTTATCGAAGACTGAGCCATAAGCGACCAACCGTCGGATGTCCTTGCCCGAGGCCGGGTTGGCGATGATGCCGACTGTAGCCAAATGCTACCTCCTGGGGGTGAAGATTGAAGCAAGGAATATTTTAATATCTGCAGGGACGAAGCAGCCCACGCCAACCGCGCATGAACCCGCTGAGTAGCTCAACTACCACCAAAGATTTCTGACCCACCACCTCGTGTCCAAACATCGTGCTTCCCGACGCCTCAACCGCTATTTAGGAAGCTCAGCTATCCACGCTGGTCCATCTCCAAACAAAAAGCAGGGAGTCCCTCTCGTTACAAGGACTCCCTGCAGCCAAGCATTGTGACTACGGCGGGGATAACATCCGCGTGCCCTGCGAAACTCTGACCAATGAGACCTGACGATAATTGCCACCGCACCATCGTCGGCACTCTCCCGGACCTACCTCGGTCCAAAGCACAGGCACAGCAGCTTCTATTGTTATCTAATTATTATCAAACATTCACTGAAATAACCGCTCCCACGCCAGCCATCGCCTGCGATGCTCGGCGGTGGCGGTCTGGCAACGGGCTAACGAGCACTTTTTCAATGGGCACTATCTTATATTTAAAATATACCATAAGAGGCTCATGGGGTCAAGAACCAGGGGCAGGCGGATCAGCGATTGACTGGCAATGTGGGTTGCCCTATAATCCCCCGGTGATGAGCTTGAGGCATCATGATGGCTGAGATTTGGCGGCTGCTGGATACGGGGGTGTGTTCTGCCGCTCGGAACATGGCCTTAGACGAGGCCATCCTGGAGGCACGAAGCCGAAATCTCATACCTAACACCCTGCGCTTCCTGCAGTTCTCACCACCCTGCGTCCTGGTGGGCTATCACCAGGCGGTGGAACAGGAGGTGCGTACCGGGTTCTGCCGCCAGCGGGGCATCGAGATCAATCGGCGCCTCACTGGCGGCGGAGCTCTTTTCTGGGATGAGTCTCAAGTGGGATGGGAGATCTACGCCCTTGACGATGACCCGGCCCTGCTTGGCCGCCCGGAGCGTCTTTATAGCCAATTGATCGAAGGGGCCATCCGGGGCCTGGCCAAGATGGGGGTGCAGGCGGCCTTTCGGCCCAAAAACGACATCGAGGTGGGCGGGCGGAAGATCTCCGGGACCGGCGGCACGGCCCTCAATGGGGCCTTCCTCTTCCAGGGGACGCTCCTGGTGGATTTCGACGTAGAGACCATGCTGCGGGCGCTGCGCATCCCCACCGAGAAGCTCAAGGACAAAGAACTGGCCTCGGTGCGGCAGCGGGTGACCTGCCTGGCCTGGGAGCTGGGCGAAGCCCCAGCCTTAGACACCATTAAGGCCGCCCTGGCTCAGGGCTTCAGCGAGGCCCTGGATGCGGCGTTCGTCCCCGAGCCCCTCACCATGGCCGAGCAGGCGCTTCTGGCCAACCGACTCCCTCATTTTTGCTCGGAGGAGTGGGTTTTTGGCATACGCCGTCCCCCGGCCACCCACCAGGAGCTGCGAGGCCTCTACAAGGCCCAGGGCGGGCTCATCCGCGCCTCCTTGGTGGTGGATGGGGCCGCGGGGCGCATCCAGCAGGCGCTGCTTACCGGCGACTTTTTCGCCTATCCTCAGCGGGCCATCTTCGACCTGGAGGCTCGCTTGAAGGACGTCCCCGCTGAGCTAGAGGCGGTAGGACATATCGTGGAGGAGTTCTTCGCCGAAAGCGACGCCATCGTCCCCGGCGTGGCCCCGGCCGACTTCGTTCGGACCATTGGCGAGGCCCTGAGGAAGCGAGCCTTCACCGCCCGGTTTGAGGTGAGCGCTGCCGAGGCCAATAATCTCTTCACGGTAGGCAGGTCTGTGGAGGCGATGGAGCGGCCTGGGGCGCTGCTCCTGCCCTACTGTGCCAAACTGCCGGGGTGCAGCCTCCGCCATAGCAACGGGTGCGACCGCTGCGGCCGGTGTGGCGTGGGCCAGGCCTATGCCCTGGCCGAGGGGCATGGCCTCGCACCCATCACCATCCAGAACTACGAGATGCTGGAGAAGGAGCTTGCTGGCCTGCAAAGGGGAGGCGTCCGGGCCTTTGTCGGCTCCTGCTGCGAGGCTTTCTACGCCAAACACCGTGCCGACTTCGAGCGCATTGGACTTCCCGGCGTTCTGGTGGGTCTGGACAGCTCCACCTGCTACGACCTGGGACAGGAGGAGAAGGCTCGCCGGGGAGAGTACGACGGCCAGACCGAGCTGAACCTAAAGCTTATGGAGCAGGTGGTGGAACACCTGACGGATCATGGCCGATAGTGCAGGACGGCGATGGCTCCGATAGAATTCTACGATGTCGTGGTGGTGGGGGCCGGTCCGGCGGGTAGCATGGCGGCGCTGGCTGCGGCCCAGGCCAGGGCGCGGGTGCTCCTCCTGGACGAGCGCAAGAAGCTTGGCGAGCCGGTGCGCTGCGCCGAGTACGTGCCCCGACAGCTGGCCTTGGAAGTGCCCTGGTCACCGGCCTGTGTGGCCCAGACCATTCAGTTCATGCACACCCACCTGCCCGACGGCGAGGTGGCGGAAACCCCTGCCGCCGGCTATGTCCTCGACCGGGCCTGCTTTGACCGACATCTGGTCCAAGCGGCCCGGTGCGCTGGGGCCGAGATCCGCCTCTCGGCCCGGGCCATGGCGCGCACTAAGCAGGGCCTGTTGGTGCGAGAGGAGGGAAAGGCCCGCGAGGTGGGGGCCACAGTCATCATCGGCGCCGACGGGCCGACCTCAACCGTAGGGCATTGGATCGGGGCGGCCAACCGTGCCTTCATCATCGCTGCCCAGTGCCGGGTGAGACTTCCGGGGCCTCGCTCAGCCACCCAGGTCTATTTCGACCAGGCCTATCCCGGTGGTTACGGCTGGCTCTTCCCCAAGGGCGACACGGCCAACGTGGGCGTGGGGGTGAGGCGCGAGTTCCGACGCGGGCTCAGGAAAGCCCTGGCGCATCTATTGGATAGGCTGGCAATCCGGCCCTCGGCCATCCTCGGTGGCACCAGCGGCCTCATCCCCTGCGGGGGGCCGGTTGAACCTACCTGGCGGGGGAATATCATCCTGGCTGGCGACGCCGCCGGGCATACACATCCCATCACGGGGGCCGGCATCGCCCATGCCTGCCTGAGCGGACGCCTGGCCGGAGAGGCGGCCGCCAGGGCTGCTCTATCCGGCGATCTGGGCCATCTGGGTGAGTACGAGCAGCAGTGGCGTGGGTATCTGGGCGCCGTCCTGGAACACGCCCTGGCCCGACGTCGCTTCCTGGAGGATAACTGGAACAGTGACCCGGTCTCCCTGAGCCAATGTTTGCGCCGGGCCTGGGTGGCCTTCCCGGCCTACGGACGGCGTCTTTCTACTGGTTAAAACACATGGAAAGCCCTGAATACGTTCAAACGAGCCTGGCGGCGGCCATCACCCTGGGGCTCATACCAGGACGTTTCCGCCGCGACGCCAAGCTCAGTGGCCTCAACCTGCTCCTCACCTACGTCGACGGCTGCACGGGGCGCTGCGCCTACTGCGGCCTGGCCCAGGGGCGGGAGCTCCCGCCGAAGGCCGAACGCACCTTCATCCGGGTGCGGTGGCCGGCTTACCCGCTTGCGGAGCTCATCGAGCGGGCTAAAGGCCTGGGCGGGCAACTGAGACGCGTTTGCGTCTCCATGATCACCCACCGCCGGGCCTTTGCCGATATGAACACCGTGGTCAGGGCCCTGCGGGTGGAACTGCCTCTGCCGATCAGCGTCCTTATCTCGCCCACCATGCTCCCGAAGCCCCGCCCGATGTTGGCCGAGGCCCGGGCCTCCGGGGCGGACATGGCCAACATCGCTGTGGACGCGGCCACCGAAGCCCTCTTCAACCGATATCGGCAGGACGGCGTGGGCGGCCCCCATCGCTGGAAGCACTTCTGGGAGACGGTGGAGGCGGCGGCAGAAGTCTTCGGGCGCCACCGGGCCGGCGTGCACCTCATCGTCGGCCTGGGGGAGACGGAGGAGGAGATGATCGGGGCCATCCAGCGGGCCCATGACCTGGGGGCACATACCCACCTCTTCAGCTTCTTCCCCGAGCCGGGCACGGCTTTGGCGGCTTGGCCGCAGCCCTCGTACGGCCAGTACCGCCGGGTGCAACTCGCCCGCTACCTCATCAACCAGAGTCTGGCCCGGGCCGAGAGGATGGCCTTTAACCGGGCCGGCCAGGTAGTAAACTTCGGGGTGGGCGAGGCGGACGAGACTATCGCTGAAGGGACAGCCTTCATGACCTCGGGTTGCCCCGGCGAGGACGGCCAGGTGGCTTGTAACCGCCCTTTCGGGAACGAGCGCCCATCCCAACCTCTACGCAACTATCCCTTCCCTCCGGAGGTCGAGGACATCGCCCTCATCCGGTGCCAATTGAGAGAGGGCCTGGCGGAATGAGTCCGGCTGAGATCGAGGCTCTCTACCGCCGTCCCCTGAACGAGCTCGTGGCCGAGTCCTGGGCGCTGCGCCAGGCAAACTACCCGCCCCGGCTGAAGCTGGCCGTGCCAGGAGCCAGGCACTACGAGGTGGAGGGCTTTCGCAACACGCCCCACCGCTTCGTAGGCGTGAGCCTGACGGGCCGAGCCTGCGCCTTGCGCTGTGAACACTGCCGAGGGGAACTCCTTGCCGCCATGCATCCAGCCACTACCCCTAGGGCATTACGGGCACTGGCCGATGAGCTGGTGGCAAAGGGCTGCCGGGGCCTGCTCCTGAGCGGTGGAGCTGATAGCCAGGGTCAGGTGCCCGTGGACGGCTACCTCGAGGCCATCGCTTACCTCAAGGAAAAGGGGCTCAAGGTCATCGTCCACACCGGCCTCCTGGACATGGCTGCCGCCCGGGGCCTGAAAGAAGCTGGCGTGGACCAGGCGCTCCTGGACGTGATCGGCGATGCGGAGACCATTAGGCAGGTGCGCCACCTGGACAAGGTGCCCGCCGATTACGCCGCCTCCCTGGCTGCGGCCAAAGGGGCGGGGCTCAGCGTCGTGCCTCACGTGGTCATTGGCCTGCACTTCGGCCAGATGCGCGGAGAACTCACGGCCCTGTCCCTGATCCGCGAGGTCGGAGCAGAGGCCATCGTCTTGGTGGCGCTGAATCCGCTTCCTGGTACTCCTATGCAGGCCTCTCCGCCGCCGACGCCCCAGGTCGTGGGCCGGCTGGTTGCTCTGGCCCGGTTGCTCAACCCCCGGACCCCGGTGGCCCTCGGCTGTGCCCGTCCCCCTGGCCCGGCCGGGGCAGCGATGGAGCGGATAGCCATCGAGGCCGGGGCCACGGCCCTAGCCTATCCCGGTGAAAGGGCCATCGCCCATGGCCAATCCCTGGGCCTGGAAATCGAGTTCGACGAGGTATGTTGTAGCCTGGGGATGGTTAAGGGTTAGGATGGTGCAACGAGCCGGTTAAGACCTCCTCTCCCACTCGATCTCAATCACGGCGGACCCCTGCAGGCGGAAGCCCAGGACCACGACTCCTCCGGCCACCGATTGCCAGGGGCGGCGGCGGCCGTTCAGCCGGCAGCCGGTTACCCGGTAAGGAGATGGGACGGTGAAGTAAAGCCGGCCGAATTGAGAACCGGGCTTCTCCATTTCCAGGGTGAGCTTTCCTGGCGAGCGGGTCAGCCATTTCACCTCTCTCCCTCCCTGGCTGATGTGGAAGGTGGAGGCCAGGAGTTCCGGCTCCGGGCTTGTTGGTTTCAGCAATATGACTTTGGGGGAATGAGGCAGGTGGTTGTGCAGCACCAGCTTCTCACCCACTATTCCCAGATAACGCTCGGACCAGAAGTCAAAGGCGTGGTAAAGGGTTGGGTGAGGGACATCATGGCTGATCCCCTCACTGACGCGTTGACCCATCAGTTCGTTGACCCGCAACGTGGTCTTCCTGGTACGGTCGGTCCAGTTGATGGAGGCGACGATCAGCCATTCTCCGAAATCGGTGGCGATGGGCAGCAACAGGAGCTCCGGAGACTCGTTCCGGAAGAGGTCCATCGGCACGGCAGCCTGACCCAAGGGCGGCAGGAGCTGCTGGAGCACGCGTTGGCGGCAGGCAGCCAGGGTGGGAAAATTGTCGCTGGCCAGGACCATACCACCGGAAAGGCCGATGATGGTGGCTATGGTTCGGACCTGGCCCAGGGTCAGGTCGGACTGGTCATCCCGACGGCGGGCCACCAGACAATCGGGGTCATTGGCCCAGAGCTTTCCATGCAGGAAATAGCGAGCGATGGCATTCCGACCGGCGTTCTCGGCCGAGGGCATGGTTAGGTCCTGCCAGAAGGGGTGCCAGTTGACTGCCACGTCGGGTCCGATGCGCATGCCGTCCATCAGGCCCACCGAGGGCCCCAGGGGCGCGCCGCAGCCCAAGAGGAAGCGGTCGCCAATGGCCTCCCGAATCGTCCTCAGGCCGCGGCGGAAGGCCTGAGCCCGGGTGGCCTGGACGTCGAAGCGTACCCCCTCCAGTGCGGCCGAGTAGACAAAGTCGATCTTGAAAAACTGATAGCCCCACTCCTGGCTCATGACGCGGAAGAGCTCTCCCAGCCACGCCTGCACCTCCGGGTTGGTGCAATCCAGGCCGTAGACATCGGTGCCCCAGTTCTGGAGGGCGAGGACTGGTTCCCCCTGGGGATTGCGGATTATCCAGTCGGGATGTGCGGCGTATAGATGGGAGGTGGCGGTGACGCTGAAGGGCGCCAGCCAGATCCCGGGCTTGAAGCCCCGGGCCACGATCTGGTCGGCCAGCCACTTCATGCCCCGGGGATGCTTCTCGTTGGGCTCGAGCCAATCGCCGACGTCCGCCTGGTAGCCGTCGTCGACGAGGATGCACTCCAGCGGCAGCTTCAATTGTTTGATGCGTTCCATGTTGGCCAGGACGTCCTCGGCGGTATTCTCGCCGTAGTAGTAATACCAGGTACACCAGCCCGTGGGCACCTGGCATACGGCCCTGGCATCCATGATCCCTTGCACCAGGCCGGCATAGCTTTCAAGCAGGGCATGTGGTGATTTGCCGGCCTTCACGGCCAGCCTTTCTGATTGCATCGTCTCCCCCGGGGCCAATTTCACCCCATCGGCATGGCATAGGGCCTGCAAGTTGAGCGAATTGCTTTGGGGGTCAACGCCCAGGCGTATCTCGGCCAGTTGATCGGCCATGGACACAAAACCGGCCAACAGGGCTGGCCCGCCTTCGTTCGAGGCGATTACAGTGAACCACTCACTGGCGAAGCCCTCCCCTAATGGGCCATGGGGCAGATGCTTGGACCGGTAGTCGGCACTGCCAGACTCCACATAAAGCCCGTCGCCCAGATGACGGACAAAAACGGGCGACCAGGATTGCCAGCCATTTTGATAAAAACTCCAGCCGGTAATCTGGCCACGGAGCCCAAGGGCGCTTTCGGGGGCTCCCTCAACGATCAAGGGCCCCAGTTGATCGATTTGCACTGTCTTGGCGCCGCGGTTCTTGGCTTCCAGCCAGAAAATCAGCGGATCTTTGAGCTCCACGTGCCAGCGCAACACCAACTCGCCGTCCTCGTTTTGGACCACCAACTCCTTCTTTCCCAGCTGATAGGATGTGGTGACCTGGCCTAGGACCAGCCTTTGGGCATTGTCATCGACCCGAAAGCTGAGCCCGGCGGTGATGCCGGAAACAACGGGCTTCCCTTGGAAGACGAAGTCGAGGGAGTGGTCTCTGGCGTGCAAGATGAGGTCCGTCCCGAGGTACAGGTCATCCAAGGCGTGAACCTCCCGCACAGGGCTAGGCCAGCTTCTTGAACAGGTAGCCGGTCAGGATGCGGCCGGCAGCGATGGCCGGCACGGCCAAGAATATTCCCACCACCCCGGCCAGGCTGGCCCCCGCCAGGATGCCGAGGAGAACCACCAGTGGGTGCAGGTTAACGCTTTCGCCAATGATCTTGGGCACAAGGAAGGCGTTTTCGAGCTGCTGAATCAGCGTATATAGGCCCAAAACAACAAGGGCAAACCAGGGGTTAGAGATAGGGATGTGGGCGGAACCCTGGTAAAGGGCGATGAGCACCGCGGGGATAGTCGCCAACACCGGCCCCAGGTTAGGGATGATCTCCAGGACCCCGGCGATGAGGCCCATGAGCAGGGCATTGGGCAGGCCCACCAAGGCCATCGCCGCCCAGGTAACCACCCCGATCACCATGCACAAGACTAAACGCCCGCGCAGGTACGAGCCGAGGACGGCGTTGATCTCCTGGGCAATGTCCAGCAGGTCCTTCCGCCACCCCTCAGGGGCTAGGCCCAAAAGATAAGCCCCAATGGAATCAGCGTCCTTGAGCAGGTAGAAGGTCGCGACCAGGATCAAGAGCAACCAGGCTATGGACGAAACCACCCCAACCAGGACGCTGCCGGTCTTGGCCAACAGAAAGGACATTGCTGATTGTAGGGTGCCCTGCAGGTCGCCGTACAGGCTGAAAAGGTCAAGGGAAAACCCGAAGAGCTCTACCTGCCGGTGGGCGGCGGTGAAATCGCGGAGCTGGGCCGAGATGAGGTTCAAGTCCAGGTCCATGGCGCTTATCTGTCGTACCAGGGTGGGAATGAGTAGCACCAAAGCCAGGATCAGGGTAGCCAAGAGGGCCAGGTACACTAGGGCCACCGCCGAGGTCCGTGAGCGCTTTGTGACCCTGGCAGTGAAGACAACCAAGGGGTTCAGGAGATAGGCCAGGAGTACTGCCAGCGTAAAGGGCACCAGGAGCTCGCGGACGGCGTAGAGGGCCACCACGCCGCCTACTGCCAGACCGACCAAGACCCAGCGGCGGGTGGTGGCGCTCGGTTCCCCGGCCATGGTGCTCTTGGACGCCTGATTCTCAGGAGGAATGGCGGAGCGGGACAAGGCCTTCCCCTACAAGGCTTCCGGCCGAGCTGCCCGGCTTTCTACATTAGTAAAGAAACTTTCGGCCGCTGCCAGCGGCATGAACATGAGCGCCACTCTCATCAAGCACTCGATTAAGATCCAACTCGTTATTTTCGGCGTGGTTTACCATAGTCGTAAAAAATGGGCTAAGAACGGCAACCCATCTTAGCCCCCGCGGCACTCCTGGTGAGACCCGCGGCTATAGCCAGCCCTGCTCTATCAATGTCTCGGCGATCTGAACGGCATTGAGGGCTGTGCCCTTGCGCACGTTGTCGGTGACAACCCAGAGTGCCAAGCTGTTGGGGTGGGAGATGTCCTCCCTGATCCGTCCCACGAACACTTCGTCCTGGCCCGCTGCCACCCAGGGCTGCGGATACAGGCTGACCGAGGGGTCATCCAGGATGCGGATGCCGGGGGAAGCCCCCAGAATGCCCCGAGCCTCCTCTGGGGTGATCTTGCTCGAGAACTCCACGTGTAGCGCGGCCGAATAGCCGATGTAGACGGGCACTCGCACCGCCGTGGCCGAGATGGCGACCTCCGGGGCATGCATGATCTTGCGGGTTTCGCGCACGATCCTCCATTCCTCTTTGGAATAGCCATTGTCCAGGAAGACGTCGATCTCCGGCAAGAGGTTGAAGGCGATCTGGTGAGGGTAGATATGGGGAATGACGTTCTTCCCCTCCAGGATCAGGCGAGCCTGAACGGAGAGCTCTTCCATAGCCGAGGCGCCGCTCCCCGAGACAGCCTCGTAGCTATCCACGATGACGCGCCGGACCGGGTTCACCCGATGTAGAGGGAAGAGCGCCATCGCTACCTGGATGGCTATGCAGCACGGGTTGGCGACAAGGCCCGAGTGGCGCCTTAGGTCTTGGGGGTTGATCTCAGGCACCACCAGGGGCACACCTTCCTCCAGCCGGAAAGCCGCGGTGGTATCCAGGACCACCGCGCCGTCTTTCATCGCCATGGGGACGAAATGGCAGGAGGCCTCCGCTCCGGCCGAGAATAGGGCCAAGTCTACGTGTTTGAACGAGCTGGAATGGAGCTCCTCCAGAGGAACGTCCTGGTGGTTGAATGATACCTTTTTGCCCGCCGGGCGGTCGGTGGTGAAGAGCCGGAGGTTAGCCAGGGGGAACTGGCGTTGCTGGAGGATCTTGATGAATTCCTGACCCACCAGGCCCGCGGCGCCCACGATGGCGACGGTGTAGCTCTTCAAAAGCTTTCCCTCCTGTTGGCCACAGGCTCTCGGAACACCCGGTCACTTAGGTTTTCCCCGACCCAATGGCGCTGGATGGGAACCAGGGCGGGTCCTATGGACCGGCCCCGGCGATTCGGTGTGCTCTACCACTTGCGCCCAAACGGATGTCTGGGCGGCTCCCTGGGTGGCTCGGGCTCGCGGGAGGGCGTAAAGGGACGCCTGGGCGGGCCGGGTCGACGCTCGCCAAGGCCTCGTCGTTCGTGGGGAATGGCCATGGCCCTCTCCACACGGCCCGCGGGCCGGCGCTCCACCCGTGCCTGTTCCGGGCCAGTCCCCTCCAAGACGGCCTTTCGCGAGAGGTTGATCCGCCCCTGATTGTCGATCTCGGTGACCATGACCATGATCTCGTCGCCCACCTTCACCGCATCCTCCACTCTGGCGACCCGGTAATCTGCCAACTGAGAGATATGCACCAGGCCCTCCTTGCCCGGCAAGACCTCTACGAAGGCCCCGAAGTCCATGAGCCGTTTCACCTTGCCCAAGTAGATCTTGCCGATCTCCACTTCCTCGGTCAAAGCCCGGATCATGGCCACGGCCTTCTCCGCCGCGGCTCCATCCACCGCAGAGATGATGACCGTTCCGTCGTCTTCGATCTCCACCTCGGCCTTGGTTTCCTCCTGGATGCTGCGGATCATCTTGCCCCCCGGGCCGATGACCGTGCCGATCTTCTCCGGGTTGATCTTGATGCGAGTGATGCGCGGGGCATACGGCGAAAGCTCCGGCCGGGCCTTGTCGATGGCGGCCAACATCTTTTGCAGTATGAACAGTCGCGCCTCTTTGGCCTGGGCCAGGGCTTTGGCCATGATCTCGGGGGTGATGCCCTTGACCTTGATGTCCATCTGGAGGGCGGTGATCCCCTCGGCGCTGCCGGCGACCTTGAAATCCATGTCGCCCAGGGCATCCTCGATCCCCTGGATGTCGGTGAGCACGTTGTAGGTGCCGTCCCCTCCGATGATCAGGCCCATGGCTATGCCGGCCACCGGCGCCTTGATGGGAACTCCGGCGTCCATGAGGGCCAAGGTGCTGCCACACACGCTGGCCATGGAGGTGGAGCCATTGGAGGACAGCACCTCGGAGACCAGGCGGATGGTATAGGGGAAAACGTCCTCCTCCGGGAGGACGGGCAAGAGTGCCCTCTCGGCCAGGGCGCCATGGCCGATCTCCCGCCGGCCGGGGCCTCGCAGCGGCCGGGCCTCGCCGGTGGAGAAGGGTGGCATGTTATAGTGGTGTAGATAACGCTTGGACTCAATCAGGCCCAGGCCGTCCAGCTCCTGCTCGTCTGCCACCGAGCCCAGGGTGGCAATGGTCAGCACCTGCGTTTGGCCCCGGGTGAACAGCCCCGAGCCATGGGTTCTGGGCAAGAGGCCCACCTCGCAGGAGATAGGGCGAATGGTGGCCGGGTCCCGGCCATCCGGACGGAGGCCCGTGCTCAGTATCTTAGAGCGGACCAGGGCCTTGACCTCTTCGTCGAAGACCGTCAGAAGATCTTGCTCGGCGTAGCGGCCAGACAAGGCCGCGATCAGGTCGGCCTTTATTTCCGCCAGGAGCCGCTCCCGTTCGGCCTTGTCGCCCTGGTTTAGGGCCAGGGCCAGTCTGTCTGCCAGGTACTGCTGCCCGGCAGCTCTGGCCTCTGGCCGAGGCTCGTAGACCGTGAACTGGCGTTTGGGCTTGCCCACCTGGGCCGCCATGCTCTCCTGAAGGCGGACGATGCCTTGAATCTCCTGGTGGGCGAGCTTCAAGGCCTCCAGCATCAGCTCCTCAGGGGCCTGGTTGGCCCCGGCCTCTACCATCATGATGGCATCGGCGGTGCCGGCGACCTTCAGGTCTAGCTTGCTCTGTGTCATCTGAGAGGCCAGAGGGTTCAAGACCAGTTGGCCGTCGATGTGGCCCACGCGCACCGCCCCCACCGGGCCATTGAAGGGTATGTCCGAGATGGTCAGGGCAGCGGAGGCGCCGATGATGGCCAGGACGTCCGGCTCGTTCTCCTGGTCAGCGGAGAGAGCCGTGATCACCACCTGCACGTCGTTGCGAAAACCCTTGGGAAAGAGGGGACGCAGGGGCCGGTCCGCTAACCGGCAGGTGAGGATGGCCTGTTCGCTGGGGCGTCCTTCCCGTCGATGAAAGGCCCCCGGGATCTTACCGGCAGCGTATAACCGCTCCTCGTAGTCCACGGTCAGGGGGAAGAAATCCACACCCTCCCGTGGTTCATCGGCGGCCACCGCAGTGGCCAGGATCACCGTGTCGCCGTACCTGACCAAGACCGCCCCGTCGGCCTGTTCCGCCATGCGGCCGGTCTCCAGGGAAAGGGTTCTCCCGCCAATGGCGGTTTCGAATCGTTGTACCATTTTGTTAGAATTTCCTCCAATTTGCCATGTGCATGAGCAAAAGGCACGGCAATGCCCATGCGCCGCTAACAGCAGGTCTTGGAGGGGCGGGTTTGGAGCTTAGGGGCTGTGCACTGATGGCGCTTTTGACCTGCCTTGAGACTGCGAGCTGCCTCGGCAAGTGCACAATCCCTAATCCCCAAGCCTGTCCCCCATGACGCTGCTCGGGCCCCGTCGCATCAAAGAGAAGATGTTCAGGGCCGCATAAAAAACGTCGAGCGAGGGGCCTCGCTCGAGAGTCTATTTCCGCAAACCCAGGCGGGTCACCACGTCCTTATAGCGTTCGGTGTTCTTTTGGCTAAGGTAGGCCAGGTGACGCCGGCGCTGCCCCACCAGTTTCAATAAGCCACGTCGTGAATGATTGTCATGCTTGTGCACCTTCAGGTGCTCTACTAACTGGTTGATACGGGTGGTCAAGAGGGCCACCTGAACTTCGGGCGAGCCGGTGTCGGTCTGGTGTATGCGGTATTGGTTGATGATGGTCTCTTTCTCCAGCTTCTGTAGGGGCATCCATCAACCTCCTCTCCGGTTAGAATATGACTATGAGCTATCTCCCGTAACTCCTTCATTGGTGGCGCCGGCCACCGGGTCAACCGCCCCACGTGATTGGGCGGCTGACCCAGCGTGCACGGTATTATAGCATAAACGCACTGACGGTGCAATCCTTGACATCGTGCCCTTCATGCTGTATATTACCCCCACTGAGGCGTAAAGCCTAT
>JBFMCB010000034.1:10225-21730 GCA_040754915.1 Chloroflexota bacterium | reverse complement strand
CTGGGCCCAAGGCCCGCTCCTGGTCGTGACCGGCGCCGAGGCCCCACTGTTGGCCGATCCCCACCTGGGCGCTCGGCCGGTGGCCACCGTCTATTTCACCACCGTGTTGAAGGAGCTCCGAGAGACCGACGACTGGCACTTGGTACTCCTGCCCGACGGGCAGGAGGGCTGGGTCCAGGGCCAGGCGGTGCAGAGGCGTCCGGCCCACTGCCTTTTCCCTCAAGGAACGCCGGACGACCTCCTCGCCACCGCCTGGCGCTTCATCGGGACCCCCTACCTTTGGGGTGGGCTAACCCCCAGGGGTTGGGACTGCTCAGGCTTTGTCCAGATCGTGTACAAAGCCCACGGCTATGTCCTGCCGCGCGATGCGGGCCAGCAGTTGGCTGCACCCCTGGGCTCCCTGGTCGAGCGCTCCAAGCTGGCCCCGGCCGACCTGGTCTTCTTTGGCGAGGCAGGCAAGGTGACCCACGTGGCCCTATATCACGGAGAGGGAGAATACATCCACGCCACCGGCAGAGAGAGAAAAGTGGTCGTGAATAGCTTCGACCCCTCCTCCCCGCTCTACCGCCAGGACCTGGATGACATGTACATCGGTGCCCGGCGAATCGCTGTGGGCCCTTGAATGAATTCTCTAGCAAAGAAACAGATGAAAGAGACCCATGCCATGAGCATCGTGGACGAGCTCGGCGATATCCTGCCGATAACCGCGCGAGTGGACGGTGCCGGCCACCTGGAAATCGGCGGCTGTGACCTGGCCGGCCTGGCCCAGGAATTCGGCACCCCCCTGTACATCTACGACGAGGCCACCCTGCGCCACAACTGCGCTCGACACCTTAGGGCCTTCTCCAGCCGCTATCCGGACGTTCGGGTGCTCTACGCCGGCAAGGCCTACCTGGGCCTGGCCCTGGTTTCTTTACTAGCGAAGGAAGGGCTGGGCCTGGACGTGGTGTCCGGCGGCGAGCTGGCCCTGGCCCAGCGGGCGAGCTTTCCCATGGAGCTGGTCTATTTCCATGGCAACAACAAGTCGGCCCAAGAATTGGAGCTGGCTCTGAGGCTGGGAGTGGGCCGGATCGTCGTCGATAACCTTCATGAGCTAGAGCGCTTGAGCCAAACCGCGCTCCACCTGGGCGCTAGAACAGCGGTCCTGCTCCGGCTCTCTCCCAACGTGGACCCCCACACCCACCGCTTCATCACTACCGGCCTGGTGGACTCGAAGTTCGGGTTCCCCATCCTCACCGGCGCGGCGGAGGAGGCGGTGGGCCAGGCCCTGGCTTCCCCTGCGCTGCAGCTTTTGGGCTTTCACGCCCACATCGGCTCTCAGATCTGCGAGCTGGAGCCCTATCGGGCCACGATAGAGGCCTTGCTGGGGTTCGCCGGACGGATGCGCGAGCGGTTCGGCTTTGTCCCGGCGGAGATCAGCCCCGGAGGCGGATGGGGGGTTCGCTACACCAGGGAGGAGCGGCCGCCGGAGATAGAGGCCGTGGCCGGGGCAATCGCCGAGGCACTGGTGGAAGGCGTGGAGAGGTTCGGGTTGCCCCGACCCCGTCTGGTGGTGGAGCCGGGCCGAGCCATCGTAGCCAGGGCGGGGGTGGCACTGTACACGGTGGGGTCCATCAAGGAGGTGCCGGGGGTCCGCACCTACGTGGCAGTGGACGGCGGCATGGCCGACAACATCCGGCCCGCCCTGTATGATGCCCGATATGAAGTGGTGGCGGCCAACCAGGCCCAGGTGGCGCCCGCCCAAACCGTGACCGTGGCCGGAAAGTACTGCGAGTCCAGCGACATCTTGGCCAGGGATGTCCATCTGCCGCGGCTGGAGCCGGGCGACCTCCTGGCTATCCCCGCCGCCGGCGCCTACTGCCTGCCCCTGGCCAGCAACTATAACCTGTCGCTCCGGCCCGCCGTAGTGATGGTCAAAGACGGACAGGCACGGCTGGTCCGGCGGAGGGAGCGCTACGAAGACCTGTGGCGGTTAGAGGCGGACTGAGTTCCCCTGTTCACAACACTTTTATAACAAAGTATTTGCTTTTGTATAGAAAGTGTGCTATCATGGCGGAGGGCCTTAACCGCTTCGGGGCGGCTGGTTGGGCCGAAAGACATTTGTGAGCCATTGACTTTTGAAGGGTCGGGTTGTATAATTTTTCACGTTTGCGCCAACCCCCGTGGAATTTCCCCCATCGAGGAGAGCTAGGCCATGGCCCTTGACGGCGATCACAAGGTCGGTGCCGCGCTGGTCATCGGGGGCGGCATCGCCGGCATCCAGGCCGCCCTGGACCTGGCGGAGTCGGGGATCAAGGTCTATCTCGTAGAGAAATCCTCGGCCATCGGCGGCAAGATGGCCCAGCTAGACAAGACCTTCCCCACCAACGACTGCGCCATGTGCATCATCTCCCCCAAACTGGTGGAGCTGTCGCAGCACCCTAACATCGAACTCCGGACCTACGCCGAGGTGCTCTCGGTGAAGGGCTTCGTAGGCAACTTCGAGGTGGAGATACTGCAAAAGGCCCGCAAGGTGAACCACCTCACCTGCACTGGCTGCGGCACCTGCTGGCAGAAGTGCCCGGAGAAGAACGTTCCCTCGGAGTTCGACGTGGGGATGGGCCGCCGAACGGCCATCTATATCCCGTTCCCCCAGGCAGTCCCCAACAAGCCGGTGATCGACACCGCCAACTGCCGCTACGTGCGCCACCTGGCGGCCAAAGAGCGGGGCGAGAAACTGATGGAGTGCCGGATCTGCGAGAAGCTGTGCCCCACCAAGTCCATTGACTGGGAGCAGAAGGACGAGATCATCGTAGACCGCTTCGGGGCGGTGATCGTGGCCGCCGGGTACGACGTGTACAACGCCCGGCTATCCGAGGAGTTCGGCCACGGCCGCTACCCCAACGTCATCACCAGCCTGCAGTTCGAGCGGCTGCTCTCCGCCTCGGGCCCCTCCCAGGGCCACGTGCAGCGGCCCTCCGACGGCCAGGAGCCCAGGCGCATCGCCTTCTTGCAGTGCATCGGCTCCCGGGACCAGAAGCACGATTATTGCTCCGCGGTGTGCTGCATGTACGCCACCAAGGAGGCCATCCTGGCTAAGGAACACCTGCCCGGCGTGGACTGCCAGGTGTTCATGGTGGACATGCGGGCCTTCGGCAAGAACTTCGACACCTACTTCGAGCGGGCCAAGCGCGAGTACGGCGTGAACTACGTCCGCTGCCGCCCCTCCAGCCTGAAGGAGGTGCCGTCCACCAGGAACCTTTTGCTGCGCTATCAGACCGAAGAAGGCGAACTCAAAGAGGAAGAATTCGACCTGGTGGTGCTCTCGGTGGGCATGGAGCCGGCCCAAGGCGCCCGGGAGCTCGCCCGGACCCTGGGCATTGAGTTGGACTCCAATGGCTTCTGCGCCGTGGGCGAGTTCACGCCCTTGGAGACCAGCGTCCCTGGCATCTACGTCTGCGGCCCCTTCGCCGAGCCCATGGACATACCGGATAGCGTCACCCAGGGCTCCGGCGCCGCGGCCAATGCCCTGGCCCTCCTGGCCCCGGCCCGGGGCACCCTGGTGAAGCCTAAGGAATACCCGCCGGAGATGGACGTGTCTGGCCAGGAGCCTCGGGTGGGGGTCTTCGTCTGTCACTGCGGCTCCAACATCGCCGGCGTAGTGGACGTGGAGAAGGTGGTGGGATACGCCAGGGCCCTGCCGGGGGTTGTCCACGCCCAGCGCAACCTCTTCACCTGTTCCCAGGATACCCAGGAGAATATCAAGGTGAAGATCGCGGAGCTGGGGCTGAACCGGGTGGTGGTGGCCGCGTGCACGCCTCGCACCCACGAGCCCATCTTCCAGGAGGCCATGCGGGAGGCCGGGCTGAATCCGTACTACTTTGAGATGGCCAACATCCGGGACCAGTGCTCCTGGGTGCACTCCAAGGAGCCCCGGGAGGCCACGGCCAAGGCCATGGACCTGTTGCGCATGGCCGTGGCCCGGGCCCGGCTGCTCCAGCCGTTGCACCGGGAGCCCATGGAGTTGCTACACCAGGCCCTGGTCATCGGCGGCGGCCCGGCGGGGCTGACCGCCGCCTTGGGCCTGGCTGGCCAGGGCTTCGCCGTCTCCCTGGTAGAACGGGAGAAAGAGCTGGGCGGCCACTTGAGGCGCCTGCCCTACTCCCTCCAGGAAACCGGGACCCAGGAGTTCCTGGAGCGCCTGGTGCGGGACGTGGAAAGTCACCCGCTCATCCGGGCCTTCAAGGACGCTGAGGTCCTGGATACCTCCGGCTTCGTGGGCAACTTCCAGAGCACAGTGCTCACCGGCCGCAGCACCTCCAATGGCGACCGCCAAAAGGTGGAGATCGGCCACGGCGCCACCATCGTGGCCACCGGTGCCAGAGAGTACCGGGGCCAGGAATACCTGCTGGGCCAGGCGCCCCAGGTCATCACCCAGCAAGACCTCATGGACCGTATCGCCCAGGGCCCGGCCTCCCTGGCCCAGGCCCGGGACGTTGTGATGATCCAGTGTGTCGGTCCAGAGCCGGGCAAGGAGTGGTACTGCAGCCGCCTGTGCTGCACCGTGGCCATCAACAATGCCCTGAAGGTCAAGGAATTGAACCCGCAGGCCACCATCTACGTGCTTTATAAAGACATGCGAACCTACGGCTTCCGGGAAAGGCTCTACACCCAGGCCCGGGAGAAGGGCATCATCTTCGTGCGCTACACCGATGCCGCCCCGCCGCAGGTGGCTGAATCCGCTGGCCGGCTCACGGTGAAGGTGGCCGACCCGGTGCTCCGGGAGGAGCTGGAGCTCCCGGCGGACCTCCTGGTGCTGGCCACCGCCCTGGTGCCCTCGGAGGGCGCCATGAGTTTAGCGCCTTTGTTCAAGATACCGCAGACCCGGGAGGGCTTTTTCCTGGAGGCCCACGTGAAGCTCCGGCCGGTGGACTTCGCCGCGGAAGGCATTTTCCTCTGCGGCTCGGCCCACTATCCCAAGTTCTTGAGCGAGGCCATTGCCCAGGGCTACGCCGCGGCGGCCCGGGCGGCCACGATCCTCTCCAAGCCCCAGCTCATGGTGGGCGGCGTGGTGGCGGTGGTGGACGAGGCCAGGTGCGTGGGCTGCCTCACCTGCGTGCGGGCCTGCCCGTACAAGGTGCCCCGCATCAATGCGGAGAAACGCGGCGTGGGCGGCCTCCTGGGGGCGGCCGAGATCGCCGTGGCCCAGTGCCAGGGGTGTGGGGTGTGCGCGGCGGAATGCCCGGCCAAGGCGATACAACTCCTACACTATCGCGACGAACAGGTCCTGGCCAAGACCGAAGCCCTGTTCGCGGAGGTTTGTGCATGAACACAGGCGATTTCGAGCCCCAGATCGTTGCCTACGCCTGCCACTACTGCGCCTACGCCGCCGCAGACCTGGCCGGGGTGATGCGCCTCTCCTACCCGCCCAACGTGAAGATCGTCAAGCTGCCGTGCACCGGCAAGCTGGACGTCCTCTACGTGCTGAAGTCCTTCGAGCAGGGTGCCGACGGCGTCTTCGTGGCGGGCTGACTGGAGGGCCAATGCCATTACCTGGAAGGTAATGTGAACGCCAAACGGCGAGTCAGGTACTTGAAGGGGCTATTGGACCAGATCGGCATCGGCGGCGGGCGCCTGGAGATGTATAACCTGTCCTCAGCGGAGGGGCCCAGGTTCGCTCAGATCGCCCTTGAGATGACGGAAAAAGTGAGAGCCTTAGGTCCCACGCCGTTAAAAAAGGTGCCGCCGAGACCCCTGCAGCGGGGTCGGCTGCAAGAGAAACAGGGGTAGACGTCGATGGATAGCCACGGCCGGGATGTCTTTACTAGTAAAGAAAACCGCCTCACTAGTAAAGAAAACCGCGGGCAACGACGCCTGGCCATAGCCCTGTTGGTCACCGCGGGGATCCTGGTGGCCGAGGTGGTGGGCGGCTTCCTGGCCAATAGCCTGGCCCTCTTGAGCGATGCCGGCCACGTGCTGACCGACCTGGTGGCTCTCGTATTCAGCTACCTGGCGGCCCGCTTTGCCACCCGGCCTGCCACCCACCGCCGGACCTTCGGATTCTACCGGCTGGAGATCCTGTCGGCCCTGGCCAACGGGGTGACCTTGGTCGTTGTCGCGCTGGTGATATTCTACGAGGCCTATCAGCGCCTGCAGGCCCCGGAGCCGGTCAAGGGCCTGGAGGTGTTCGTCATCGCCACCATCGGCCTCCTGGGGAACCTCCTGGCGGCCTGGCTCCTGGGCGACGCCGGCGGGGGCCTGAACATCCGGGGGGCCATGCTCCACGTGCTGGGGGACGCGGTCTCCTCGGTGGGCGTCATCATCGGTGGCCTGGTGATCATCTTCACCGGATGGTATCTCATTGACCCGCTCCTGAGCGTGGGCATCGGCCTATTGATCATCTTCGGGGCCCTGCGCCTGATCATGGAGTCGGTGGACATCCTCCTGGAGGCCACGCCCAAGTCCCTGGACCTGCCGGAGATGGTGGAGGACGTGCGGGGTGTGGAGGGGGTTCGCGACCTCCACGACGTGCACGTGTGGAGCATCACCTCCGGCCTCTATGCCATGAGCGGGCACCTCCTGATCGACGACATGATGATCACCGGCTCCAGCCAGATCCTGGCTAAGGTGCGGGAACTCCTGGAGCGCAAGTACCGCATCGAGCATACTACTTTTCAACTCGAATGCGAGCATTGTGGGGCAGCGGAGACCCTCTGCGGCATGATCGGCAGCAAGTGAAAAGTGAATAGGGAGGACCAGGCATGATCATTGCCCAGCAAAAGCCTCTGGAGGAGATCAAGGGCCTTCTGGCCAATTATCAAAGCGTACTCATTGCCGGGTGCGGCACCTGCGTCACTGTTTGCTTTGCCGGTGGCGAAAAAGAGGTGGGCATCCTGGCCTCCTCTCTGCGTATGGCCTTTCAGGTGGACGGAGACCCCAAGGACATCCGGGAGGCCACCGTCCAGCGCCAGTGCGAGTGGGAATACATTGAGGCCATCGCCGAGCAGGTCCAGCAGGTTGACGCTGTGCTTTCTTTGGCCTGCGGCATCGGCGTCCAGACCATGGCCGAGCGCTTCCGGGGCAAGCGCCTGCTCCCCGGCCTTAACACCGCTTTCCTGGGCTACCCGGTGGAGCAGGGGATCTGGAAGGAGAACTGCGCGGCCTGCGGCAACTGCGTCCTGGACAAGACCGGCGGCATCTGCCCCATCGCCAGGTGCTCCAAGAGCCTCTTGAACGGTCCCTGCGGGGGCTCCCACGACGGCAAGTGCGAGATCTCCGACGACGTGGAGTGTGCCTGGGACCAGATCTACCAACGGCTTAAGGAACTGGGCCTGCTCGATAATATGCTGGAGATCATGCCAGCCAAGGACTGGTCCACCGGCCGGGCAGGGGGGCCAAAGCGCATCGTCCGGGAAGACCTGCGCCCCTGATGTCCCGGAGTTGAACTCCGGGACATCGAATCGTGAGCCAGATGGTCAGGGAGGTTACTAGTGAGATCGGGAAGCAACCTGGAGAAGATACTCGAGAGCGGCGCCTTCGCCGTCACCGGTGAGCTGGGCCCGCCCAAGAGCGCCGACGCCGAAGTCATAAAGCGGAAGGCCGCGATCTTGAAGGGTTACGTGGATGCCGTCAACATCACCGACAACCAGACAGCCATCGTCCGCATGTCCAGCATCGCCTCCGGGGCCATCCTGGTGCAACTGGGCCTGGAGCCGGTCATCCAGATGACCTGCCGGGACCGCAACCGCATCGCCATGCAGAGCGATCTCCTGGGCGCCTATGCCCTGGGCGCCCGGAACCTTCTCTGTCTAACGGGCGACCATCAGGTCTTCGGCAATCACCCCCAGGCCAAGAACGTCTTCGACCTGGATTCGATCCAGCTCCTGCAGATGATGCGAGCCATGCGGGACGAGAAGAAGTTCCAGTGCGGCGAGGACATCGCCCTGGAGCCCCGCTTCTTCCTGGGCGCTGCCGAGAACCCCTTCGCCGACCCCTTCGAGTTCCGGGCTTTGCGCCTGGCCAAGAAGGTGCGGGCCGGTGCCGATTTCATTCAGACCCAGATCATTTACAACGTCCCTAAATTCGCCGAGTGGATGAAGATGGTGCGGGAGCTGGGGCTGAACCAGCAGGTCAAGATCCTGGCCGGCGTGAGCCCCCTCAAGTCCCCGGCGGTAGCCCGGTACATGCGGGACAAGGTGCCGGGCATGGACGTGCCCGACGAGATCGTGGAGCGCATGGAGAGGGCCCCTAAGGAAGAGCGCAGGGCCCAGGGCATCCAGATCTGTGTGGACGTCATCAACCAGGTGCGCGAGATCCAGGGCGTGGCTGGCGTGCATATCATGGCGGTGGAATGGGAAGAGGCGGTGCCGGAGGTCACCCAAAAAGCTGGCCTCCTGCCCCGGCCCACGTTATAAGGAGTTCCCTGATGTCCTGGAGTTTAACTCCAGGACATCAGGGGGACATCAGGGACATCAGGAGATACCCCTTACCTCTATTCTGGAGTCGAGGGCATGAGTTTCTCTACTAGTAAAGAACTGGCCGGGGCCATTCGAAGCGAGCTGGGCGAGAACGTGTATCTCTGCTACCAGTGCAAGAAGTGCACCTCGGGCTGCCCGGTGGCCGATGAGATGGACCTTGGCCCCAACCAGGTGATGCGTTCCCTGCAACTGGGGCGCGACCAGCGGGCCCTGGACAGCATCACCCCGTGGATCTGCGCCTCCTGCCAGACCTGCGTGACCCGCTGCCCGCAGAACATAGACATACCCAGGATCATGGATTTCCTGAAGATCACCTCTCAGGCCCGGGGAATCAAAGCCAGGATCCCGGCGGTGCCCATTTTCAACCAGGCTGGCGTTCGCTCCATGCAGCTCTTCGGGCGGATGTACGAGTTGGGCGTCCTGGGCGAGTTGAAGCTGCGGACCATGAATTTCACCGAAGACGTGGATCTGGGCCTGAAGCTCTTGGCCAGGGGAAAGCTGAAGGTTTTCCCCAGCATCGCCCGTTATGCCCGGAGCCGGGGGCCTGCCCCCCCTCCCGGCGTGCCGGCTAACTCCGTGGCCTACTTCCCCGGCTGCTCCCTGCACTCCACCGGCGTGGAGTACGACATGTCCACGCGAGCGGTGGCCAAGCTCCTGGGCCTGGAGCTTCGGGAGCCCAAGGGGTGGGTGTGCTGTGGCAGCTCCCCGGGCCACGCCGTGTCCCACGAATTCGCCACGGTTCAGCCCATGAAGAACCTGGCCCTGGTGGCCCAGGGCGGCCACGACGAGGTGACCATGCCCTGCGCTGCCTGCTTCTCCCGTTTCAAGACCGCGGTCTACGACGTACAGCGAGAGCCCGGGCTGGGGGCCAAAGTGGCGGAAGAGGTGGGCTACTCCTATGATGGGCAGATCAAGGTATCGCATCTCCTGGATGTGTTCTTATCCAGGATCGGCCTCCCGACCATCAGGGCAGCGGTGAAAAGCCCGCTGACCGGCATGAAGGTGGTCTGCTACTACGGGTGCCTTTTGACCAGGCGCCCGGAGGTGACCGAGGCCGATCACCCCGAATACCCCATGCGCATGGATCGCCTGGTGGAGGCCCTGGGCGCCGAGGCCCTGGACTGGTCCTACAAGACCGATTGTTGCGGCGGGAGCCTGGCCCTGACCAGAGCGGAAACAGCGATGAGGCTCAGCCGCAAGATCCTGCAGAACGCCCGGGACGTAGGTGCCCAGGCCATCGTGGTGGGCTGCTCTCTGTGCCATATCAACCTGGACACGCGCCAGGAGCACATGGCCAAGAGGTGGGGCCTAACCTACGACCTGCCCATAATCTATTTCACCCAACTGATGGGCCTGGCCTACGGGCTGGACCCCAAGGCCCTGGGCCTGCTCAAGCACTTCGTGAGCCCGGAGCGGCTGCTGGCCCAGGTGGCAGCTAGCAGGTAGCAGATGGCAGATAGCTGATAGCAGATGGCCGGCCCTGATGTCCCGGAGTTGAACTCCGGGACATCAGGGGCCATATTCTTTGTTGGCGAAGGAGACGGGGATGTTTTCCGAGAAGAGACTGGGCGAATTCCTGGACGAGCTGGCCTCTAGCTCCCCGGCACCGGGAGGAGGCAGCGTGGCCGCCATCGCCGGGGCCCTGGGCGCGGCCCTGGTGAGCATGGTGTGTAACCTCACCGTTGGCAAGGAGAAGTACAAGGACGTGGAGCTCGACATGAAGGCCCTCCTGGAGCAGTCCGAGGTCCTGAGGGCGAAGCTCACCGGCCTGGTGGACGCCGACGTCCAGGCTTACAACAAGCTCTCCGCCGCCTACAAGCTCCCAAAGGCCACCGACGAGGAGAAAAAGGCCCGGTCGGCGGCCATCCAGAAGGCCCTCGTAGAGGCCACGGAGGTGCCGTTCGAGGTGGCCCGGCAATGCACGGCGGTGATGGATCTGTGCGTCCCGGGCGCCGAGAAGGGCAGCACCGCTGCTATCTCCGACATCGGGGTGGGGGCGCTTCTGGCCGAGGCTGGGCTCCGGGCGGCGGCCATGAACGTGATGATCAACCTGGGGGCCATCAAGGACCAACGGTTCGTCCGCCAGAGCCGCCGCCAGCTCAAGGCCCTCATGAAGGGCCGCTCCAGGCAGAAGGAAGCGGTCATCAAGGTTGTCGAGGGCAAGCTGTAGAAGGAGCATGACGATGACCGCAATCATTCTCGATGGCAAAGCCCTGGCCGCCACGATGAGAGGCGAGATCGCCGCCGAGGTGGCCGTCTTCAAGGAGCAGCACGGGTTCGTCCCCACCATCGCCGTGCTGCGGGCGGGAGAAGATCCGGCCTCGGTGAGCTATGCCCGGCAGATCGCTAAGTCCTTCGAGGCCGCGGGCATGGGATTCACCCTCTATGCGCTTCCCGAAAACACCCCCGAGGCCAAGGTGGTGAGCCTGGTCAAGAGGCTCTCCCGGGACAAGGCCACGAGTGGCATCATGGTGCAGGAGCCCCTGCCCAAACAGGTCAACCCCGAGGCGGTCCTGGCGGCCCTGTCGCCAGCCAAGGACGTGGATGGCGTGCACCCGGTGAACGCGGGGCTCTTGATGCAGGGCACCGGCGACTATTTCGCGCCGGCCACCCCTGCCGGGGGCATGGAGATGCTGCGCCGCCACGGCGTGGAGCTTAAAGGCAAGCGAGCGGTGGTGGTGGGCCGCTCCAACATCGTGGGCAAGCCCATGGCCTTTCTCTTGCTGCACCAACACGCCACGGTGACCATCTGCCATTCTCGGACCGTGGACCGGGGGGCCGTCTGTCGGGAAGGGGACATTCTAGTTGCGGCGGTGGGCAAGGCCAGGCTGATCGTCGGCAGCATGGTCAAGCCCGGGGCCATCGTCGTTGACTTCGGCGTCAATTTCGTCGAGGGCAAGATGGTGGGCGACGTGGATTTCGACTCGGCCGCCCAGGTGGCCTCGGCCATCACCCCCGTCCCCGGCGGGACCGGGCCTCTGACCGTTATCATGCTCTTGAAAAACACCCTGATGGCCGCCCGACGGCAGATGGCGGGTAGCAGATAGCA
>JBFMCB010000034.1:0-10125 GCA_040754915.1 Chloroflexota bacterium | reverse complement strand
ACTCGGCCGCCCAGGTGGCCTCGGCCATCACCCCCGTCCCCGGCGGGACCGGGCCTCTGACCGTTATCATGCTCTTGAAAAACACCCTGATGGCCGCCCGACGGCAGATGGCGGGTAGCAGATAGCAAGTAGCAGATAGCGGATGGCAGATTGGGGAGCAAAGTGATGGCCCACCCCTTCCTGGATTCCTGCCGTGATTGGCCGGCCCGCTACCCCAACCGCCGCGCCATCGGCTACCTGTGTACCTATGTCCCCGAGGAGATCCTTCACGCGGCCGGTTTTGTGCCGGTCCGGCTCCTTAAGGCCAACGACGCCATCGCCCACGCCGATGCCCACCTCCAAAGCTACTGTTGCGCCCTGGCCCGATCGGCTCTCGATCAGGCTCTCGCCGGCAAGCTGGGCTTTCTGGAGGGCATGGTCTTCCCCCACACCTGCGATACCATCCAATGCCTGGCCGACGTCTGGCGCGTTAACTTCCCGGGGCTTTTCGTGACGACCATCGTCCAGCCGGTAGCGGTTGAGGGCCCCCACGCCCAGAGCTACCTGGTGGCCGAGCTGCGGCGGTTCCTGCGCCGTTTGGAAGACCGGTTTGGCATCAGCGTGACCGACGAAGCCCTGGGGGACGGCATCAGGGTGCACAACCGGACGCGCCAACTGCTTGGCCAGCTCTCTCTCCGGCGCGAGCAAGTCCCCGCCACCACCTATTTTGATATCCTGCGGGCCTCCACCCTCATGCCCAAGGAGGAATTCAACGACCTGTTGGCGGAGATGCTGCTAGCGATGGACTCCTCTTTACTAGCAAAGAATGAATCCACTGAAAAAAGTTGTTCCAGCCGTTTTCTCACCACAGAGAACGCTGAGAACACAGAGAAAAAAGTGAAAATCTCGGCGCGCTCTGCGTGCTCTGCGGTTAAATCCTTGTTTTTCAGCGGAGTCAAGAATGAGCCACGAGGGGAGAACGCCTTCACTACTAGCAAAGTAACCTCTCGCCGCCCACGGCTAATCCTGGTCGGGCCCTACCTCGATGATCCTTCCCTTCTTAAGCTAATCCATGGCCTGGGAGGGCAGGTGGTGGCCGACGACGTTTGCACTGGCAGCCGTTACTTCGAGACGCCGGTCAGCGAGGATGGTGACCCGGTCCAGGCCCTGGCCCAAAGGTACCTGGAACGCCGGCCTTGCCCCTGCAAGGCTGGCTCTCTGCCGCGCCGCAGCGAGGCTCTGATTGGCCTGGCGAAAGTGCACCAGGCCGAAGGCGTGGTGTTCGTGCTGCCCAAGTTCTGCGACCCTCATGCCTGGGACTATCCGCCGCTGGCCCAGGCCCTGGACAAAGCCGGGGTGCCACATCTGCTATTGGAGACCGAGCAGACGGTGTCAGGAGAACAGATGAGGACCAGGATACAGGCTTTCCTGGAGATGATCTCTTACCAGTAGACAGGAGCAGGCAGGAGGGGGATGACTGAGAAGAGATACAAGAAGCTGAAATGTGCCGAAGACTTGACCAGGCTTGTGGAAAGGCACTATGCCAAAGCCAGATATTTTCGCTTTGGCCAGCCCCTGGCCTGGGTCACCAGCGGCGCGCCGGTGGAGCTCTTGCGGGCCATGGATGTTTTCCCGGTCTATCCCGAGAACTACGGTGCCCTTTGCGGCGCCCGGGGTGAAGCGGTGGCCCTGTGCCAGGCCGCCGAAGCCCAGGGCTATTCAGGGGACCTTTGCTCTTATGCCCGAAGCAGCCTGGGCATGATGAGCCAGGGCAAGAAGGCCCCGCTAGGTGGGCTACCCCGGCCGAACCTCCTGGTGTGCTGCAACAACATCTGTGGCACGGTCCTCAAATGGTACGAGGCCGCCAGCCGTTTCTACGACACACCGCTCTTTGTCCTGGACACGCCCTTCATCCACGACCAGTTGACCGAATACTCGATCCAGTACGTCGCCGCGCAGCTCCAAGAACTGGTCCGGTTCGTTCAAAAGCATACCGGCCGCCGGCTCAATCAGAACAAGCTAAAGGAGATCATCAGCTACTCGAATCAGGCCACCGCCCTCTGGCAGGAGATCCGCGAACTCTGTCGGGCCCGCCCCTCGCCGCTGAATGCCCCGGACCTCTTTGTTAACATGGCGCCCATAGTGGTGCTCCGGAGCACGAAAGAGGCGGTGGGCTTCTATCGCCAGTTGCACGCTGAGGTGCAGGAGCGGGTGCAGCGGGGAATCGGCGCCATACCTCAGGAGCGCTATCGTTTGGTCTGGGACAACATCGCCATCTGGTACCGGCTCTATCGTTTCTACAGCTACTTCGTGGACCGGGGCGCCTGCTTCGTGGCCGATACCTACACCGGAGGCTGGGCCATGCAGCTCCAGGCGGGCGAGCCCTTCGAATGCCTGGCGCGCACCTATACCAGCGTTTTCCTCAATCAGAGCCTGGAGTACCGGGGCCAACTGCTATTGGATCTTATCCAGCACTTTTCGGCGGACGGCTTTGTGATGCATTCCAACCGCTCCTGCAAGCCCTACTCCTTGGGCCAGTACGACGTCATGCGCCAGGTGAGCCAGCGTTGCCGGGTGCCCGGCGTGATCATCGAGGCCGACATGTGCGATTCCCGAGTCTACTCCGAGGAGCAGGTCAAGACCCGCATCCAGGCCTTCATGGAGACGCTGGACGCCGCCGGGTGAGAGATCCAAGGGGTAATGTGGAAAATCGGCCTTTACATCGCCGCCTTGGGGTTGTACAATAAACAGAGAGTACCCTCAACCGAGCAAACATGTATTTCCTGGGCGTTGACATCGGCTCGCTCACGGTCAAGGTTGTGCTCCTGGGAGGCGACGGCAAGATCCTGGCCAGCGGCGTGAACCGGGCTGGGTATCGCGGCCAGGAGGCGGCAGGAGCCCTCGTGAGCACGATCTTGGCCGACCAGGGCATCCCGTCCACCGAGATAGCGTATACGGTGGCCACCGGCTACGGCCGTGTGACGTTCGTTGGCACTGGGGGGACCTGTGCCCCTCTAACCCCCGTTATGGCATCCGAGGAGATCTCGGAGATCTCCTGTCAGGCCAGAGGTGTCTATCACCTTTTCCCCGGCGCTCGTACCATAATCGACATCGGGGGCCAGGACAGCAAGGCCATCCGCCTGGCAGCCAGCGGGAGGGTCGTGGACTTCGCCATGAACGACAAGTGCGCCGCCGGAACTGGCCGGTTTCTGGAGGTCATGGCCCAGGCCCTGGAGGTGGACATCCAAGATCTGGGCGACCTGTCACTCAGGGGCACGAACAAGGTCAATATCTCCAGCACCTGCACCGTCTTCGCCGAGTCGGAGACCATCTCCCACCTGGCCCGGGGTGCAGATAGGGCCGACATCGCCGCCGGGCTTCACGAGGCCATCGCCAGCCGGGTATTGGGGATGGCCAGCAGGGTCGGCCTGGAGCCCCAGGTGGTCCTCACCGGCGGAGTGGCCATGAACCGGGGCGTGGCCAAGGCCCTGGAGGCCAAATGCGGCCAGGCCATAGTCATCCCACCTCATCCCCAGATCACCGGAGCCCTGGGAGCGGCCCTCCTTGCCCGGGAAAGGTGGGAGCGAAGCAGTTCTGGGCATTGGCCTGGTGACTGATGCCTGATAGCGGATGGCAGATGCTATCGGCCATCAGCCATTTGCTGCAAGTCGCAAGAGTTACACCAGCGCAGCCCGAGTTTTGAGACAGAAAGGGGTGATGCCAAGCTTTCTATCGCCATGGGCCGGGCCGAGGGGCGCCGGCGGTGCCTTCTCCATGGACATGCGGTCCAGCAGGCCTGGAAGACCAGGAAATTGCCGATACTGTTTACGGGCAACGGCAGGGTGGCCAGACCCCCTCTGGCAGTTGTCCCGATACATTTGGACCTTCTGAAGGTGTCGGGACAGTTGAAAACAAGGAGGCAAAAAGTGGAGAAGCCCTGGTTGAAGCACTACGAGGCCAGTGTGCCCCCTACCATTGACTATCCCCAGATGCCGCTCTTCACGCTCATGGAGGAAACGGCCAGGAAGTACCCCGAGAACACCGCTACCCTTTTCTTCGGCGGGAAGCTTAGCTGGGCGGAGCTGGCCTCCCTCACCGACCGTTTCGCTGCCGCCCTGGCTGGCCTGGGCGTCAAGAAGGGCGACCGGGCGGCGATCCTCTTGCCCAACTGTCCTCAGTACATCGTCGCCTACTATGGTATCCTGAAAGCGGGAGGCATCGTCGTCCCCACCAACCCCCTGTATTCCGAACGGGAGGTGGAGTTTCAACTCAATGACTCCGGGGCGGAGACCATCATAACCCTGACCAAATTCTACCCGCTGATCAAGAACGTCCGGGCCAAGACCAGGCTCAAGAACGTCATCGTAACCAACATCAAAGAGTACTTCTCGCCCTTGATCCGGGTGCTGTTCACCGTCTTCAAGGAAAAGAAGGAGGGCCACCGCGTCGAAATCGATGCCGGGCCCGGCACGTACCTCTTCCAGGACCTGGTGGCCCGCTACGGCGCGGACCAGGTGCCGAAGGTGGACGTCTTGCCCAGCGATGTGGCTTGTTACCTCTACACCGGTGGCACCACTGGCGTGCCCAAGGGCGCCGTGCTCACCCATCGCAACCTCCTGGTCAACGCGATCCAGTGCAAGCACTGGGTGCCAGATGTGCAGGAGGGCAAAGAGACCATCCTTTCCGTACTGCCTTTCTTCCACAGCTATGGGATGACCACCTGCATGAACCTGAGCGCATGCACCGCGGCGACTGTGGCCATGTTGCCTCGCTTCGAGCTTCACGATGTGCTCAAGCTCATCAACAAGGCCCGTCCTACCCTGTTTCCTGGCGTCCCCACCATGTACGTGGCCATCAACCACGCCCCGGACATCGCCAAATATAACTTGCGCTCCATCCGGGCCTGCCTCAGCGGTGCTGCGGGCCTTCCGGTGGAGGTGCAAAACAGGTTCGAGGAGCTCACCGGAGGCAGATTGGTGGAGGGCTATGGGCTTTCGGAGGCATCGCCGGTCACCCACGCCAATCCAATTTTCGGACATCGCAAGGTGGGCAGCATTGGAGTGCCGTGGCCGGATACCGAGGCCAAGATCGTGGACGTGGAGACCGGTGAGAGGGAGCTGGCTCCGGGGGAGGTGGGCGAGCTGATCATCCGGGGGCCACAGGTGATGCTGGAATACTGGAACAAGCCCGAGGAAACCAGGAACGCCTTGCGCAACGGCTGGCTCTACACCGGGGACATCGCCAAGATGGACGAGGACGGCTACTTCTACATCGTGGATCGCAAGAAGGACATGATCATCGCTGGCGGCTTCAACGTCTACCCTCGCGATGTAGAAGAGGTTCTCTACGAGCATCCCAAGGTCAAGGAGGCGGTGGTGGCCGGCGTCCCCGATGAGTACCGGGGCGAGACGGTCAAGGCCTACGTCGTCCTGAAAGGCGGCGAGACGGCCACGCCCGAGGAGATCATCGAGTTCTGCAAGGGCAAGATGGCCAAGTTCAAGGTGCCCACCCTGGTGGAGTTCCGCGAGACCCTGCCCAAGACCATGGTGGGCAAGGTCTTGCGCCGGGTGCTGGTGGAGGAAGAAAAGAGGAAAAAGGGCATGGCCTAGCTGCATCTGGGTTCCAGTCTCCAGAGGAGGCCGTCTTTGGGTTCCCGAGGGGCCGGAGGCCCCTCGGTGTTGTCATCCCAGCGGCCTTCTCTTGTGTGCCAGATTTAAACGGCCAATTGTCTGAAGTTCAATGTTCAACGAACGCTCTTCTGATCGGAGCGGAGGCCAGCGCTGGACATAATACGTCAGGTGGCCCTTAGCGCCTCCCACCAGGTCGAGTTACGGCCAACGGCACCGTTTCACTTCAACGGCACAGTGCACAAGCCCAGCCACTTTCCGAGCGGGGATAGCGTCTGGGAACCTGGCACGCTTTGGGCGACACAACGTATGGGAGACGAGGCGTTCGGCCTCAAGCTCCAGAACGCCGGCACGGTTGATGCGCCGCTGGTACGTTTGATGATCTTCAGCGACCGCCCCCTGACGCCCGACGACACAACTGCCATCGGCCAGGAGGTGGCCCAAAAGCTCGATCTATACGTTGACCTGGCTCCCCTCAATGCCATCCTCGACCGTGATGAACTGATGCGGCCGGTACTGAGTCGCTGGCGCGGGATGCGCGTCTTAAGTGGCTCCCTCTACGAGAGCCTAATCGTCTACGTAATGCTTCAGAACGCCACGGTCCGTCGCTCGGTGCAAATGTTGGACAACCTGTTTCGGGCTTATGGCACCTGTTTGCGTTTCGATGGCCAGGCGCTCTACTGCTTCTGGTCGCCGGAAGTGCTGGACGCTGCGCCAGAAGAAGGCCTGCGCGCCCTTAGGGTAGGCTATCGGGCTAAATCGCTCAAGAGGATCTCAAACCAGTTTGCTCGCAGCGAGATAGATGAAAAGGCTCTGCGCCGTCTATCCAACCAGGAACTGAAGCGAGAATTGCTCAAGCTCTACGGCGTTGGACCCGCGACGGTTTGGTACCTTATGTTTGAGGTCTTCCATCGCTATGATGCCTTTGAGCACATTTCCCCTTGGGAACAGAGGATCTACTCGCGGCTTTTGTTTGACGAAGAGCTTGTGCCGGCCGAGCGAATCCTGGCCGAGGTTGAACGGCGCTGGGGCCGCTGGAAAATGCTGGCGGCGCACTATTTGTTTGAGGACCTGTTCTGGCAACGCCGGCACGAACCGGTGCCATGGTTGGAAGAGCTGATACGTTAAACAGTTTCCACTTCGCTTCACCCCAACTGGCTAACATCGGCTTCGTTCATCAGCACACGTTGGCCCAAACGGCGGGGAAAGGAGGAAGATCATGCCTTCTTTGATCGAGATCAACGGGCTGGTCAAAAAGTACGGCGACCGGGTGGCGGTCAACGGCGTGAGCTTGTCCGTCCTGGAGGGGGAAATCTTTGGCCTGCTGGGGCCTAACGGGGCGGGGAAGACCACGATCCTCTCTATCCTGGCCACCTTGCTGGCCCCCGACGAGGGAAAGGTGACCATTGGCGGCCATGACCTGGTCAAAGAGGCCAATCGGGTCAAGACCATCATCGGTCTTGTCCCCCAGGAACTGGCCCTTTACCCCACCCTCAGCGCCTGGGACAACCTGGCTTTCTTCGGGCGCGTTTATGGCCTGAAAGGGTCGGCCCTCAAAGAGCGCATTGCCGCGGTGCTGGCTCTGGTGGGATTGAGCGACCGGGCCGGTGATGCCGTGCAGACCTTTTCCGGTGGGATGAAGCGCCGGCTCAACATCGCCGCCGGCCTGATCCACCAGCCCCGCATCCTCTTCCTGGACGAGCCGACCGTCGGTGTGGATCCCCAGTCTCGCAACTTCATCTTCGAGCACGTGGAGCGATTGAACGAGGCGGGGATGACCATCCTCTACACCACCCACTACATGGAGGAGGCCGAGCGTCTCTGTGACCGGGTGGCGATTACAGATGAAGGACGCATTCTGGCCCTGGACACCCCCAAGGGGCTGATCAGCCTGCTGGGCGGCGGGGTGATCTACGTCGGGGTGGCCGTGGACGTCGCCGAAGCACTGCTATCCTCAATCCGCGATCTGCCCCACGTGCGGGCCGTTTCCACCCAGGATGCCCGTCTCAAGATCGAGACGAGCGATGCCCGCGCGGCCCTGCTGGAACTGATCGAACTGTGCAACATTCAGAACGTTCCCATTCTCTCCCTGGAGGTGCTGGAGCCGAACTTGGAAAGCGTCTTCCTGCACCTGACGGGCAAGCGTTTGCGCGATTAGGAGGCGAGCCATGCTGAATCAGATCCTGGCCCTGACCTGGAAAGACCTCAAGGTGTTCTTCAAAGATCCCGGTGGCGTGACGGTGATTTTCCTGCAGCCTTTCATGTTTATCGTGGTGATGAGTTTCGCCCTCAGTGGCCTTTTCGGTGCCGGTGAGGGAAGCCCCATTCAAATCCTGACGGTGAACCAGGATCGGGGAACCCAGGCGGCAGCCATCCTACGGCAACTGGACGAGATGAAGGCCTTCGCGGTAGAGACAACCTGGGAAGGCCAGCCTCTGACCCAGCAGATGGCAGAGAGGCTGATCGTCGCCGGCAAGCGTAACCTGGCCCTGGTCTTCCCGCCCGACTTCTCTGCGGTGCTGGAGCAGGACCCAGCGGCCCGTGAGCGTCGGACGACGAAGGTGCTGTTCATCGTGGACCCGACCACCTCCAGCCAGTTCGTGGAGCCCATCCTGGGGACCCTCCAGGGCCTTCTGGAGCGGATCACCTATACGGCGATGATGCCGAAAGGGATAGACTACCTCTTCGAATGGCTGGCCCCCCAGGCCCCGGCAACACAGCGGGAGGTGTTCAAAGGCCAGGCCCAGGAAGCCATGTCCGGCGGGCTGTTGGGAGGCCAAGAGCCACTGGTTACGGTGGAGCGGGCGGTGCCGGCCGGGATGCGGGTGGAGAAACACCCGGACACCTTCCAGCAAAACGTCCCCGGTTACACCATCTATGGCATCTTCTGGATCGTGAGCCTTCTGGCTGGCTCGGTCCTGCAGGAGAAGCGGGAGGGCACCTTCCGGCGGCTGCTGGTGGCCCCCATGAGGCGGGCGGTCATGTTGGCGGGCAAACTGATTCCGTACTACCTGGTCAACCTGCTCCAACTCGCGATCATGCTAGGGGCGTCCAGCCTGTTGTTTAGGATGAGCCTGGGCCATTCGCCGGCCGGGCTGGCGGCAGTGAGCCTGGCGGCGGCGGCCACGGCCACCGGGATGGGGGTGCTGGTGGCCGCCCTGGCACGCACGGAGGCTCAGGTGGGCGGCCTCACCGTCCTACTGCTGCTCTCCCTCTCCGCCCTGGGGGGTTGCTTCGTCCCCCGCTTTGTAATGCCCGACTGGATGCGGACAATCGGTCTGGTGACGCCCCACGCCTGGGCGCTGGATGCCTATCAGGATCTGCTGGTGCGGGGGTATGGGTTACTGGAGGTGTTGCCCAAGGTAGGAGCCTTAGCCGCTTTTGCCGGGGCTTTCTTCGGGATCGGTGTATGGCGGTTCCGCTTTGAATGACGTTGCTTAAGATCAATTCGCTAAGGGTGTGTTGCGTGACCCTTTCCCAAACCCCCGGCGTCCTGTTAAGTGAAACATTGCGAAGCGGAAGGGGGATTAAATGAAACGAACCGTACGCTACTTTGCTAACTACGGCGCAGAGAACACCGATGAGGTCATCGAGGCGGTGATCGAAAGACTTCGGGAAGGCGACATCAAGGCCGTAGTTGTGGCCTCATCAACCGGCGAGACGGCGATCAAGTTGGCCCAAGGCATTAAAGGCATGGCCAGAGTCATATGTGTCTCCGATCCGCCCTGGGCAGTGGGAGGATTTCCAGAGTCACCCGGGATTTCATCTGCGAACAGGGCTAAGCTTGAGTCCTTGGGTGTCGAGGTCATTGACTACATGCCTTACGCGTCGGTAGCATATTCCTGGCAGGCCTCGGAGAATGTCTATGGTGCCTTAGATTTATTGGTGGTGGTCTTCGATGCCTTCCGCATGGTTGGTGGCAATGGATTAAAGGTGGCCATTGAGGTCGGCCTGATGGCTGCCAATGCGGGCAAGGTAAAGGCAGGAGAGGACGTCATCGCCGTGGGAGGCACAGGGAGTGGGGCAGACACGGCCATCGTGCTGAAAGCCGCTTTCTCCCAAAGAATTCTCTCTAAAGACCCGTCGGAAAGGCCGGAGGTGCGAGAGATCCTGGCGATGCCCAGAGTAAAGAAATGGTGGTGGTAGATTGGCGCAGGTAGATCGGGGTAAGCGAGCGCTCATGTTAAGGTGACGGCTTATCTGGATTGTTGTATAATGAATGAGAAAGTCAATGCAGACGCACAAGAAATCGGAAACGGTAACTCGAACACGCATACCCCGCGTCGACATCGAAGGTATGGCGAATTTTTTCGCGCAGCAGCCGGATGTGGTCGCTGTCTATCTGTTCGGGTCGGTGACGCGGGGGTGTGCCCGACCGCGCAGTGACGTGGATGTCGCCGTGTTATTGGACGCGCGGCTGGATCCATTCCAGAGAGTCGAACGGTATTTGGAGATCATGGGGCGTATTCCGAGCAACCTGGCAACTCATGAAATAGATGTCCGTCTGCTTAACGACGCG
>JBFMCB010000033.1:19174-21820 GCA_040754915.1 Chloroflexota bacterium | reverse complement strand
GTATTCCGACCAGTTCCGAACATGATATACTGATTTCCGGCGTGGACGAGTAGACCTTGTTGTCTTTGACATACCACAAGATTACCCGATCCACGCCACTTTTGCATAGTTTCATGCACCAAAGCCAATTAACGTGTCATTAATAGCATTTTGTGCTTCTGGCCTACTTGCCGTCCTGAGAGCGTTAACAGACAATTCTCTCCCCTCCCTGCCGCCAGCGCGTTTTTCGCACAGGATGTAGGACAAGTTGCCAACTTGTCCTACCTGGGTTATGTGAGAGGCTCTATGCCGTTGGCCAAGTCGCTGCAGGCTCAAACCTCAGCCAGTGACAGCCGCGGCCTCAGGGTGTATTCCCTGCAACAGAAGGAGAGGTACGACTCGCCAGCCGGAGGTGACCTCGTCCAAGTTAGCCCCTAATGCCGAGTTGCTCCAGTTGCCGGCATACGCAGGCGGCGCGGGTCAGACCGTGGTGGTTTGTTACATCTCATTTGTCCATCGACCATGCCCGCGTCTTAGGTAGCAAATCCCCAAGGTTCCCCTTTTCGTCAAAACGCAGCACCGCCTGGGTCTTGGCTCTGTGGTCCTCGTCTCTCCTCTAACGGTGTATTCAATTTGCAGAAGCTAACGGTTTGTGCTATAGTGGATGCTGCTGGCCGTCTCTACGTTGAACGTTCGAACGTTGAACGTTAAACGCCGCGTGGGACCGGGAAAACGGGGTGAAAGGGGGTGAGGCTAAAAGAAGCCAGTTTTAGAGAAGGTCGTGGGCAGGGTTTTGCAAGCTTCATTTGTAAGCTTCAAAGGAGGAAGCACCCATGAAGTCGAAAGTATTCGCGCTTATGACTATCCTGGTGTTGCTGGCAACGCTGGCCTCAGCCTGCGGCCCAACACCGACCCCTGCGCCTACCAAGCCTCCGGAACCCGCCAAGCCGCCGGAGCCGACCAAACCGCCGGCCAAGCTTACGGAGTTCCACGGCGCCTACCCCTACAAGGTCCCTCCCGAGGGCCACTTCAACAGCTACGTCACCAACGGCATCCCCAACGGCATCGGCATCTACTTTGACCTGCTGTGTTCGCCCCTGGCCATCTACAAATGGGCCGACGGCACCTGGTTCCCCCAGTTAGCCACCAAGTGGGAACTGGTGCCGCCTGACAAGTTCATTGTCACCCTGCGCCAGGGGGTCAAGTGGTCCGACGGCAACACCTTCACCGCCAAGGACGTGGTGGCGACCTTCAACGTGGGCCGGCTGATGAAGTGGGCCATGTTCAAGTACGTGGACACCATCACCGCCAAGGACGACTACACCGTAGAGTTCCACATGTCCAAACCCTCCACCGTGGTGCCGCGCTACGTGCTGCGCGAGCGCATCCGCGACGCCGCCACCTACGGCGCCATTGCCAAGAAGGTGGAGGATCTGGTGAAGGCCGGCAAGGGCGCGGACACCGACGAGTGGAAGGCCGCCCTGAAGGAGCTGACCGACTTCCGGCCGCCTAAGGCCATCGTCAGCGGGCCGTACGAGATCGATGTCAAGGCCATCACCGAGGCCCAGCTCACCATGGTCAAGGTCCCCACCGCCTGGAACGCCAAGGAGGTCAAGTTCGATAAGGTCGTCCTCTACAATGGTGAGACCCCCACGGTGAGCCCCCTGGTCCTGGCCGGTGATGTGGACTACGCCACCCACGGCTTCCCGCCCGCCACGGAGAAGGCCTTCGTGGACAAGGGGATCCGCATCCTGCGCCCGCCCATCTTCACGGGGCCGGCCATCTTCTTTAACAACGATGTCTACCCGCTGAACAAGAAAGAGGTGCGCCAGGCCGTGGCCTACGCCATCAAGCGGGACGACAACGCCACGGTCTCCCTGGGGGCCTCGGCCAAGCCCCAGAAGAACATGGCCGGCTTCAGCGACAACTTCGTGTCCCTCTGGCTCTCGGCCGACGATATCAAGAAGCTTAACCCCTACGATTACGATGTCAAAAAGGCAGAGACCCTGCTCACTGGCATCGGCTTCAAGAAGGGGGCCGATGGTATCTGGGTGGATGACAAGGGCAAGAAGCTGGAGTTCGAGCTGACCGTGCCGGCCGAGTACGCCGACTGGTCTGCCGCCGCGGAGAACGCCGCCGGGCAGCTCACTAAGTTCGGCATCAAGACCACCATGCGCGGCGTGCAGTTCCAGCAGCACGGCCCGGAGGTGAACCAGGGCAAGTTCCAGATGGCCATTCGCTCCTGGGGCGCGGCTCACCCGCATCCCCACTTCTCGTACGTGCAGGACTTCTTCGTCCACAACTACGTCCAGGCTGTGGAGGGGAAGGGGATGAACTTCCCCATGAAGCAGAAGCTGGCCGACGGCACCGAGGTGGATATCGAGAAGCTGGTGGTGGGCTCCGCCGATGGGCTGGATGAGGCAGCCCAGAAGAAGATGATCGCCACGGTGGCCATGGCCTTCAACGAGCTCCTGCCGGTGGTGCCTCTCTGGGAGCGTTACGGCAACAACCCGGCCCTGGAGACCCGGCTGACCGGCTGGCCGCCGGACGCAGATCCCATCTACCGCAACAGCCCCTACGCTGACTCCTTTACTGTGCTGATGATCCTGAACGGGACGTTGAAGCCGAAGTAGACAGGTAGCGAATAGACCGTAGACAAAAGGGGCT
>JBFMCB010000033.1:0-19164 GCA_040754915.1 Chloroflexota bacterium | reverse complement strand
TGGCGCGCTGACGCGCCAGCCCCTGTACGTGAAATTCTCCATGTTCAGGAGTCCAACTCCTGAACCAACAGTCAATGAAGAAAGCCATCAATCGTTGGTGCTTTCCCGCCGATTGGCCTGTTCGCCGCTGCCTGGAGTGGGCGGCTAAAGCTGGCTTCCAGGGCCTGGAGTTCAACGTCGCCGAGGAGGGCGAGCTGAATCTGGAGACCCGCGCTGAGAAATGGCGGGGCCTGGCCCAAGAGGCCCACGATCTAGGCCTGGCCCTGCCTTCCGTTAGCACAGCACTGCACTGGAAATACCCCCTCACCGCCAGCGATGAGATCACCCGCACCAAGGGATGGGGGATCGTCCGGCGCATGATCGAGACCGCCCGGGCTCTCGGCGCCGATACGGTGCTGGTGGTGCCAGGGCTGGTGACGCCAGAGGTGGACTACGAGACCGCCTATAAACGGTCCCAGGAGGCGCTGGTGAGCTTGTCCGAGACGGCGGGAAGCCACCAGATCGTCATCGGCGTGGAGAACGTCTGGAACAGGTTTCTCTTGAGCCCTCTGGAGTTCAAACGATTCATAGACGAGACCCGTAGCCCCTGGGTGAAGGCCTATTTCGATGTGGGGAACGTTCTGGCTACCGGCTACCCGGAGCAATGGATACGCATCCTGAGCGGGCGCATCGTCAAGGTGCACGTTAAAGATTTCTCTACGCGGGTGGGCAATATCGCGGGTTTCGTGCCGCTTTTGGCTGGCGACGTGGACTGGCCGGCGGTGATGGCCGCACTGCGCGCCGTGGGCTACGACGGCTGGCTCACGGCGGAGCTGGCGCCGTATCGGTACCATCCAGAGCTACTCATTTATCAAACCTCCCACAGTTTGGAGGCGATTATCGGGGCAGAGGCAGATACCTAAGGAGGAGGTGATTCCATGATCCGAGTTGGCTTGATCGGCGCAGGCATGGTGGGCAATGCCCACGCTAATGCCTACGCCAGGCTCCCCAATGCTCAGGTGGTGGCCGTGGCCGATGGGCGGGCCGACCGGGCTCAGGCCATGGCCGAATGCTTTGAGGCCCAGGCCTTTTCCACCATGGCGGAGTTGCTGGCTGGGACCCAGGTGGACATGATCGACATCTGCCTGCCCACGCCCCGGCACGCGGAACACACGGTCGCCGCCCTGGCTGCGGGCAAGCACGTGCTGTGCGAAAAGCCTATAGCTCGCACCCTGGAGGACGCCCAGCGGATGATTGACGCTGCGAAGGAGGCCAGGGACAGGTTCGGCAGCAAGTTCATGGTGGGCCAGGTGGTGCGCTTCTTCCCGGAGTACGCCAGGGCGCACGACCTGTTGCGACAGGGCGTAATCGGCCAGTCCAAGGTAGCTCGTACCCTGCGTGGCGGCATCTTCCCCGCTTGGAGCGCCGACAACTGGCTGGGCGACTTCGCCCAGTCCGGCGGCGTCGTGCTGGACACCGCCTGCCATGAGTTTGACTGGCTGCGCTGGTGTTTCGGCGAGGTGGTGCGGGTCTTCGCCCGGGGCCTGGTGTACGAGACGTTAGCTCAGGGCCAGCCGCGAGACCATGGCCTCATCCTGCTTCGCTTCCAGAGCGGCATGATCGCTCACGTGGAGGTCACCTGGGCCCTGCCCCCCGGTGGACCATTCATGACCAAAGTCGAGATCGCCGGCACCAAAGGCCTCATGGCCTTCGACAACCAGACCAGCATGCCCATACAGGGCTACTGGCTCGGCAGCGACGGCTCCTCCAACACCATCCCGGAGAGCCCGGTGGCAGTGACACCCTTCCAGGCCGAGATCAGCCACTTCCTTGAGTGTATTGAGCAGGACCGGGAGCCCCTGGTGAGCCCGGAGGATGCCCTGGCAGCCCTGGAGATCTCCCTGGCGGCCCTGGAGTCCATCGAATCCGGTCAACCGGTGACACTGGGAGGTGCCCGATGATGCGCTTCGGAATTGTCAGCTTCGCCCACCTGCACGCCACGAGCTACGCCCGCTGCCTGCAAGGCATGCCCGAGGCCCGCCTGGTGGCCATCGCCGACGACGACGCTAACCGAGGGCCGGCCACGGCGGTCCGGCTGGGTGTGCCCTGGCTCCAGGACTACCATGATCTCCTGGCCTGCCCCGACGTGGACGCGGTCATCGTCACCACCCCCAACGCTCAGCACGCCGAGGTGACCATCGCCGCAGCCAGGGCCGGCAAGCATGTCCTCTGCGAAAAGCCGTTAGCCACTACCTTAATCGACGGCCAGGCCATGATCGCCGCCTGCCAGGAGGCTGGCGTGGCCTTGGGCACCGCCTTCCCCTGCCGCTATATCCCCGCGGTGGTCCGGGTTAAGGAGCAGGTTAACCAGGGCCGGGCGGGCAAGCTCCTGGCCATCAGTGGTACCAACCACGGCACCATGCCCCCTGGTTGGTTCCTGGATGAGTCCCTCTCCGGCGGCGGGGCCGTGATCGACCACACCGTCCACGTGGCTGACCTGATCCGCTGGATCACTGGCGCGGAGTTCGCCGAGGTCTACGCGGAAGTGGATACACTACTCCACGATGTGAGCGTAGAAGATGTGGGCCTCTTGAGCTTCAAGCTCACCGACGGGACGATCTGCACCCTGGATTGTAGCTGGTCTCGGCTGCCCCACTTCCCCACCTGGGGCGACGTGACCCTGAGCATCGTGGGCGATGCGGGTGTGGTCAACGTAGACGCTTTTAATCAGAAAATCAACCTCTACACCGAGGAGCCATGTACCTATTGGGTGCACTGGGGCAGCGACATGGACTACCTGATGATCCAGGACTTTGCCCACCACGTGAGCCGTGGAGGGCCGCCCCCGATCACCGGCGAGGACGGCCTGCGGGCCCTGGAGCTGGCCCTGGGGGCCTACCGCTCGGCCAGGGAGAAACGGCCGGTGTACTTGCCGCTGAGGTAGAGGCGATTTCTACCAGTAAAATAGCCTCGCCCTTATGGAGATAGCCTTTTGAGCGCGTTGATCCAGGCCAGGGAATTGACCAAGGTCTTCCGCACCGCCAGGCGTCGGGAGGGGCTCCTGGGGGCGGTGCGCGCCCTCTTCTCCCGGGATTACACCTCGGTAACAGCGGTGGATCACGTGGACTTTGAGATCCAGGCTGGCGAGATGGTGGGCTACGTGGGGCCTAACGGCGCCGGCAAGTCCACCACCGTTAAGATGCTCAGCGGCATCCTGGTGCCCACCGGCGGCCAGGTGCGGGTGGACGGCCTGATTCCCTATCAGAATCGCATCGCCAACGCCCGGAAGATAGGCGTGGTCTTCGGGCAGCGGACTCAGCTCTGGTGGGACATCCCGGTGATCGAGTCCTTCCGCCTGCTCAAGGAGATCTACGAGGTGCCAGAGAGCATCTATCGGGAGAACCTAGCCTCCTTCGCCGACACCCTAGGGCTGGATGAGTTACTCCCCATCCCGGTGCGCCAGTTATCCCTGGGGCAGCGCATGCGCTGTGACCTGGCCGCCGCCCTGCTCCATAGTCCTCGCATCGTTTATCTGGACGAACCCACCATCGGCCTGGATGTGGTGGCGAAGGAACACATCCGGGAGTTCATCAAGACGATCAACCGGGAGCGAGGCACCACGGTGCTCCTCACCACCCACGACCTGAGAGACATCGAGGAACTATGCCGCCGGATCATGATCATTGACCATGGCCGCATCATCTATGACGGCGGCCTGGCGGAGATCAAGGCGCGCTACGGCAAGTACCGCGTCCTGGTCTGCGACGTCAAAGAGCCCCTGGTGCCCCAGGAGGCCCTGAGCCAGCCCTTCGGCCCCGATGGAGCGGAGATCGTCCGGCAGGAGGAGCACCGTCTCTGGATACGCTTCCCGGCGGAAGGGGTCTCGGCGGCCGCGGTCACCGCTCTGGTGATGGAACGCTACGCCGTGTTGGACCTGACCATCGAGGAGCCCAGCATCGAATCGGTGATCAAGGAGATCTACAACCGCCGGGTGGCCTGAAATGCGTAAATACCTTTTCATCATCCAACAATCCTTCCAGCGAGCTCTGGCTTACCGGGCTAGCTTTGTCCTGGGCCTGGGCGTTCCGCTCCTCCAGGTTGCGGCCCTCTACTACTTCTGGACGGCGGTCTACGCCGGGGCCACGCGCCCTGGCGGCCTCTCCCGGCACCAGATGATCACCTACCTCTGTGTGGCCTTTGCCGTCAATCAACTGGTCGGCTGGGGCGTGGAAACCAGCATTGGGCGGGCCATCCGGGACGGCAGCATCGCCACGGAACTGCTCAAGCCTCTGGATTACCAGCTCTACAAGCTCTGCGAGGCCAGCGGGTACATGCTTCTGCAGGGGCTGCTGATTGCCCTGCTGACCTTCGCCCTGGCCATCTGGCTGTTGGGCATCGCCGTCCCCGCAACCCTGGTCAATCTCATGCTCTTCCTGCTCAGCGTCGCCCTGGGCGTCCTGGTCGCCTTTTCACTGTCCTACGTCACCGGCCTGGCCTTCTTCTGGACGACCAACTGGTGGGGGCTGACGCAAACCAAGCGCTGGTTGGTAGACATGCTCTCCGGGGCCCTGGTACCTCTGGTCTTCTTCCCGGAATGGCTACGGGGGATCGCCCTGGCACTTCCTTTCCAGGCCATCGTTCATACGCCCCTGACTATCTACCTGGGGCTCCTCCCGGAGGCCGGCCGTCTCCAGGCTCTCCTGGCGCAACTCTTCTGGGCAGTTGCCCTCTGGTTCGCCGCCCGCCTCCTCTTCGCGCAGGCCATTAAGCGCGTCACCGTGCAAGGGGGCTGAGATGCTGCGCTACCTTCGGCTGTATCCCTGGTTCGTGACCCAGAACCTACAAGGCAAAGTGGAATACAAGCTGGACTTCTGGCTGGGGGTCTTCGGCAGCCTGATGATGCAGGCCAGTGGGGTGGCCTTTATCTGGGTGGTCTTCACCCGCATCCCCGACCTGAACGGCTGGAGCTTCTACCAGGTGGCCTTCATCTACGGCCTGGCCGCCCTGCCCAAGGGCCTCACCGAGTTCTTCTTCGACGGCGTGTGGTACCTGACCCACATGGTGCGCCTGGGCGAGCTGGATCGGCTCCTGGTGCGGCCCCTTGATCCGCTATATCACCTGCTGGCCAACAATATCGAGACCCACGGTTTGGGGCACCTGGTCGTCGGGGGGCTGGTCATGGCCGAGGCCTCCAGGCAGTTAGGCCTGAGCTGGGATGCCGCCCGGCTGGCCTATCTGGGCCTGGCGATGCTCTGCGGGGCACTGATCTACCTGAGCATCAACCTCTGCACCGCCTGCCAGGTCTTCTGGACAACGGAGGGCCGCGGGATGACCATGATGTTGCCTTACAGCTTCAGCGAATTTGCCAAATTCCCCATCACCATTTACCCACGCCTCCTTCAGGCCATCATCACCTGGGCCTTGCCCTTCGCCTTCACCAGCTTCTTTCCCGCGGCCCACATCCTGGGACAGGAGGGCTGGCGTGCCTTCGCCTACCTGCTGCCCCTGGTGACAACCGCGTTTCTCGCCATCGCCTACAGCCTATGGCGCTGGGGCCTGAACAGCTACCAGGGGGTGGGGACATGACTCGTATTCCGCACCCACCCAAGAAACCAGGTTTCTAAAGTTTCAAGGATGGAGGGTGAAGAGATGACAGAGGTTACCGTGTTCAGGAGTGCAACTCCTGAACCAACAGTCAATAGTCTATCTTTGGAACAACAGGTCGGACAACTGTTAAGCGCTCACGTGGGAGAATCGGGCTTCCCACCACAGGAGGCGATCCCCCGGAGACAACTGGAGGGGATGATTAGGCAGGGGCAACTGGGGTCGGTTCAGTTCGGCGTCCCCGTCGGCTGGGGCCAGGTGCACACCCCCCGGGACCTGGCCGAGCTCACCAACCACCTGCAACACCTGGCCCCCCTCCCCCTGCTGTTCAACGCCGACTTCGAGGCGGGGGCCGGGCGCATCGTCCCTGGGGCCACCGCTTTCCCGCCCCTCATGGCCATCGGCGCCGCGGACGATCCCGCCCTGGCCCGCCAGATGGGGGCCATCACCGCCCGGGAGGCCCTGGCCATGGGCGTGCACCAGCTCTACGCCCCGGTGGTGGACGTTAACGTCAACCCGGCCAACCCCATCATCAACGTGCGCGCCTTCGGGGGACGCCCGGACCGGGTGGCTGCCCTGGGAGCGGCCTTCATCGAAGGCTGCCAGGAGGCGGGCGCCGTGGCCACCGCCAAGCACTTCCCTGGCCATGGCGACACGGCCATGGACTCCCACCTGCAACTGCCAATCGTGCCCCACGGCCGGGAGCGGCTGGAGGCGGTGGAGTTCGTGCCCTTCCGGGCGGCGTTACAGGCTGGGGTGCGGGCGGTGATGACCGCCCACATCGTCTTTCCCGCCCTGGACACCTCGCTCCTGCCGGCCACGCTCTCGTACCCCATCCTCACCGAGCTCTTGCGCCAGGAGATGGGCTTCCGGGGGGTCATCGTCACCGATGCCATGGGGATGAAGGCCATCGCCGACAACTACGGCGTGGGTGAGGCGGCGGTGATGGCCGTGGCGGCCGGGGCCGACCTGATCATCGCCGTGGACCCGCAGGAGTCCTATCGGGCCCTGTGGGAGGCGGCGGTGTCCGGGCGGCTCTCGCGCGAACGGGTGGCCGAGGCCGCCGGGCGCATCCTGGCCCTCAAGAAATGGCTGGGGCTCTTCCAGTCACGCCTGGTGGACGTGGATCAGGTAGACGAGCGCGTGGGCACTGCCGATCACCGGGAAGCCGCTCGCCAAGTTGCCCGGGCCGCGCTCACCGCCCTGCGAGGTGATCTGGCCTGCGGTGCGGGCTGCCATCGCCTCCTCCTGGTGCCCGAGTACCGGCGCTACACGGGTGAGAGCGTGCGGGACGAGATCGCCGCCTGGCTACACCAGGGCGCCCTGCCCGGCGCCCGCCTGGTGCTCCTTAGCGACAACCCCACGCCGGGGGAGATCGAGGCCGTTATGGCTGACCGCGCCGATGCGGAGGCAGCCATTCTCCTCACCTACGCCCAGGCCCGGGCCTATGACCCCGGTGGCAGCCAGGTCGCCGGTGGCTTCCTCGCCCTGGCCGAGGCCCTGGCCGCCCACATGCCCGTGGGCGTCCTCAGCCTTGGCAGCCCCTACGTCCTGCCTGCTTTCCAGGCTGCCTCTGCCCTGGGCTGCGCCTACGGTGCCGACCCGGCCAGCGTGTGGGTTGCCTTGGACGTTCTAGCCGGGCGACTGGAGCCGCGGGGGAGGTTACCGGCAAAAATCGAGGAAACAATCTCCTCTCTATAGCCTCCCTTGACGCCTGACTACAATTTGTATATAATTGGCTACAGATTGTAGTCAATGGGAGGTGCACCGTGCTGGAACTGCTCTTCTCCTCGTCGGCACGGGTCAAGGTGCTGGTCCTACTGCTGACCAACCCGGACAACCGCTTCTACCAGCGGGAGATTCAGGCCCTCACCGGGCTACAGGTGCGAGCCGTGCAGCGGGAACTGGCGCGGCTGGAGGCTCTGGGCTTGTTGCGGCGAGCCAGCGAGGGCAACCGGGTCTACTACAGCGTGGACCGGGGCTTCTACCTTTTCCCGGAGCTAAAAGGGTTGGTGCTCAAGACCGCCGGGCTGGGTTCCTTCCTGCGGGAACATCTGGCCAGCAATGACCGCATCGTTGTGGCCTTTATCTATGGCTCCTATGCCGCCGGCCAGGAAACGGCGATCAGCGACCTTGACCTGCTGGTGGTGGGAGAGATCGACAGCAAGGACCTGCACGCTACCTTGCGCCAGGCCCAGGAGGTGATGCACCGGGAGATCAACTATGTGCTCTATACCCCGGCCGAGTTTCGCCACAAGGTGCAGGAGGGCGATGGCTTCTTGCAGAACGTGCTGAGCGGCCCTAAGCTATTCCTGAAGGGAGACGATGATGCCTTACGAGCGCTTGCGGCATGAGGGACGCATCCACCCGCATCATACCAACCCGCAGGAGATCGCCAACCTTTTCGCGGTGATCGAGCGAGATCTGGCAGACGCTGCCATTCAGGGCCTCTCCACCGATCGGCGCTTTGCCACCGCCTACAACGCGGCTCTGCAAGCAGCCATGGTAGTGCTGTACTGCGAGGGCTACCGCACCACGGGCCTGGCGCACCACGCCACGGCCTTCGAGTTCGTGCGAATGGCTCTGGGGCCGTCGGTAGGGCCGCTGATGGACTACTTTGACCACTGCCGCACCCGTCGGAGCCGGGTGGAGTACGAGCGGGTGGAGCACGTCTCGGAGACGGAGACGGCTCACCTGCTGGCCGAAGCCAGGGTCTTCCGGGACACGGTGCGGGCCTGGATCGAGCGCGTGCATCCTGAACTGGTGTTATAGTGGTAGGACTTTCCAGGCTGCCTCTGCCCTAGGCTGCGCCTACGGTGCCGATCCGGCCAGCGTCGAGGCTGCCCTTTCCTGGCTGAGGGGTGAGCTGTCGCCCCGGGGCCGGCTGCCGGTGGAGGTGCCCGGCCTGGAAGGCTAGGGAAGCGTTTTTCTGGACACTTGAGCATATTCCGGTTATTCTCCTGATAAGATCGGGGTGCCCGCCCAGAGGAGGTCAAGGTGAAGACTGGCATCGGCTACTTCGATTGTCGATCGCTCCGCCACGTGCTGGACGATCTGGACGACATCGTTGCCCACAATTGCACTTACGTAGTCCACTGTTTCTCCGAGGCAGACCTGGTGTTCTACAAAGAAACCATGAAGGAGATAGTGGCAGCGACCCACGAGAAGGGACTGGAGGTCTGGATCGACCCGTGGGGGGTGGGAGGGACGTTCGGTGGCGAGACCTTCTCGCGCTTCGTGGCCTCTAACCCTCGGGCCACCCAGTTGCGCTCCGACGGCAAGCGGGCGCCCCTGGCCTGTCCGAATCAGCGGAGCTTTCGCCGGTTCATGAAAGGATGGGTGGAGGCGGCGGCTTACATCGGCGCCGACGTGGTCTTCTGGGACGAGCCTCACTGGTTCTCTGGCGTTCTGACCGGCGAGGATACCGAGGCCTGGGCCTGTCGTTGCGGCCGCTGCCGGGCCTTGTTCAAGAGGGAGTACGGCTACGACATGCCGTTTGAGCTCACCGAAGAGGTGCAGGCTTTCCGGCAAGGCGCGATGGTTGATTTCCTCACGGAGATGAGCAGCTACGCCCGCTCCCTGGGCACCAGAAATGCCCTCTGCGTCTTGCCCACGGAACTGCCGGAGTTAGGGTTCTCCGATTGGGACCTTGCGGCCAGCATACCGGCCATGGACATCTTCGGCACTGACCCTTACTGGTTCGTATTCTACACTGACCCAGTGGAGTTCGTGAGCTATTACACCAGAAAGGTGGTGGAGCTTTGCAAGAAACATGGCAAGGATGACCATATCTGGGTGCAGGGCTTCAAGGTGCCGGCGGGCCGGGAGGATGAGATCCGACTGGCCATCGAGGCCGCCGTGGCCAATGGGGCCACGAATATCGCGGCCTGGAGCTACCTGGGGTGCGGCTCCATGTCGTCTTTCGCCTCCGAGCAGCCCAAGGTAGTGTGGGGGACTATCGGGCGGGCCTATGCTCGGCTATTGAAAAGGCTGGTGTAGACCTGGACGACGAGCTCTTTTTGGCCGGGTCTCTGACCGAGTCACGGAACCCGGCGACGATGGACATCGACACCAAATCTACCTTGGAGATCCTGGAGCTGATCAATGCCGAGGATGCCAGGGTGATCGGCGCCGTGCGCGCTGAGCTTCCCAACATCGCCCGGGCCGTTGACGTCGTGGTGGAGCGGCTCAGTCACGGGGGGCGGCTGATCTACATGGGGGCCGGGACCAGCGGGCGCCTGGGCGTGTTGGATGCGGCGGAATGCCCGCCTACCTACAACACCCCACCGGACCTGGTCCGGGGCGTCATCGCTGGCGGCGTCCCGGCGCTGTATTCCTCGATCGAGGGGTTGGAGGACGTGCCTGCCCTGGGCGAGGCGGCGATCATGGAGGCGGGGGCCTCCAATCGGGACGTCGTGGTGGGCCTGGCCGCCAGCGGTAGGACCCCCTTTGTCCTGGGTGCGGTAAAAAAAGCCAGGGAGCTTGGCGCGGCCACCATTGGCGTCACCTGCAACCGCCCATCTCCGTTGGTTGAGCTGGTGGATATAGCCATTGTCCCTCGGGTTGGGCCGGAGGTGGTGGCGGGCTCCACCCGGATGAAGGCCGGCACCGCCCAGAAGTTAGTGCTGAACATGATCTCCACCGCGTCCATGATCCGGTTGGGCAAAGTGTACTCCAACCTGATGGTAGACTTAAAGCCAACCAATACCAAACTGCGGGCCCGGGCCAGGCGGATGATCCAGATCGTGGCGGGCGTGAGCGCCGAAGAAGCTGCCCGGGCCTTAAAAGAGGCGGACGACGAGGTGAAAGTGGCCCTGGTGATGCTACTCGGCCATACCGATGCTCACCAAGCCAGGGAACGGCTCCGCCAGGCCCAGGGAGTCGTACGTCGCGCCATCTCCGGCCGGAACGTTAAACGTTAGAACGTTAAACGTCGTGTGGACTTGCGGCGGCCGATGTGCTATACTCCCGGTGTTCCGCCTGGCACCGAAACAGCCCAAGGGATTTCCCCTGTGAGGCCTTGCTTCCAGGGGTTTTTTCTCGACAGGGGTACACGTTGCGGGTACTGTTGATCGCCCCCAAGTCCAAATTGCCCATTGACGTGCGGACCACGCCCTCCCTGGGCCTGGCCTACATCGGTGCCGTCTCCGAGCAGCGCGGCGACCAGGTTCGCCTGCTGGACATGAACGTAGATGACACGCCTCTGGCCCAGGCCCTGGAGCCAACGCCGGCCATCGTCGGTCTCACGGCCAACACCTCTCAGATCAAGGCGGCATGGTGGACGGCCCAGGAGATAAAGGCGCTCAGGGACGTGCCGGTGGTTCTTGGGGGACCTCATCCCACCGTGCTGCCGCAAGAGAGCCTGGAAAAGCCCTTCGTCGACATAGTGGTGCGAGGCGAGGGGGAGGCGACCTGGAGAGAGCTCTGCGAGCTGCTGGAAGGCCGGGGGGGCAGCCAGTGGAAACAGGACCTGGCCTCGGTGCCGGGGCTTTCTTTTCAGAATGGTGGCGTCGTCGTCCACAATCCAGACCGCCCTCTGATCACCGACCTGGACGATTTGCCGTTCCCGTCTTACCATCTCTTCCAGATCGACCGCTACACCAGCCTGCAGCCGGCCATCGACAACCCCCAGGAGAATACCCCCAGCTACAGCATCATGACCTCCCGGGGTTGCCCCTATCGCTGCCACTATTGCTCGCAGTCCATCTTCCCGGCCCGGTGGCGGGCCCGCTCGCCGGAGAACGTGTTGGCCGAGTGGAGATGGCTGGTGGAGGAGATGGGCGCCCGGGAGATCGGCGTCCTGGACGACTCCTTCAACATCGACCGCAAACGGGTCCGGGCCATCTGCGACGGGCTTATCACCGCCGGGCTCAACCGGGTGCCCTGGATCCTCATCAACGGCATCCGGGCTAACCTGGCGGACGAGGAATCCCTGGCCCAGATGAAGAGGGCGGGCCTGAAGCGCACGGCCTTCGGGGTAGAGAGCGGCGATCAGGTCATCCTGAACAGCATCGATAAACACTTGAAGCTGGAAGAGGTGGAGGCGGCCTTCAAAGCGGCGAGAAGGGTGGGCCTGGAAACTATCGGCTTCTTCATGATCGGGCTACCGGGGGAAACGGAGGCGACCATGGACGAGACCATCAAGTTGGCCTGCAAATTGGACCCGGTGGTGGCCAACTTCTCCATGACCACGCCCTTCCCGGGCACCGTGCTTTACGAGCAGGTGAAGGCCAATGGCCGGTTCTTGATGGACGACTGGGATGACTTCGTCTTCTTCGAGGGCAAAGCCCGTTATGAGATGGGCAGCCTCACTGCGGAGCTTCAAGAGCGCAAGTGGCGGGAGGCCTATCGCCGGTTTTACCTTCGGCCCCATCGCCTCTGGCGCACCCTGGCCCGAAAGGATACCTGGCTCAACCTGCCCCGGGTCCTGCGCATGGGGGCGCGACTGGTGCTGCCCAAGGGGTGGCTGGAAGCCGGGAGACGCGATATGGAGTTAAAAGGAGAGCCATGCAACTGAGATGCAGCGTGGGGGTGACCGCTCACAACGAGGAGGCGAACATCGGCAAGCTCCTGGAGGCATTGCTGGGCCAGGCGCTGCACTGCGTGGAGATCACCGAGATCATCGTGGTGGCCTCGGGTTGCACTGACAATACAGTGCCCCTGGTCCGCGAGTACCAGGGCAAAGATCCACGGATTCAGCTCATCGTGCAGGAGCGCCGGGAGGGCAAGCCCGCGGCGGTTAACCTCATTCTTAAGGCGGCGAAAGAGGAGATCTGCGTCGTTGAGAGCGGCGACACCCTGCCCGGGCTCGACACCATTGAACACCTGGTATTGCCCTTCGCTGATCCCAAGGTGGGCATGACGGGGGCCCAGAAAATACCGGTGAACGCGCCCTCGGACGTGGTGGGATACATGTCGCACCTGCGGCTGAAGCTGGAGCACCAGCTCAGCCTGGAGATCCCCCGCCTGGGCGAGCTCATCGCCTTTCGGAAGGTGCTGGACGAGATCCCGCCCGACGTGGCCATGGACGAGGCCTTCGTGGAGGCCCTGGTGATCAAGAGGGGCCTGGAGGTGCGCTATGCACCGGAGGCGGTGGTGTACAACATGGGCCCGACGACTATAGGTGATTGGATTCGGCAACGACGGCGCAACTATGCCGGGCACCTGCACCTGCGGCGCAAGTACGGCTACCGGGTTTCCAGCCTGGACAATGTGAAGGTGATGAGGATCGCCCTGGAGGAGCTGGTCGGGGCCCTTCGGATCATCCTCTACCTCTTCTGGGTGGGCTCGATGGAGTTTCTCTCCCGCATGCTGGGGGCCTACGACTATTATATAAGGAAGGAAAAGCATGTGGTCTGGGACATGGCCTGGAGCACCAAAGAGGTTGACGTGACGGGGGTTGACAAGCCGGGGGAGTCAAAGAGGGCCCGTCCTTGAGAAGGGAGGTTTCACCAAGTTCAGCGAGCCTTTGTCTTAACGAGGAGGTGTTTTGAGGGAGGCGCCCCGTAAGGACTAGAAAGGAGATGGCCAAATGGCCACATACATTGTGCTGTCCAAGTACACACAGCAAGGCATCGGGAAGATCAAGGAGAGTCCTGCCCGAATCGACGCGGCGAGACAAATGGCTCGGACTATGGGCGCGGAGTTGAAAGCGTGGTATCTCGTGATGGGACGATACGACATCGTGACCCTATGGGAAGCGCCGAACGATGAAACGATGGCCAAACTGATGCTTTCGCTCGGCTCACTGGGCAACGTCACTACGGAGACCCTGCGTGCCATTACAGAGGATGAATTTCGGAAGATTGTTGCTACTCTGCCTTGAGCAGTTGCTCGACACACCCGATTGGAGGATGCTGGTGCGCCTCCCTCAAACGCATCCTCGTTATTGAAGGATCTTCGCGGACGTACGACACAATCAACCTCGATTGACGCACGCCGCCCGACATGCGGGCGAGCGGAGTCACTTTCCCACAGAATCGAACGTACGCCCGCCCGTCGTGAGGCTGAGGCGTTCTCCGCCATGCCGCTGTCTAGAGGTGAGGTGATGCAAATCCGTGGCGAAAAAATCACAATACGAGACACAACGCGCGAAGACCTTGCGGATGTGATGGCGTTATGGAATGATGGACGTGTTATGCAATGGGTCGGGTTCCCCAATGGCTTAGGTTACGACAAGGAGAAAATCATCAAGTGGTTTGACAAACTGCAAAGTGAATCCAATCGTCATCACTTTGTCGTTTATGCGGAAAGCATCGGGTTTTGTGGTGAGGTCTATTACGCGGTAGATAAACCACACGGACGCGCCAAACTGGACATCAAATTTGTGCCAGAGGCGCAAGGACAAGGTTTTGCGACAGACGCCTTGAAGACCTTGATTCGTCATGTGTTTGAAACGGAAAAAGATGTAAAAGTAGTTTGGACAGAGCCATGGGAAATAAACACCACCGCAAGAAAACTTTACGCGCGTTGTGGCCTAAAGCCAGAGCCGCGTCCGCCAGATTTGGAGCCGTTTGAATCGTATTGGGCTTTGTCAAGAGAAAGGTGAAGACTGTTGAAAAAATGTACTCACTGCGGAGGTCCAATCCTGCATTGAGAGGAAGGCTTTTAACCCTGGTGAAGATCGCGGTGAGCCTGGGGCTCATCGTATACCTTCTCAAGGGGCAGATACTGCGAATTTGGGAGCTCGTCTCCAACGCCAACCCTTTCTACCTCCTGCTGGCCCTGTTGCTCTACCTGGCGGCCATCACCGTGGGCAATCTCAAGTGGCAGATACTTCTGGAGGCCCAGGAGCTCCGGGTGCCTTTCCTCTCCTTATTGGCTTTCACCTTCGTGGGGCTATTCTTCGGCAACGTTCTTCCCTCCAACGTGGGCAGCGACGTGGTGCGGGCCTACGACCTGGCCAGGCATACCGCTGAGCCGGAGAAGGCCGCCATCTCGGTGCTGGTGGACCGGCTGGTAGGGCTTCTGGCCTTCTTCGCCGCCGCCCTGGTCATGGCGCTCCTGGCCATCTTCGTGGTGGGCGCCGACGTGGGGCTGGACCAGATCGTGGTGGCGATCACCCTGGCCTTTGGGGTCCTGCTCTTGGGCTTTTCGCTCTTGCTCTCCCGGCGGGTGACCAGGCGCGGCGCTTTCATTTTCGATCTGCCGGTGCTGGCGGCCTTCAAGCCCACGGCCAAGCGGGTGTTCTACGCCCTACAGGTCTACCGGCGGAGCTACTCTGCCCTCTTCCAGGGCCTGCTCATCTCCATCTCAGTTGTGGTGATAACCAGCTTGGTGCAGTATGCCATCTCTGAGGCCCTGGGCCTGGGGGTATCGCCCTTTTATTTTTTCCTCTTCAACCCTCTCATCGCCTTCGTCCTGGTCGTCCCCATCTCGGTGAACGGCATCGGGCTCAAAGAGGCGGCCTTTGTCTTCTTCCTGGGGCTGGTGGGCGTCCCCCAGGCCGCGGCGGTGGCCATCTCATTGGTCCTCCACGCCGTTATCGTCCTCTCCAGCCTCCCTGGCGGCCTGATCTGGTGGCAAAAGCGGGAGCTGAAGCCGGCCCAGGCATAGAACCAGGCGGATTGGTCAGGGAACCCCGGTGAAGCGGGCCAGGCGGCGGAAGGCGTCCAGTTGCTCGCGGTTGCCGAGCCTGGCAGCGGAGATGGCTCTCTTCAACAGCTCGATAGAGCGGTCGTAGTTCGCCCTGTCCACCGGGTAGGGATGGCCGTCCTTGCCGCCGTGGGCGAAGCTGAAGCGCACCGGGTCCCGGAAGCTGGGGGCGGCTCCGTAGACCAGATCGGAGATCAGGCTCAGGGCGCGGATGGTCTTTGGGCCCACGCCCTCCAGGCTCAAAAGCGTTTCGAAGTCCTGGGGCTTTTGGTCGTAGGTTTTCAGGAAAACGGTGTAGAGCCGGTCGGGGTGTATCTCGGCCAGTTGAACCTCATGGTGGGCGGGCAGCGCGAGCTCCTGCATTCTCTTGAGCTCGGCGACCAACGTCTCGGGCCGATCATGGGAAACCGCCGTGGAGACCTCTCGGGCCGCGCGGCTCTCCTCCGCTACCATGTTCAAAGGCTTTTCGGTTTGGTCGCAGCAGATGGCGGAGTGAGGCTCGCACACGAAGTCGGTCACCTGCTCGCTCAACCAGTGATAGCGACGGGCGTAGCGGTTGGCCTCGTTCATCCCCTGCTGCACCACGGTCCAGGCGCCACCGGGGGTGAAGATAAAAGCATGGTGATAGATCTGATACCCATCCTGCAAGGCCGCCGAGTCCACCTTGGCCGCCATCTTGCTGGCGTAGACCAGGCGCTGGGGGTCCACCGTTAACTGGTCCCCCACACGCATGATCTCCAGGGGGGTCTGCCGGGAGGTGCCGCCCTTGCCGCCGGCCACATAGAGGCCCAGGTCTTTCTCCAATCCCTTGACGCCTTCCTTCAGGGCGCCGCAGACAGTGGTGGTGACGCCGCTGGAGTGCCAGTCAAAGCCCAGCACGCAGCCGAAGGCCTGGAACCAGAAGGGATCCGAGAGCTTTCGCAGCATCTCCTCCGGCCCCAGGTCGCTGACGATGACGATGGTGATCTCCCGAGCCAGCTCCTTCATTCGCTGGAAGAGCCAGCGGGGCGCCTTGCCGTAGTGCAAGGGCAGATTGGCTACACCGGTGCGCATGAGTATTCCTGCACCTGCATCCAGCCGTTGACCAGGCCAGCCTCCTGGAAGGCCTGGAGGGCCTGGTCGTACTCCTGGGGCGTTGTCTTGCGACCCAACTGGGGGTGGCCGACCGCCCGGTGGGCGGGGAAGTACTGGTCCATCAGGCTCACGTAGGTGTTGGGAGAGATCTCCCGGGCGATGAAGCGCATTACCTGGGCGGTGCCCGCCAGGCCCTGTGGCAGCACCATGTGGCGCACGATCATGCCCCGGGCAGCCAGCCCTGCCTTGTCCACCTGCAGGTCGCCCACCTGCCGGTGCATCTCCTTCAGGGCGATGTGGTTGCTCTCAACGTAGCGAGGAAACCCCGAGAGGCGGAGGGCGATCTTATCGTCGGCATATTTGGCGTCGGGGAGGTAGATGTCTATCACCCCGTCCAGCAACTCCAGGGTCACCAGGGAGTCATAACCGCTGGTGTTGTAGAGCAAGGGAACCCCGAGGCCCTGAGGGATAGCGATCTCCAGGGCAGACAGGATCTGTGGCACGAAATGGGTGGGGGTCACGAGGTTGATGTTGTGGCAACCCTTTCTCTGAAGAGACAACATCATCCTGGCCAGGCCTTCCACCGTGACTTGGTTGCCCACGCCCAACTGGCTGATGGGGTAGTTCTGGCAGAAGAGGCACTTTCCGGTGCAGTTGGAGAAGAAGATGGTGCCGGAGCCCCTTTCGCCACTGATGGGCGGCTCCTCGCCGTGATGGAGGTTGTGGCTGGCAATGATCAAATCTGCGCCGGACTTGCAAACGCCTCTTTCCCCGTTTAGCCGGTTCACGCCGCATTGATGGGGGCAGAGAATGCATCTTCGCAACAGCCCGTAGGCCAGTTCGACACGTTTCCTAAGCTCGCCCGATGCAAACAGGTCCCGATAGCGAAAGTCTCTCCTCATGGCCTCCGCCACGCCCTCTCGATGGGCTCGTCCTCCATACCCCGGCGAAGCTCGATGATCTCGTCCCGGAGCAAGGCCGCCTTCTCGAACTCCAGGTTCTTGGCCGCGGTCTTCATCTGGCTCTCCAGGTCTTTGATCAGCCGGACCACCTCGTCCTTGGGTACTGCCCCGCCGAAACGGTACTCGGGCCGGGCCTCGGCCACCATGTGCAGTTGATCAGTCAGGTCCTTGATGGCTTTCACGATGCCCTGGGGCGTGATGCCGTGCTCCTCATTATAGGCCATCTGAATCTTGCGGCGGCGGTAGGTCTCGTCAATGGCCCGCCGCATGGACTCGGTCATGGTGTCGGCGTACATGATCACGTGACCTTCGATATGCCGGGCCGCCCGGCCGACGACTTGGATGAGCGAGCCCTCCGACCGCAAGTAGCCCTCTTTATCCGCATCCAGGATGGCCACCAGGGACACCTCGGGCAGGTCCAGGCCCTCGCGCAGGAGGTTGATGCCCACTACCACGTCGTATACGCCCAGGCGCAGGTCCCGCAGGATCTCCACTCGCTCCAGGGTCTCGATCTCGGAGTGCAGGTAGTGAACCTTGACCCCCAGTTCGTGCAGGTAGTCGGCAAGGTCCTCGGCCATGCGCTTGGTCAGGGTGGTCACTAAAGCCCGCTCGCCTCGGGCCACGCGCTCCTGGATCTGGACCAGGAGGTCATCGATCTGATTCTTAGTGGGCTTCACCTCGATGCTGGGGTCAATGAGGCCGGTGGGCCTGATGAGTTGCTCCACCACCTGCTCGGAATGCTCGTACTCGTAGGGTCCCGGCGTAGCCGAGACGTAGATGACCTGGTTGACGTGTCTCTCGAACTCGGCGAAGTTAAGCGGCCGGTTGTCCAGGGCCGAGGGGAGGCGGAAGCCGTACTCCACGAGCACCTCCTTCCGAGACCGGTCGCCATGGTACATCCCGCGGACCTGAGGGATCGAGATGTGCGATTCGTCGATGAACAGCAGGTAGTCATCGGGGAAATAGTCCAGGAGTGTCCAGGGCTGCTCGCCTGGGCCCCGCAGGGACAGATGGCGAGAGTAGTTCTCCACCCCAGCGCAGTAGCCGGTCTCGCGCAGCATCTCCAGGTCGAAGCCGGTGCGCTGCTCCAGCCGCGCCGCCTCCAGCACCTTGCCCGCACTCTTCAGCTCGGCCACCCTCTCCACCATCTCCCGCTCGATGCGCTCGATGGCCACCTGCAGCCGCTCCTGGGTGGTGACGAAGTGTTTGGCCGGGTAGATGTACACCGAGTCGCGTTCCTGAAGCACCTCGCCGGTGAGCGGGTCCACCTCGACGATGCGCTCTATAACGTCGCCCCAGAACTCGATGCGCAGGGCCAGGTCCTCGTAGGCCGGGTGCACCTCCAGGGTATCGCCCCGGACCCGGAATTTACCCCGCGTGAGGTTGATGTCGTTGCGCTCGTACTGGATATCGGTCAGGTGGCGCAGTATCTTGTCGCGTTTGCGGGCCTGGCCCTTGCGCAGCGAAACGGCCACGTTGCCGTATTCCTGCGGTGAGCCTAAGCCGTAGATGCAGGAGACGCTGGCCACGATGATCACGTCACGTCTGGTGAATAGCGACATGGTGGCCGAATGGCGTAGCTTGTCGATCTCGTCGTTGATGGAGGCGTCCTTCTCGATGTAAGTGTCGGTCCGAGGGATGTAGGCCTCGGGCTGATAGTAGTCGTAATAGCTCACGAAGTACTCGATGGCATTCTGTGGGAAGAACTCCTTGAACTCGGAGTAGAGCTGAGCCGCCAGGGTCTTGTTATGGGCCAGGACCAGGGTGGGCTTCTGTACCTGGGCGATGACGTTAGCCATGGTGAAGGTCTTACCGCTGCCGGTGACTCCCAGGAGGGCCTGGTGCTTGTGCCCGGCGCGAAGACCCTGCACCAGCTTCTCAATGGCCTGGGGCTGATCCCCAGTGGGGAGGAAATCTGAGACCAGTCTGAACTCTGGCATTTGGCTCACCT
>JBFMCB010000032.1:0-21858 GCA_040754915.1 Chloroflexota bacterium | reverse complement strand
CCCACCACGCCCCAGTCCCCTGGCACCCCCGTGGTCCTGGTTACGCCCACCGCCGCTGCCACCCCCGGCATCACCCCCCGGCCGCTGCCTTCGCTCCTGCCCAGCCTCCAGATCGACCTTCAGCAGCTCTGCCTAAGGCCCTTCCTTCTGGGCTTGGTGTTGGCCAGCGGCGTGGCCCTGTTGCTGGGCCTCATCGCCGTGGCCCGGGCGTTATTGAGTGGGGGAAGCGGGTGAAGCTGGTCGTGGGCCTGGGCAACCCGGGCCGGGAGTATGCCAACAATCGTCACAACCTGGGCTTCCAGTGCCTGGACCACCTGGCCCGCAAGCATCACATCGGCGGGTGGGCCAGGCTCTGCCAGGCCCGGGTGGCCTCGGGGGCGGTCCTTGGTGTCCCGGTGGTTTTGGCCAAACCGACCACGTTCGTGAACCTGAGCGGCCTGGCCGTGGGCGCCTTGGTGCGCCGCTATCGCCTGCCCCTGGGCAACCTCCTGGTGATCTACGACGACCTGGACCTGCCCCTGGGCTCCCTGCGGCTGCGCCCCGAGGGCAGCGCCGGGGGCCACAAGGGCATGAAATCCATCATCGCCGCCCTGGGCACCGAGGACTTCCCCCGCCTGCGAGTGGGGATCGGCCGCCCATCTGATGGGGACCAGGTGAGCTATGTGCTCAGCGACTTCACCCCGGAAGAGCTGCCAATCCTTGGCCCGCTGCGCGAGCGGGTGGCTCAGGCAGCGGAATGTGCCCTGACCTTGGGCCTCATCGCCGCTATGAACCAATTTAACTAGCTTCCGCCAAATATGTCGCTCTCTGGTTTGCTCTCTCTGATCGACGAGATACCCGGCTATGCCTGGCTGCGGGAGCAGGTCCGTGCCGGGATCCCTGCTGCCGCCGACCGCTGCCTGCCGCTCATCCTGCCTGAGGCCGTCACCCCCTTTCTGGTCTCTTGTCTGCAAAGGGACGCCGCCGCCCCGCTGCTGGTGGTAACGGCCAACCTGGAGAGAGCGAAGCACCTGGCCGATCAACTGGCGTTGTGGTCGGCCTTCCCGGCCCAGGTGCTCCTGTACCCTGAGCCCGAGGCCCTGCCCTACGAGCGGTCGTCGGCCGACCTGGGGTCCTCCCGCGAGCGCCTGGCCGCCCTGGCCAGGATCGGTGCTTTGACCGGCCTGGGCCCGGCCGATGGAAATGACCTTGCCCGGCTGGTGGCCATCACCTCCGTTCGAGGGCTTGCGCACAAGACCATTTCCCCCCGAGACCTGGCCGCCGGGACCCATGAGCTGTCCCTGGGCCAGCGCGTGGACCCGGCGGCCCTGGCGGCCCAACTGCTGGAAGGCGGTTACCAGCCCTCCAGCCTGGTGGAGGCCCCCGGTTTCTTCAGCCGCCGGGGCGGCATCCTGGACGTCTTCCCTCCCACGTCGGCGCTGCCAGCCCGGGTGGAGTTCTTCGGCGACCGGGTGGAGTCGCTCCGGCTTTACGACCCGGCCACCCAGCGCTCGCAAGAACGTCTCACCCGGCTCTCGATTGCCCCCGCCAGTGAGGTCATGCCCGCCCGGGCCCGGGATGCGGCCTCCCGGCTCTCCAAGCTGGACATAACCGGGTGCTCGCCTCGCTTTCAGGGTAACTGGTCCCGGGACCTGGAGCGCCTGGCTCAGGGTCAGGGCTTCGCCGGGGAAGGGTTCTATCTGCCCTTCCTGTATCCGCCGGATCGGTCTACCGGTCTTTTGGATCACCTCGCCGGCGCGGTGATCCTGGATGGGCCGGAGGGCCTGGAGGCCGAGGCGCGGTACCTCCAAAAACAGGCCCAGGATTTAAGGGCTCTATTTCTGGAACACGGCGAGCTCTCGCCGGAATATCCCGACCCCTGTTTCCGCTGGGAGGAGCTCCAGGCCCGGCTTCAAAGGTTGCCCCGGCTGGCCCTGGAATATGGGGGACGGGCCCAGACGGCGAGCCCGGAAACCGACCTCTTGGCCTCGGCTTTTCAGGCGGTCCCTCCCTATGCCGGCCGGTCGAAGCAATTCCTGGACGACTGCCAAAAGCACTTGGCGGAGGGCCGGCGCCTGGTGATCACCAGCCATCAGGCCCGGCGTCTATCCGCGCTATTTCAGGAACGCGATATCTTCGCCGTGCCCCAGGATAGCCTGGCTGACCTTCCTCCGCCCAGGAGCCTGTCCGTGATCCAGGCTTCCCTGGCCCAGGGCTGGGGCGCCCTGTCGCCTGCCTCCACCACCCTGATCTTCAGCGACGTGGAGGTCTTCGGTTGGGCCAAGCCTCGCCGGGCTCTCCCCCGCAGGGCAGCGCCGCGGGAGTCCTTTCTCTCTGACCTGGCCTTGGGAGACTTCGTGGTGCACGTCGAGCACGGCATCGGCCGGTACAGGGGGCTGGTCAGGCTGGCCTTGGAGGGCACGGAGCGCGAGTACCTTCATCTGGAGTACGCCCAGGGCGACCGCCTCTACGTGCCTGCGGACCAGATGGATCGTATCAGCCGTTACGTCGGCGCCGGAGAGGCGCCGCCCGTCCTGACCCGGCTCTCCGGCACTGACTGGGAACGGGTCAAGGCTCGCGCTAAGCGGGCGGTAAAGGACGTGGCCCGGGAGCTGTTGGGCCTCTACGCTGCCCGAGAAGCAGTGACCGGGTACGCCTTCGCCCCGGATTCCCCCTGGCAGGCCGATCTGGAGGCGTCCTTCCCCTACATCGAGACCCCGGATCAACTGGCGGCCATCAGCGAGGTCAAGCTGGACATGGAGGCCCCCCGGCCCATGGACCGCTTGATCTGCGGCGATGTGGGCTACGGCAAGACCGAGATCGCTCTGCGGGCGGCCTTCAAAGCGGTGGCCGACGGCAAGCAGGTGGCGCTCCTGGTGCCCACCACCATCCTGGCCCAGCAGCACTTGGGCACCTTCCGCGAGCGGCTCCAGGCCTTCCCGGTGACGGTGGAGATGCTCTCCCGCTTCCGCTCCGAAAGAGAGCAGCAGGAGGTGGTGAAAGGCCTTCGAGAGGGGTCCGTGGACATCGTCATCGGCACCCACCGCCTGATCCAGAAAGACGTGGCCTTCAAGAACCTGGGCCTGGTGATAATCGATGAGGAGCAGCGTTTCGGCGTCATGCACAAGGAGTCCCTGAAAGAGCTCCGCCGGGAGGTGGATGTGCTGACCCTCACCGCCACCCCCATACCCCGGACCCTGCACCTGTCCCTGGTGGGGGTCCGAGACATGAGCACCATGGAAACCCCACCGGAGGAACGTCTGCCCATCGTAACCCAGGTGGCGGAGTACGACGAGGCCCTCATCCGGGGGGCCATCTTGCGGGAGCTGGATCGGGGTGGGCAGGTGTACTTCGTCCACAACCGGGTCCAGAGCATCGACCACATCGCCCAGGTACTGGCCCGGCTGGTGCCCGAGGCCCGTATTGCCGTGGGCCACGGCCAGATGCCAGAGGAGGAGCTAGAAAAGGTCATGCTGGACTTCGCGGGCGGCCTCACCGATGTCCTGGTTTGCACTGCTATCATCGAGTCCGGCCTGGACATACCCAACGCCAACACCATCATCGTCAGCCGGGCCGACCATTTCGGGCTGGCCCAGCTCTATCAACTGCGAGGCCGTGTGGGCCGGGGTGCCAACCGGGCCTACGCCTATTTCCTCCACAGCCGGGGGTCTCAACTGAGCGAGGCTGCGAGGAAGCGACTCCAGGCCATCTACGATGCCACCGAGCTGGGGGCGGGCTTTCGCATCGCCATGAAGGACCTGGAGATCCGCGGGGCCGGCAACCTCCTGGGGGTGGAGCAGCACGGCCACATCGCCGCCGTGGGCTTTGACCTCTATTGTCGCCTCCTGGCCCAAGCCGTGGACGAGCTAAGGGAGGAGACGGGTGCGGCCTCTTTACTGGTAAAGAAAGCCCCCACCCTGGCCGAGCCCCCCAGCGTCTCCCTGGACCTGGGGCTGGACGCCTACATTCCCGCCGACTACGTTTCAGACGAGGCCGCGCGGCTGGCCCTCTACCAGCGCCTGGCAGGGGCCCGGTCTCCGGAGGAGGTCAATGGCCTCGCCCAGGAGCTGGCCGACCGCTTCGGAGCCGTGCCCAAGGCCGTCGAAAGCCTTCTCTACCTGGTACGCTTGCGCGCTCTGGCTCTGAGCAGAGGTATCAGGGTCATCAGCCTTCACGGCAGCGAAGTGGTGATGCGCTTCCGAGAGGCCATTGGCATCGATGTGGCGAAGGCCCAGCGCCGTTTCGGGGCTTCCCTTAAGGTTGGCCCTACTTCCCTGCGCCTTAGCCGCCGGGGCCTGGGGGCCAGATGGAAAGAGGCCCTGGTCGAACTGTTGGGGATGGCTTGACCGCCCTGCGGGCGGCTGCCGCGGCAACTTTTACTGGTAAAGAAACTGGTTTCTGTCCCAAACGCCTCTTCAATATGCGTTGGACAATAACTGCCGGTTGCCGATCTTCACGTTGGTCAGGCCAGCGTCCCTGGCCGCCTGCAAGCAGGCCTCGGCATGGCGACGGGAGGTACGAGGGAGATCGTACAGGTAAAAGTGGGGGTGAAAGGCCAGTAGCGCATACGGGATCTGAGGGTTGATGGCGGCGATGAACCGCGCCAACTGCCCCACCTCGTGGGCGTCCACATATCCTGGGACCAGGAGCGTGCTGGCGATCACCAGAGGCGGGTCCGGTCGCTCCGCCACCAGCGCCGCCGCCCGGGAGAAGTTCTCCAGGGTCCGGCGATTCGTTATCCCGGTCAGGGCCAGGTGCAGGCCCTCGGAGTAGGCTTTCAGGTCGAACTTGGCACACCCTCCCGTCTCCAGGGAGAGCTGCACCGCCTGATCCAGGACCTCCGGGTGCATGGAGCCGTTGGTCTCCCAGCAAATGCGCACGCCCCTCCTGGCCAGGAGCCGTGCCGCCGCCAGGGCATGGGGCATCTGCGGCGTGGGGTCACCGCCAAAGAAGCAGACGCAGAAGGTCTGCCGGTTGGCCTTGGCTGCCAGTTCCTCGGCGTCCAGGCCGTCCGTCTCCGGCCTAAGCTCCCGGAAATGCCAGTTCTGACAAAACAGACAGTCATAGGTGCAGGCGCCGTAGAAAACCGCCAGGTTGACCTTGCCGTACTGCCTGGTCCCGGGGCAGACCCAGTCCGCCACACAGTTCGTGGGCAAGGGATCGTAGTACCAGTGCAGGATGCCCTTGGCCGCTGTACCGCCCAGGTGTACAAGCCTTCCACCACGGCCAATCCGCAGGCCACAGAACCCCTTTTCCCCTTCGCCCAGGCGGCATTCGTTCACACAAAGGGGGCATCTCTTGCCGCGTGCAGTCCTGGGAGGGGACTCCGGAAGCTCGAATTCGCGCCTTACCTTGGCGTGGACATTAAATATGTACGGAAGCAGCTTAGCTGGAGCCAGGCGTAAACAAACGTTGCACGCCTTTAGCGTCGAGGAGATAAGGGTGGATGTTTTTCCGCAGCCACGACAGGTCGCCATAGGAAACGCCGACTGCTAATCGGTCTCCCCCACCACCATTTCCCTGGCCCTGGTGGGCTCGCTTTTCAGGTGGCCAGGCAGGCCAGCCGACGCCGGGGGCCCGGGCTGGACCAACCTGGGCATTCCCTGGGCCTTCAAGATAATGCCTCTCAGCTCGGGGTAGATCGAGAACTCGCGGTTCACCGTATAGTATTTCAGGTTGCCTTCCTTGAAGGATTGCAAGAGGCCCAGGGCCTCAAACCGCTCCAGTTCCCGGCGCACGGCATTCACCGGCTCATCCAGCTCCCGTTCCAACTGTCTGGTGTACAATTTGGCCTCCGGATCGCTGAGAAACCTGGTGAGCAGCTTGATCCTCGCCTTTGATGAGAAGAGGTACTCCAACATCTCCCCCTCCAACGGTCAGTTGTACATACATTATATACAACCTAGCGATGGCCGTCAATGGCCTGTGGGCTCGGTTGGACCGATCGGTTTCAATCGAGGCCCCTGCCACACCGCCCGGTGCACCACGGGCGAGATGCCGAGCAGCATATGGATCATCTCGCGGAAACGGCTCGGGTCGCCGGTTGTATAAAATAAATGTTCGGCCTTGCTTCCGTGACCGGCCTGCAATCCTTTTTCCTCTAGAACCCTTCCCGTTTGCCTGGCCACCGCCGGACTGGGGTCGATTATGATAACATCAGGGCCAACCACCCGTCTAATGGCTGGCTCCAAGAAGGGATAATGTGTACAACCCAGGACCAGCGTATCGATCCTCTGGGCCAGGAGCGGGTCCAGGTATCGCTGCAGGAGACTGAGCGTCTCCAAACCTTCCAGTTCTCCCCTCTCCACCTGCTGCACCAGTCCGGGACACGCTTTTGTGTACACCTCCACCCCGTTAGCGAAACGCTCCACCAGCTCGGCGAAGACCTGCCCCTGGATGGTGGCCTCGGTGGCGATCACGCCCACCCGCTTGCTGGCCGTCATCGCCGCCGCTGGCTTCACCGCCGGCACCATCCCCACTATAGGCGCCGAGAAGAGGGAGCGAAGGTAAGCCAGGCTGGCCGCCGACGCCGTGTTGCAGGCCACCACGATCAGCTTGGCCCCCTCCGCTACCAGGAAGCCCACGATGCCCTGGACCAGGGCCTGGATCTCCTGGTTGGGGCGGGGGCCGTATGGACAATTGGCGCTGTCGGCGAAGTAGATCGTGCTCTCCTGGGGGAGTTGGGCCGCCAGTTCCCGCCACACTGAGAGGCCACCCACCCCGGAGTCGAAGACGCCGATGGGTCGCTGGTCGGACAATCTCGCCTCCCCATCCACTACGGCCTTGTGACCCTGACCATTTGCGCCAGGGCCTTCAATTGGCTGGTGGTGCCAATGGCTATCACCTTGTCCCCTGGCTGCAACTGCGTCGCTGCGCTCGGATTAACGATCATGGACCCATCGCTTCGCCGGACCGCCAGGATGGTGGCTCCCGTCACCTGGCGAACATTGCTGGTCCCGATGGTGCTGCCCGCCAGGGGCGATGTCTCCTGGACGGCTATTTCTTCCAGCCACATCTCCAACTGATCGCTGTGCATGACCACGTCCAGGAAGTCCACCACCGCCGGCCGACGTACTAGGCTGGCCATCCGCCGGCCACCGATGCTGTACGGCGACAGCACCCGGTTGGCCCCGGCGCGCAAGAGCTTGGGCTCCGCCCCCTCCAGGTTGGCCCGGGCCACGATCCACAGGTCCGGGCACAGCCCCCGGGCCGACAGGGTTACGTACACGTTGTCGGCGTCGGAATCCACGGCGGTCACCAGCCCCCTGGCCCGATGAATGCCCGCCGCTTTCAACAGCTCATCGTTAGCGGCATCGCCCTCCAGATAGAGATACCCACAGCTCGCACATCTTTGCAGGCTTTCGGGGTCATTGTCGATGACCACGAAGGGCAGGCCCTCCCTGGCCCATTCCAGGGCCACTTGCTGGCCCACCCGCCCGAATCCGCACAGGATGTAATGGTTCTCCAGCTTGGCAATTCGAGCGTTCATCTGCCTCCTTTCCAGCGCCCCGCGCAGTTGGCCGGCGATGAGATACTCGGCCAGGGCGCTGAAGGTGTACAGCACACCACCGACCCCTACCGCGATCAGGGCCATGGTGAAAACCATACCGGCCGGGCTCAAGGTCCGGACCTCCCGGAACCCCACCGTGGACAAGGTGATCACCGTCATGTAGAGCGCGTCCAGGAAGGGCCACCCCTCGATGACCATGTACCCGGCCAGGCCCCCCAGGATGACCAGCAGGACCGCCAGGACGACCTTCCTGAGCCGTTCCTCCAGTTCCATTCCCGGGCCTCGTCACTCCACGATCAGGAACTCTCTGCCGCTGGACACTACCTCACCCACAAAGTCGCTGAAATGGCTCTTCGCCTCGCCCGCCGGCGCGCCCATCACCAGGAGATCCACCTCCGGGTGATGGGCCAGGTACTCCTTGATCTGGCCGATTACCTCCCCCTGCCGCAGTTCCTGCTGGGCCTGAACCCCTTGTCTCTCGGCCACCCGCGCCGCCATTTCCAGCACCAGTTCGCCTAGCCAATGGAGGCCCTTCGGCTCACTCATCGGCCCTGGTTCGTCCCCAGGGTCCTGGGCGAAGGCTGGGTCGACCGCATACAGGAACGTCAGGCCCGCCTGGTTCTCCCAAGCTAGCCTGATCGCCCTCTCCTCGGTCTTCTCCGACTTTTCCCCGCCCCGTGTGGCACACAAGATGTGCTTGTACATACTACCCTTGCCTTACGCTAATAAGAAATCCCGGATCACCCTCCCCCTCTGCTGGCAATTATATCGGACTTCGACTGCCAAGGCAACACCTCACCCAGGGCCCCCCATCCTTGACAGCCGCAGTGCCTGGCCATATAATTCACCTGCAACTCATCGCTCGGACATCCATCATCGAGCACTCATCGCCCCTAGAGGTCCGCCCGGAAAGCTTCTTTACTAGTAAAGAAAGATCCAGCAAGATTCTGGCCAGCTTCTTTACTGGTAAAGGCGCTCCTAGCTCACTCTTCCGGACGTGCCATGCCCATTGAGCTTGCCTACGTGATCTTCGTCACCTTCAGCGCCCTGGGTGCCCTGCAGATGGTAGCTGCTCGTTATGGCCTCCAGGGCCTCTTCTTCTTCCCGGCCAGGCCCAGGACCTCCTCCCTGGCCGGCCTTCTCACCATTTCTGTCTCCTACTACTGGTTTTTCTCCTCCGCTGACCGGAACGTGCCCGGCCTGGAGGGGGCGCAGCTCACGTTTTTCTTTTGCCTGAGCTGCCTCCTGGCCGTCTCGATCGCCCTGGCCTTAAGTTCGCTGGGGAGCCGCCAACCCCAATCCCTGCGCCCGCCGGGCCAGGCCAACCCGCCCGGGTCCCCGCCGGCTGGCCTGGAGGCCTTGAAAGGGGCCAGCTATTTCCAGCTCCTTCGGGCTCCCCTACGCCTCCCCGCCGCCCGGGCCAGGCGCCTTTTTGTGCATTGGTGGTGGATCTCTCTTCTGGGACAAGCAGGGCCGGCATCGGCCCAGAGGCCGAGGAAAGCGAGAGGAAAGACCGATGATCCAGGAAGTGATTGAGCTTGACCGAGCCCTTTTTGAGGCGGTTAACGGGCTGGTCGGCCGGTCTCCCTGGCTGGACGGCCTAATGCGGCTGCTGGTCAACGAGTATTTTGTCCCGGTGAGCATGTCCCTGGTGCTTCTGGCCCTCTGGTTCTCCGGCGCCAACCCCCATCTTCGCAAAGCCAACCAAAGAGCAGTGCTTTACGCTATCCTGGCCCAGGGCCTGTCCGCCGCCATCATCGCGGCCAACAACGGGCTCTACTTCCGCCCCCGGCCCTTCGCCACTTTGCCGGTAAACCTCCTCTACTATCGGCCCACCGATTCTTCGTTCCCCAGCAACCCCGCGGCCATGGCCTTTACCTTCGCCCTGGTCATCTGGCTGTTCCATCGCCGCGCCGGCGCCGGGCTCCTTCTACTCGCCTTGCTCTTCTCATTTGCCAGGGTCTACTGCGGGGTCCACCTGCCCTCAGACATATTGGGCGGAGCCGCGGTCGGGGGCATTGCCGCGCTCTTGGCCACCGTTATCTTGAAAGGAATGGTTGAACCGCTCTTCCGCATCGCCATCGGGCTCGCCCGTTCCTTCTACTTGGCCTGAGCATCATCTCTCCGGCGCCCCGCGAGGGTCGCCGCTTCCACCACCGCCAGCATCACAAAGAAGACGTAGGCCAGGTCCGGGGCACCGAAGTAGAAACGGTCCACCAGGCCGTGGGCCACCGCGGCGGTCATAGCGCCCATGGCGCCCAGGAGCATCGCCCGACCATCCCCATCAGGGACTCCATGATAGAGATGACTTGCCCGCCGGTAGAACCCCCACAGGAACAAGGCCAGGATCACCACTCCGGGCACCCCCAGGTTGACCCAGAACTCCAAAATCAGGTTGTGGGGATGGGAGAGATTCGGCTCCTTCCAGGCCTCGGGCCGGATGTACCTGGTCCGGTACTGCTCCAAGAAGCCGTCCAGCCCCACGCCCAACAGCGGGTGGTCTCGGATCATGTTCGCCGACGCCCGCCAGACCTGGAGCCTTAAAAAGGTCGTGGTCTCTTGCCGGAAGCTCAGGTGTGAGACCACTCTCTCCACCCTGAGGATGGGCAGTGCCAGGCCTCCTGCCAGGAGACCCAGGATCAACATGGTGGCCAGGGCTTTCCTCCCTTTAAAAAGAAACAGGCCTATGGCAAAAAGGCCGCCGGCCGCCCCCAACCAGGCGCCCACCGAAAAGGTCAGGAACAGGGCCAGGCCCAGGGATGCCAGTGCCCCAAGGTAGATCTTCTGCCATCTTCTGGCCGACCAGGCCAGGGCCATGGCCCACGGGATTATCCTTTCCAGATAAAGTCCCAGGTTATTGGGCGAGCGATAGGTGGCCAGCATCCGCCGCGCCCCCTCGGCCGTGATCACGTCCCCGGTGAAGAGCCACTGGTATAGTCCGTACGTCGCCACCACCGCCCCGCCAGCCACCAACGCCTTCACTGCCGAGGCCACCTGTCTCTCCTCTCGCCAGGTGCTGACCAGGAGGAAGTACAAGAGCACCGGTTCCAGCACATTCACCCGCAGCTCTCGGAGGCTTAGGCGCAGGCTGGAGGCGGCGGCCAGGGAGAGAACCCCCAGGGCCAGGAAAGCCAGGGCCAGTATGGGGAAGGCCCGGGGCCTCAATGCTGACCGGAGCTCCCTCAGCGCGGCCGCCGGATGGCGCAGGCGGCTGGCCAGGGTCCGCCGGTCCCTCCAGAGCCACAGAAGGCTACAAGAGAGCACGATGATCTCTGGTATGGAAAGAGCGATGCTGCCGTAGGTCTTGGGATACAGGTAAAATGGCAGGGAAAAGATCGCCAGGTAGAGTGCCAGGTCCAACCGCAGATAGGCCAGATACCCGAACCCGACCAGGGCGGCTAGGCTCAGGGGCGGCCACGGCAGCCCGTAAAACAGAAGAAAAGCCAGCGCTAAGAGCACCGTTCCCCATCCCTGGCCCAGGTTCAGGTACCAGTCGCTCCAGCGAGCCCAAGGTAAGCGCGCCCCTTGCCGGACCAATTGCCACGACAGGAGGGCCAGGGCCGCGGCTAGCAACGAGAGCGCACCGTAATACGGCAGCTGGCTTTCGCTGACCCCGCTGGGCCTGGCCGCCGGCTCCTGGGTGGCTCTGGCCACGGCCTGCACCGCCTGATAGGCCGGGCGAGGGGAGAAATCCTCGTTCACCAGCCCAAACCCTTGCCGGGGGTCCTCGGGCTCCACCGGCAGGCGCAGGCCCGGCAGGATCATGGCGCCCAGCCAGGTCCATTCGTCCCGGGCACGCTCCATGGCCAGGGCGGTGCGTCGGGCCTGTCGCTCCTCGCCATCCGATCCCCAGGGCGATGGTCGCCCGCGCCATGCTGCGGGCAACGCGTTCCACCCGAACTCCACCGCCCAGATGGGTTTCTGGCTGTCTCCGTTCCTGACCGCCGTCTCCCGCAGCAATATCGCCCGGGAGAAGTTCAGGGTCCCCGGGTCCACCCGGCGATCCTCGGGCCCGGTCCAGAAGCCGTAGGGCTTTGCCGCGATGATGTCAAAGTAGTCCCGGCCGCCCAGGCGATACAACTCGGCCAGGTAGTCCAGGTCGCTCTGGTTCCATTCGCTGCGCTCGACCGTGGGTGCCAGGCCGGCCAGGACCACCCGATTGCGCCCATCGACAGCCTTTACCTTGGCGTAGGCCCCCTTCAGCAGTCCCAGGTATTCCCTGGGCGAGGCGTAGCGTTCCCCCCAGTGAGGGAAGATGTTGGGCTCGTCCCATAACTGGTAGTAGAGGATCCGGCCCCGGTAGCGTTCGGCAAAGCGTCCGGCGAAATCGGCGAAGGCCTCGGGGTTATCGGGCGGGGACGTATCCGGGCCCCGACCGCGGGCCCAGGTGGGAGAGGTGTCCAATACCGCCAAGAGATCCAGGCCGTACTGGCCGGCCAGGTCCACGATGGCATCCCATTTCTCCCAGGAATACTCCCCGGGAGAAGGCTCTATATCCTTCCAGGGGAAGCGTTGGCGCACCCAGTAGAGACCGGCCTCCCTGGTCAGCCGCAGCACGCGCTCCTGGTCCTCCCGGGAACGCTCCAGGTCCAAGTAGACGTTAGCCCCAAAAAAGTTGGCTTCACGGCGCGGCGCCGGGCCTGAGCCGCTGCCCACCCCTCGGGTCCGGGCCCGGTGATCTGCCACCACCGCGCCCAACATCCACGTGCTGAGCAGCACACCGGCCAACAGGGCCAAGGACAGAAGGGTGGTCTTTCTCTCACCTCTTAGCATCAGGTGCTCCGGCGTTTCCGGTGTGTCCACAGGAGCCCCAAGTCCAGGACCAGCCCCGCCAGGACCAGGCCCCATGCCCAATAGTACCAGGCCGGCGTCCCACCAGCTAGGACCTCCAGGGCATCGATGACGCACCTGTTTCCGGTGGCCGCCGGGTTCCTGTCGCCCGAGGCGGTCAGGCGGGCCTTGTGCTCCCCCGGTCCCAGTCCTCGGGCCACCACCACGCCCTCCTGCCAGTAAGGGATGGGGCTATAGAGATCCAGAATGGCGCGGCCCCTTTTGTCCCTGGGCAGGGCGTTTGCCTCTCTCCCGTCCACCGTTACCTGCAGCATGCCCCCCTGAGGGCCCTTGGCCGTTATCAACCGCAAGGTATCGCCGGAAAACGAAAACCCCACGCTGGCCCCGGCGGTGCTCGTGGCTAAGTAGCTCCCACCGCTGGCCTGGGCCTCCACCGGCCGTTGCCAGCTTCCCAACGTCGTCACCGGCGGAGCTGTCTCCTCGTAATATCCCGGCCCAGCCAGGCTTAAGGGTTTGGCGTCTCTCTTGATGGCATGGATGGCCAGGCGTGGCGTGAAGTCCACATCCACCAGGCGGAAATAGTATTCGGATCGGTCGGGCGGTATGAGGCCCACCTGGCGAAAGTACCAGATGTTAACCACGCCCACCCAGTCCCACTCCGCCCTGGCCTTCTGAATACCCCTGGCCGTATATTCGGCCTGCTGTTCCTCGCTCACCCGTCGCCAGATATACCACTCGGGCGGGTATCCCTCCGGCGAGGCGTTCCACCCGTACTCCCCCAGCCAGACCGGCTTGCCGGCGTCGCCGTTCCTCACCATGATCTCCCTAAGGAGTTCCGCCCGGGCGAAATTCAGTGCCTGTGGGCTGGCAGGGTCGTCCGGGGGCCGGTCGAAGCCGAAGGCGTTGGCCCCTAGGATGTCGAAGTACTCCTTTGCCCCCTCTCGGTACATCTCTTCCAGGTAATCCAGATCGGGCACGGCGCGAGGGGAGCGCTCCAGGGTCTGGGCCAGGGGTGCGCTGACCACGAAGACACTGGGGTCCGCTTCTTTGGCCCGCTGAAACCCGATCCTAAGCATCTCCACATACTGCCGGGCATCAGGCGTATTGTCGCCCCACTCGTACCACAGGTTCGGCTCATTCCAAAGCTGGATATACTGGATACGGCCTTTGAAGTGGCTCACAAAGGCGTACACGAAATCCCCGAAGTCAGAGGGTTCGTGCAAGGGCCCTCTTCCCAGGCCGGGCTGGCTCCTGGCCCACGCCGGCGGCGCATCCAGGCGGGCGATCACCCTTATTCCGTAGCTGTCGCATAGCTCCACGATGTGATCGAATTTTCCCCAGGTAGATCTTTGCGTCCGCTCATCGACGAATTTCCCCTTCTGAGGCTCTATCTCCACCCAGGGAAATTGCTGCCGGGCCCAGCCGATGCCAGCATCCTGGGCCATTTGCAAGGTCTTCTTGAGCTTCCACTCCTCCACCTCCTGGGTCAGGAAGAAGTTCGCCCCATAAGGGCTCACATCGGTGTTGGGCAGGACCCTCCGGGCCTTGGTCTCCTGCTCGTTTCCGGAAGACCGATAGCCTGAGGCCAGCAACGCCAGGCCGCTGGCCAGCAGGAGCAACAGCATGATCGCCAAAAAGGCGATCCTTTGCCGGTGATTGTTTTCCCGAGGTAATGCCACGGACGATTTCTCCAAGGGGATCACCCTGGTATGCCTAACATATCACCTTGGATGAACCCTGTCAAGGAGACCGGAATGAGCTTGGTAGATGTTGTTGAGGTTAAGAGGCAGCCGTAGTAGCAGTAGGCACGTGGAAACGTTGAAGAGGTGGACGAGGGCCTTTTCCTGGGCGAAAGAGGGTTTGCTTTTTGGCCAGAGGTCCGGGAACCATGGTTCCTGGGAGGGAGGAGCCCTCTGAAGGTGTCGGGATATCCACAAAACAGGTGAGATATCCACGGAAAATGAGCATTTATCCACAGGAACGGAGAGGTTTTCGGCAGCGTTGGGGCTAGTTATCCCCGTTAGGCTGGGCGTAAAGCTTTTCGCGCAGGGCCATAATCTCCTGGCGCAAGCCGTTATCCCCCCTCATGCTGGAGGTGATCTTCTCGCACCCATGCAGGATGGTGGAATGGTCCCTGCCCCCCAAGGCCTCGCCGATCTGCACCAGCGAGGCATTGGTCTCCTCCCGCAAGAGGTACATGGCCACCTGCCGCGGCAGGACGATCTCCTTGTCCCGCTTTTTCCCTTGCAGGGCGCCCACGCTCAGGCCATAAAACGCCGCCACGACCTCCACCACCTTCATCGGAGACGCCTTACGGGGGCTCACCAGGGTGTCGTTTAAGGCCACGGCCGCCATCGGCACGGTGATGGGCGCGTTGGCCAGGGCAGCGTAGGCCACCACGCGGTTCAGCGAGCCCTCCAGCTCCCGGATGTTGCTTTGCACCCGGTTGGCGATGTAATCGATCACCTCGCTGGGGATAGCGAGACCCTGGCTTTCGCCCTTAGCCTGCAGGATGGCGATGCGGGTTTCTAGATCTGGAGGCTGGATGTCGGCGATAAGGCCCCACTCAAAGCGGGACCGCAGGCGGTCTTCCATGGCCAGGATGGCCTTGGGGGGCCGATCGCTGGAGACGACGATCTGCTTATTCGCACCGTGCAGGGCATTGAAGGTGTGGAAAAACTCCTCCTGGGTGCCCTCCTTTCCCGCCAGGAACTGGATATCGTCCACCAAGAGGAAATCGATGCGCCGGTACTTGTGGCGAAAGGCTTCGGTCTTCTGCTCGCGGATGGAGTTGATCAGGTCGTTGGTGAAAGTCTCAGAGGAGACGTAGAGCACCGTCAGCTCCTGTTGCCAGGCCAGGTGCCCGATGGCGTGTAGCAGATGGGTCTTGCCCAGGCCCACCCCGCCGTAGAGGAACAGAGGGTTGTAGTCCTGGGTCAGGCGCCTGGCCACCGCCAGGGAGGCGGCATGGGCCAAACGGTTAGAGCTGCCAACGATGAAGTTTTCGAACGTGTACTTGGGGCTCAAGGGCGACTCGGCGACCCGGACGGTGGGGACGGTGCCCGCCGGGCTTTTCTCCCGGGCCGGCCCGTTGTGCCGCAGGGACGGGCGGTCCTGGCCGCTATCCTTGAGAACGGACTGGACCACGAACCTCACGTCCACCGTGTACCCCAATATGCCCACCAGGGTCCTCTTGATGGAGGCCGCCAGGCGATTGTCCAGCCACTCCTTGACGAATGGCGAGGGCGCTGCAACCACGAAGGTGCTATCCTCGTGGGAGACGATGGCCGTGTCCTTGAGCCAGGTCTCGTAGTCGGCCCGGGTCATCTGTAGTTGCAGCTCCCCCAGGGCTGCCTGCCATATCTGCCTGGCGTTCATCGCTCCCTCTGGCGGGCTAGGTCAAGTGGCGCAGGGTGGTCCCATGGCCAGGGACAGGGGTCGGGTTGAAATTGGCAAATCGGTGGCGTCCTTGGAGCGCTGCTGTGCCCGGTTTCGCTACAAGTAAGTAAAGGATCGGGGCTATATGCGCTCCGGGATATGGGGAAAGATATAGATAAGTCCGTCAACCGCATTCAAAACTGCCACGCTACGGCACCGGCGTATCATAACAAAAAAAGCCCTGGCGTTCAAGGCGGTTTTGGAAGAAAGCTCTGGGCGCCGGAAATTTAAGGAAATTTATTGTCAAGGCTTGGGCAGCACGTGGATGGCGGTCTTCTTCAGGGAGACGGTGGACCTCCTGGCGCTGGCCAGCCCCAGGCGCTCGTAGGCGTGGCTTGGCAGCAGGATCTCCAGGTGGTAGTCGGCCTCCGGCAAGGCGTCGGCTCTGAAGAAGATGGTATAGGTTGCCCCCCGGGTGATCTCCCGGACCACGCTGCCTGAGAGCAGGTTCTCTTTGATGCTGTCCCCGCGGGGCCGGTCCGGGCGCACCACCATCACCTCTTCCGGACGGATGCAGAAGCTCACCTGGTCGCCTTGGGCCAGACCCTCGGCCAGGGCCGTCACCCTTTGGCCGCACCAGTTGATGTGCACCTCCCGGCCCTTGACCACCAGTACCTGGCCATCGAAGATGTTCCTGGTCCCGGTAAAGCGCGCCACCGCGCGAGTGGCCGGCCGCTGGTAGACCTCCTGTTTCGGGCCGATCTGCTCCAGCCTCCCATCGTTGATGACCGCCATGCGGTCGCCCAGGGCGAAGGCATCGGCCAGGAGATGGGTGACGTAGATCACGCTTAAGCCCAGCTCGCGTTGCAGGCCCAACAGCTCTCCCTGCAGCTTTTCTCTCACCGCGCTGTCCAGGGCGGAGAAGGGCTCGTCGAGGAGCAGCACCGCAGGCTCGATCATCAGGGCCCGGGCGATGGCGACCCTCTGCTGCTGTCCGCCCGAGAGCTGTGCCGGGTAGCGGGCCTCCAGCCCCTGGAGCCGCATGCGCTCCAGGAGCCTCCGTGTCTTGCCCTCCAGGCCCGGCCGGCCCCGGCCACCATAGGCGATGTTCTGGGCCACGGTCAGGTGTGGGAAAAGGGCGTAATTCTGGAAAACGTAGCCTATGCCCCGGCGGTGGGCGGGGACATTTTGTAGAACCCTTCCTCCTTCCGCCTGGAAAAAGGTCTGGCCGTTGACCCGGATGAGTCCCTGGTCCGGCTGCATTAAGCCGGCAATGCACTGCAGGATCAGGCTCTTGCCGGCGCCGCAGGGCCCGAAGAGCACCAGGATCTCTCGCCCTGCAGTGAAGGCCAGTCTCAGGTGGAAGTCGCCGAGCCTCTTGGCGATGTCGATCTCCAGCACGTTCTCACCAGCCTCTCTGCGCCCGGTTCACCGACCAGATGACCGCAAAGGCCACCAGTGTCACCGCCAGGACCAGGGCGTTGGCCTGATCCAGCCGGCCCAGTTGCACCGCGTCGTAGATGGCCAGCGGTATGGTTTGGGTCTTGTCCGGGATGTTCCCCGCCACCATCAAGGTGGCGCCGAATTCTCCCAGGGCCCGGGCGAAGGCCAGGATCATCCCCGCCAATATGCCCCGGCTTGCCAGGGGGATGGTCACCCGGATCATCACCTCCCATTCCGCCGAGCCCAGGGTTCGCGCCGCCTTTTCCACCTCTGGGTTCACCCCTTCGATGGCGGCCTTGCTGGCGCGCACCATTAGGGGCAGGGCCATCACCGCCGAGGCTATGGCCGCCGCAGGCCAGGTGAACAGGAGGTTGATCGAAAAGAGGCGGCCCAAGGGGCCCTCTCTGCCCAGGGCCGAGAGCAGGTAGAACCCTACCACCGTAGGAGGCAGCACCAGGGGCAGGCTCACCAGGGTCTCCACCAGGCTCTGGCCCCGGAAGCGGCCCCGGGCCAACCAGAGGGCCAGGGCCAGGCCGGCCAGGGAGGCCAGGGCGGTGGCCACCGCCGTCACTTTCAAGGATATGATCAACGGCTGCCAGGTCATCTTCTCTTCTCCTCTTCGGGCAGGGCGAAACCGTATCGGGACAGGATGGACCGCCCTGATGGTGCGGCCAGGAAGGCCAGGAATCCTCGGGCCGCGCCCTCGTTGCGGGAGCCTTTTATCACCGCCGCGGTCTGGCGCAGCGGGTGATGCAGTTCCTGGGGGACCAGGACATAGTGCCCCGGCGAGTTAATGCACAAGGACAGTGCCAGGAAGGCGGCGTCTACGTTGCCGGTCTCGACGTACTGTTGGGCCTGCCGCACGTTTTCGCCGAAGACGAGCTTGGGATATAGCGAGTCCCAAAGGCCGCTATTCACCAGGGTTTCTCTTGCCGCAATGCCGTAAGGGGCGTGGTCGGGGTTGGCCAAGGCGATGCGCCGGACTTCCGGGCGGAGGAGGTCCGAGAGGGACTCCAGGCGCAGGGGGCTCGCGCTCGGCGTCCACAGGGCCAGGCGCCCCTGGGCATAGACGAACTTGGTGTCCGGCAGGACCAGCCCCCGGGCCTCCAGCCCGTTCACGTATCCCTCGTCGGCGGCGGCGAACACATCCACCGGCGCACCCTGGGCGATCTGCTGGGCCAACTGTCCGCTGGAGCCGAGGATCAGGACGACCCTGGTGCCGGAGGAGGCCTGGAAGGCCCGGGCCATCTCGGGGAAGGCCCCGGTCAGGTCCGCCGCTGCGGCCACCGTGATCTCGGCCGCTGGCCCCGGGGTGCCACAGCCACCCGCCAACCCGGGCACCGTGCCCAAGATGCCCAAGAGCAGCACCGGGGTAGCCCATGCCGGGCTAGGCCAGTGAATGCGTCCGCCCATGAAAGGCGATACCTAGCCCTTCTTTTCTCCCTGGGTCTCCTTGGCCGTGTCCTCCAGCCCCGAGGCGGCCTGCTTGAACTCCCGTATTCCCTTGCCCACTGCCCGCCCGATGTCCGGCAGCTTGCCGGGGCCAAAGATGATCAGAGCCACTACCAGGATGATCACTAGCTCAGGCAATCCCAAGCTTGGCATGTTTTCCTCCCCGTGAGTTTGATCAGCAGTTTAATCAGCGGGGCGGGCACTCTGCCGACAGATGTGGCAGAGCCCCTCTCCCTCACGAGCGGCGAACTTTTCACCGCAAACGGCGCAATCGGCCAGTTTGCCAGAAAGCAGAGGAACCGTCGCGCCTGGCCGCAGTTCCCGTGCCTCCGCTGGGCTGGATACCTTCGCTGCCCCCGCCGGGCAGATGAGCTGGCAGACCCGGCAGGCGGTGCCCAGGCACTCCGCCGAAGTGAAGGACAGGACGAAGTGCCGGGCGTCTTTCTCCAGGCCCACGGCTCCGGTGGGGCACTGTTTGGCACACAGCCCACAGGCCTCGCACTGGGCGGATATGGCCAGGCGGCCGAATGGCAGGCCCGAAAGGTCCTGCTCTTTACCAGCAAAGAACGCCTCCGTCAGGAGGCTCACGAGGAACGCCCGCTCTTCTCGCCCCGGGCCCCACGCCGCCCGCGTGTTCGCCTCTCCCGGGCGATTCAGGAGCCCCAGGAGGCCTCTGGCCGCCTCCCGGCGTAGGGCACCGAAGAAGTCCCGGCGCGAGTAGGCGGGCGTCTCGGGGTCCAGCACTAGGGCCGTGGCCGCGCTGTTGGCCAGGCCCTCCTGGCGCAGCCGGTAGGTGTGGATGGGCGCCGTCTCAGATAGACCCAGGGCCCGATTTACGGCGATGACCAAACCCAGATAACGGTAGCGCACGTTACCCAGCGGGCAATCCCGGCAGCCCTCGTCGTCCAGCCATACCGCCCCCCGCGAAGCCGCCGCCGCCAGCGTGGCTGGCGAAAGCCTGGCCAGGCAGGGCAGGAGGATCACCACGGCCGCCCCGCACCTGGTGAGCCCAGGGTCACTTTTTCTTTGGCAGGCGAATTCCAACGCCCCCGCCGGGACCTCGCTGATCGAGCGAAGGATGTCCCGTTGCGTGGGGCCACCCAGGCGAAAGGCCTGCACCGGGCAGGCCGAGGCGCACAGCCCGCACCCCACACACCTCCCGGCATCCAGGGTGAGGGGGTCACCCGCAGTTATCGCGCCGGTGGGGCAGGCCAGGCAGCGCTGGCAGCCCACGTCCTTGTGGCGGCGGTTTAAACAGCGAGTCGCGTCCACGGCCACCGCCGCGGGCTCGAACTTTTCTAGGAGCTCGGTGAGATTTGGCACTTGGGGCAGGCCGATCCGTCCATCGTCATCGCCAATGGTCTTTGACCGTCAAACTGCCGAAGGTGTTGCTGTGCTTCGGTTACAGCGGCTTGTCATAGATTCGATAGTGTCGGTAAACTCGCCCGCCCATTCGCTGGACGATACGGTTAATCATGACATTTTTTTCGCTTAACAAGGAGAGTTCCATCCGCTCGTAACCCTTGTTTACACAGCGCTGGGCGAGTTCTAGGCTCAACAAAGCCTCCAGGCCACGCGCACGATACTCAGGCAGGACGCCGATTAGCTTGAAGCAGGCCGTACGAATGCGCCTCATGTACCACCACAGCCGAGGCAGGTCCCAGGGCCACAGGAGGCCATTAATTAAAATGGCACAAAGCCTCATTGATGTCTGGTAGAGCCAGGGCAATGCCAACCGGTTGCCCGTCAACTTCTGCGATGAGTGCTAGGTCAGGGTCGAGGAAGGGGCGGAAGGAGGCAGCCATATCTGCAAACTTCTGTGGACTCACGTCAACGTGGTCCTCTATTGTGCGAAATGCTGTGTTGTAGACGTAATGGGCCTTGGCGATATCTGAGTCCCACCGCTTCATATCGATCTTGCGAACACTCACACCTGTGTTGCTACGTGCCTTTTCAGCTACACGCTGCAGCTTTAGAGGAAGGTTATGCAGATCTCGATTAAGATCATCATACCATATCTCATAGGCGAAGACATCGCTATATTTACGGAAACCCAATCCCTCAATCAGTTGTTGGTAGTAAGGCGGGGTGTGGGCTTCTAACATCGCTGGCCGCCGATCAAAGCCAGCTAGAAGCACACCGACCTCGTCGGTTGGCGCTCCGTTAACCGGCCCTCGCATGAGATCCATCCCTCGCTCCCGCAGCCACCCGGCGACGGCCGCAATGAGCGCTTCAGCTACCTCGGGATCGTTAATGGTCTCAAAGAAGCCCAAAAACCCGTCCGTTCATGGAACTGCTGGTTATGCTGATGATTAACTATGGCGGCGATGGTGCCTGCTACCTCTTTATTCCGCCGCGCCAGGAAGATCTCTCGCTCGGCATACTGGAAGAAACGATTACGGTTCACGTCAAGTCGCTTCTCCAGTTCGCTGATAAGGGGAGGCACCCAAGAGGGGTCCTTCGCATAAATGCGCCACGGGAAGCGGACGAAGAGTCGAAGATCCTCTTCGGTAACGACTGGTCGCACTTCTACGCTTGTCGTCATTTTCCGTCTCCCACTTCGAATTCAGAGAGCCCGAAAGAAAGAATACCTTCCACCGGCTGATAATAGCGATATTGATCCAGAGCTTCTAGGATTGAGAAGGAGATAGCTACTGGCCGATCCACTATAAAACGCGGCAAGGTCCATCTGCTCAACTGCTCAACAGCGTCCAGGACGAACTACGCCAGGTGATTCTCTGAAAGCCAACCCCGTAGCGACGGGGGCGTCAGATACACCTGATTCCTGTCACAAGGAACGAAGCTGTAGGCTATCGCCGCCTCCTCTTGACGTTACGATGGCCCCATATTACACCAGGCCTAGTCCATTTTCAATACCGCCATGCCTTGAAAGGGGGTTGTGCAACCGGCTCATTTAGGATGTAAAATAAGGGGCGGCGGTCAGCAGCCAGCGGTCAGGCCGCAGAAGGCAGAAGGCTGCGACGGACGCGAGAACTGGTTCCCGGCTATACCAGCCACAACAAGTCTTGGCGGCTCAGGGGTTGCACCCCTGAACCAACACTGGAAACGAAGGGGGCGGCCACAAGAATGGGCAGGCCCGCGTTAAAGGCGGAACCTGCCCTAGAACGTAAAACTTAAAACGTGGAACTCGGAACTTACGCCTTTACCACCTTGACCAAGGTATCGTAGAATACGGCGCTGCCGCCCACCGGGTCCATCAGACAGGTGTTCTTGAGATAGGGGTCAACGCGCATGGCGGCGTTGGCGTGCACGCCCTTGGCGCGGCGCAGATCGCCCTTGATCAC
>JBFMCB010000031.1:0-22102 GCA_040754915.1 Chloroflexota bacterium | reverse complement strand
ATAGAAAAGGTACGAGATTCCAAGGTAATCTCGTATGTGACTGGCGATAGGCTGACAAGAATCCCTATCGCTGGCATGGGAACCCAACTTGCATCCGAACCCCAGCTTCTAGTATATGACCAGTTACGCAGAATTGGTAAGGTTAGGAAGCTTGACCTTTTTCTATATACGAGGGGTGGGGAAACGGACGCAGTAATGCCCTTTGTAAATGCAATTAGAGAGCGCTGTGATATATTTGGCGTGCTCGTGCCTTTCCGTGCTCATAGCGGTGGAACCCTAATTTGCTTGGGCGCGGATGAGGTAGTTATGGGTTCTTTTGGCGAACTGAGCCCGATAGATCCGACTACCGGCAACCAGTTTAGCCCCACTGACGAACTTAATCCGAAAGCAAGGAAGGGGATAAGCGTTGAAGACGTAACCTCATATATGGCATTAGCAAAGGACAGGAATAAGGTAGGCATAGCGGATGAAAAAAACGTGCTGGAGGTCTTTAGGATTCTGTCACAGGCAGTTCACCCTCTTGCCTTGGGACACGTGAATAGAGTTCATACTCATATTAGACTTCTAGCTGAGAAACTTTTGAGAGTTGGTCAAAATCGGAAACTGGATGACAAGAAGGCAAAAAAGATCGTCGATGCATTAACTGAGAAGTTGTACTCACATACTCATGCCATCGGCAGACAAGAGGCACAACAACTCATTGGTGCAGACATAGTGAAATTTGCTTCAGAGGAAGAAGAAAGACTAATCTGGGACCTGTTTGAGGAATATGCTGCGGCGATGAGTCTGAGGCAACGCTTCAACATTAAAGAATTTATGGGAGAGCAACTCCAGAGAGAAATCACGGTTAACGGAGCCTTCCTTGAATCAGCGAACATGTCCCACATATTTCAATGCACTTCAGTCATTACGCAGCGTTCTGAACTGCCGCCGAACTTTCAGGTTCAAGTCCAGGCGGGACAGCCGATTCCGCTAATCCCTGGCTTTCCTACGCAGTTCAATATAGAATTGATTAGGGAAGGATGGCAACCCAACGAGGGGGGTGTGTGAAAATGACAATACTTTCGGCCCTAGTCAGTACTCTAGTATCGAGCGACGAATTCGTAGAGGAGCAACTTAGTTTCTCGACAGCGGATGTCAAGCGGATTGAATTCTACGGCGAAACGGCCGAGTTCCACGGTGCACTAGCTAAACTTGGAAAGCAACCTCAGAGGTTTCGACTTATAGACCGGGAATTATTTGCCGTTGATGAGGAACGGTTGCCACCTGGCGCTCAACCTCTCGCTGTGGATGCTGGAGTCTTCAGAATTATTGGCTTGAGAATGGAATAGCGCTTCAGAGCAGGTCCGCCGAGGTGGAACGCCCGTGTGATGCAGAGAGGCAATGCAGCAAATACCTCGCTCTATTTTCGAAAGAGCAGCCCTTATCGATTCGTCCGCGCTCTACGCTTTGGCTGACTCACGGGACACGAACCACCAAGAAGCTGTAAATTGTCTAAGACTCATAGCGCAGCATCGTTTGCCTTTGTGGGTCACCAATTTTACCGTCGTAGAGACACACCGAAGAATCTTACAGAGTCTCGGCGGGACGGCAGGTCTGGCTTTTCTCCAGAATATCTATGATGGTGGACTGACGATTGAGCGAGCATTTCAGACGGATGAACAACAAGCCAGAAGCTTCCTGCAAAGATTTAGCGATCAAAGCATTTCCTACTGTGATGCAATATCGTTTGCGATAATGAAGAGGTTGGGCATTGGTAAGGCATTCGCCTTCGACTGGCATTTTAGGCTCATAGGATTCGTCACGATACCTCCATTCTACGTGTAGTACCTAGCAACTCAGGGCACGGTTCATCTTCAGCAACTCTCGTAGTTCCACAGCCGGGCAAGACGCCAGAGATCAGGCCGAGCAGGAGATCTGACGCCACGGGGATTTGTGCGGACCTATTTCTGTGCCGCCAGTAGACGGTGACACCTAACGCTTGACAAATGACCGGCTCTCCTACAACATTTGTGCTAAGGAACAGATGTGCTAGGGGAGGGTGGGCAGACTCTCTGCCAAGCGGAAACAAATCCTTACATCAGTCTGGAGTGGTTGATTGAACAGTCCAAAGAGACTTATTACGAGGCCCTCCAGATGTCCTCAAAGGGTTGGCATGAAGGTCGCCATCGTCTGAGACCGTGGTGGGAGTATTTTCTGGGTGTACTGATCGGCGCTTATCAGGAGTTTGAAGAGCGGGTGGGAGCCATTACAAAGGCTCGCGGAGCCAAGACTGAATTCATCGAGCAAGCGATTGACAGGCTCCCGTCGACTTTTGACATGCAGACCTGGAGCGGGCATGCCCTTCCGTCAGCCAGGACATGATCCCCGTGGTCTTAAACCGCCTTCGCGAGGAAGGAAAACTTTTCTGCAAAGGGACGGGACCGGAAGGCCCTCTGGGAGAAACATGGTAATAACGACCCTAAACGTGGTAATAAACTTATTAACAATTTGCCCTGAAAGGACGCACACTTTGATCCTTGAAGATAAGGCTGACCTCACGTCGCACGCCTTTGAAGGCGGCCGCAGGAAAAGCATGTGGGGGTTACCTGGCTGCCGAGGGTGGCGTGATCCTTGCATTGTGAGAATTCCATACCGCCAGCGATTTGCGCAAGGACAGAAACTTGCGCGGCGATCGTGGGCCTGTTGGTCTCTTAACGCCCAACGCGGTTGGGCTTCTACCCCTCTTGGAGTGCAGCCTTAAGGCTGCAGTCCAAGCCAGAAGTTTCTGAGCAGCGACTTTTTGCTATAATGGGCCGCGAAATGCGGTGAACAGGGGGGTTCGTGTCGCTCTTTCCGCGCTGTTTCATTGCTCCTATGGGTGCCTCATGTCGCTCGGCGAACCTCCAGCCCCTCTCTAAGGAAACGCTCATCAAACGAGTAGACCGCCTTACTGCGGGCCGACCGCGCGGCTGCCCATACCATAGTGTCGGCAAACGACACCCTTCCCGAGGGCCGACTCAGAAGCAAAGCGTGGAGCACTAGGCTTTTATCCAGGCCGAAAGGTGAGATATTCTCCTTCTGAATGAAGGCTATTAGGTGATCCACCGCCACCTCTCTGGGCACTTGATACACGGACGTCAAGACGTACGCCGTCTCAGTCAGCACCACATCGGTTATCAGGAGGCTATCCTCCTTGTCTATGATTTTCGCAGCTTGTTCTGCCAATTCAGAGGGATCGCCTGTCAGGTAGCGAACTACCACGCTGGTGTCCGGGAAACCGCTCACGAGAGATGCTCCCCCACATCAACCTTTTGCCTCCCTGCCTTATCCCATGCCATATCCAGAGCCCTGTCCCACTCGTTCCCAGGGGCGACCCGCACCCTGATGTGCTTCGCCAGGCTGCCTTTGAGGGATTTCCGGTGCTCCGGTGGCAGGAAATAGACCACCACATGGTCATTTACCAGCCGCTGGAGGGCCAGCCATCCGGGCTTTACACCAAGTTGGTCGCGGATTTCCTTTGATATAACAACCTGGCCTTTAGGGCCTACCACGTGCGCCATCGTATGACCTCCGAGTTAACTGTATAACCAATGGTAGTACGAATACATTTGACCGTCAAGATGGCAACTTGTCGGGGACATGATCCTTGCATTGTCGGCGGCTTTTGCTATAATGGGCCGCGAAATGCGGTGAACAGGAGCAGTAGGCCAGCTTTCCAGAGAGCCGACCGCCGGTTGAACTTCTCGTCTTCGTCCGGGCACCGGTGCCCGGTGGCAACTCAGCGCCAGGTCATTAGGCAAATTTTAATATAGTAGGAGCTGACCGTTGTTATGATTAAAACAAAAGAGGATGTTTTATCAATAATCGAAAGAAATCAAGATGAAATAAGGGCCTTTGGAGTAAAGAAACTTGGCCTGTTTGGTTCGTTTGCCCGCAAAGAACAAACTGCAGAAAGTGATATAGATTTGTTAGTGGAGTTTGAACGAGACAAAAAGACCTTTGATAACTTCATCCATCTTTCATTTCTTTTGGAAGAGCTATTTAAACATCACATTGAGTTGGTAACAACCGACTCACTCAGTCCCTACATCAAACCTTATATTATAAAAGAGGTTGAGTATGTCATTTTCAGCACTTGAGTATTTACGGCATATTTTAGACGAGACAAAGTACATTATGAACCAAACGGAAAGTTTAAGCCAAGATGAGTTTATTCAAAATGAAACGCTGAAGAGAGCTTTTGTCCGCAGTATAGAGATTATTGGAGAGGCAACCAAAAAGATTCCTGATGATTTCAAACAAAAGTTTCCCAATATCGAATGGCGAGCAATGGCAGGAATGAGAGATAGGTTAATACATGATTACCTTGGGATAGACTATGATATAGTGTGGGATGTCGTTATCAACAAAATCCCAATGCTCCAGCAAGAGGTTGAGCAAATACTTCAAAGCGAACAAAATAGCTTATAAAATTGGTAATTTGCCTCACCAAGCGTTGCAGTTGACTGGGAGTCACCTGGCTGCCGAGGGTGCCACGATCCTTGCATTGTCGGCACCTTTTTGCTATAATGGGCCGCGAAATGCGGTGAACAGGAGCAGTAGGCCAGCTTTCCAGAGAGCCGGGCGCCGGTGGAAGCCCGGCGACATTGGCTGAACTCGCCTGGGAGCAGCGACGACGAACGAGCGATTTATCCTTTGCTCTACTAGCCGTCGCCGGCGGACGCCCGTTAGAGTGTCCTGTGAGTGGGTAGAACGTGGGCCTGTGGCGCAATTGGGAGCGCGCCTCAATGGCATTGAGGAGGTCAGGGGTTCGAATCCCCTCAGGTCCACCATCGTTCTACCAACCAGGGTGGTACCGCGGAACGCCCTCCGTCCCTGACCGGACGGAGGGTTTTTTGTTATCCTGGCCGCAGGAGGTCATAGCCGTGGTTATTAAATACAATCATCGAAAGATCGAGCCCAAGTGGCAGAAGGTCTGGCAGGAGACCGGCCTATACCATACGCCGGACACGACCGACAAACCGAAATACTATTGTCTGGACTTCTTCCCCTACCCCTCGGGCGATGGCCTGTCCGTGGGGCACTGCCGGAACTACGTGCCCACCGACGTGGTCTCCCGCTACAAGCGCATGGGAGGCTTTAACGTGCTGCATCCCATGGGCTACGACGCCTTTGGGCAGCCGGCGGAGAACGAGGCCATCAGGAGGGGAATACACCCCAAGGTGAGCACGACCAAGTACACGGCAAATTATCGCCGCCAGCTTCAGCTCATCGGCACCTCCTACGACTGGGACCGGGAGATCAACTCCAGCCACCCGGACTTCTATCGCTGGACCCAGTGGTTCTTCTTGCTCTTGTACAAACGGGGCCTGGCCTACCGGGCCACCGCGCCGGTGAACTGGTGCCCCTCCTGCGCCACGGTGTTGGCCAATGAGGAGGTGGAAGAAGGCCGCTGCTGGCGCTGCGATACGCTGGTGACCAAGCGCGACCTGATGCAGTGGTTTTTCCGCATCACCGCCTACGCCGATGCCCTGGCCGACGACCTGAACACCGTGGATTGGCCGGAGAAGATCGTGCTCATGCAGCGCAACTGGATCGGCCGGAGCACCGGCGTGGAGTTCGACCTGGGCATCAAGGGCTCGCCGGAGAAGATCCGGGTCTTCACCACCCGGCCGGACACGGTGTACGGCATGACCTTTGCCGTGTTGGCACCGGAGCATCCGCTGGTTAATAAACTCACGACGCCGGACCGGAGGGCGGAAGCGGAGGCCTACGTGGAGATGGCGCGGCGCGAGAGCGAGATCGAGCGCCTGTCCACGGAGAAGGAACGCACCGGGGTCTTCATCGGGGCCTACGCCGTGAACCCCATGAACGGGGAGGAGATCCCCATGTACATCGCAGACTACGTCTTGACGGGCTATGGCACGGGGGCGATCATGGCTGTCCCAGGGCACGACGCCAGGGACTTCGACTTCGCCCGGAAGTACCACCTGCCCATACCGGTGGTCATCGCGCCGCCGGGCTGGCGGCGCGGCCAGGAGCTGGCCCAGGCCTACCTGGACGAGGGGATGATGGTGAACTCCGGACCCTTCAACGGCATGCCTTCTTCGGAGGGCATGGAGCGAGTGGCCGACTACATGGAGCAGCAGGGCATCGGGACCCGCAAGGTGAACTACCGCATGCGGGACTGGCTCATCTCCCGCCAACGCTATTGGGGTGCGCCGATACCTATAGTATACTGCGAGAGATGCGGCGAGGTGCCGGTGCCGGAGGAGCAGTTGCCAGTGCTTTTGCCGGAGTTGGAGAGGTTCCAGCCCTCGGGGACCGGGAGATCCCCTCTGGCCACCGTGCCGGAGTTCGTGAACACGGCCTGTCCCCACTGCGGCGGCCGGGCCCAGCGGGAGACCGACACCATGGGCGGCTTCGCTTGTTCCTCCTGGTACTTTCTACGCTTCACCAGCCCCTACTATGACCAGAGGCCCTTCGAGCCGCACCAGATGCGCTACTGGATGCCGGTGGACCTGTACGTGGGTGGCGCCGAGCATGCGGTGATGCACCTCCTGTACGCCCGGTTTTGGACCAAGGTGATGTGCGACGCCGGGGTGGTGCCCTTCAAGGAGCCGTTCCAGAAGCTCATGAATCAGGGGATGGTCCTGGGCGCCGATGGGCAGAAGATGTCCAAGTCCAAGGGCAACGTGATCACCCCCGACGATGTGGCCGCCCGTTACGGCGCGGACTCTTTGCGAGGTTACGAGCTTTTCATCGGTCCCTTCGAGCAAGAGGTGGCCTGGAGTGAGCAGGGCATCAGCGGGGTGTACCGGTTTTTGAACCGAGCCTGGGGGATCGTGCTGGCAGAGGCTGGACCAAAGACAACCGGCAAGGGAGAAGAGTATGAGGCCAGGGAGAGGGAGCTGAGGCGGATGACCCATAAGACCCTGAAGCGGGTCACCGGGGACATCGAGCGTTTCCACTTCAACACGGCGGTGGCCGCCCTGATGGAGTACGTGAACTACCTGCAGTCCCAGAGAAAGTTCGTGGCCTCGAGCCCGGCCTGGCAGGAGGCCAAGAGGACACTGATGCTGATGCTGGCGCCCATCGCCCCTCATATGGCCGAGGAGTTGTGGCAGCATACTGGCCATGCCTACAGCATCCATCAGCAAGCGTGGCCGGCCTGGGACGAAGGCCTGGCCGCGGAGGAGACCATCACCCTGGTGATCCAGGTGAACGGCAAGGTGCGGGACAAGGTCCAGGTGACGCCGGACATCACCGAGGCCGAGGCCAGGAAAGTGGCCCTTTCCAGCGCGCGGGTCGCGAAGTGGACGGCGGGAAAGCAGGTGACCAACATGGTCTATGTTCCGGGGAGGCTGGTGAACCTGGTGGTGAAGTGAACGGTTCTTTTACCATTAAGCTCTTGACCACCATAGAAGAATGCCAGGCCTGCGAGGAAGTCCAAAAGAAGGTCTGGGGTCTGCCAGAGCGTGACATCGTCCCAGCACACCTCCTCATCACCGCCGCCAAGAACGGGGGGCTCCTGGCAGGGGCCTTTGACCCGCGGGGCCAAATGATCGGTTTTGTCTTCGGCCTCCTCGGCTGCTCCACCGCCGGGTTGCCGGGGCTCAAGCACTGCTCGCACATGTTGGGCGTTTTGGAGGCCGATCGCGATAGCGGCATAGGCTATGCCCTGAAACTGGCCCAGCGCGAGCATGTGCTGTCCCAAGGGCTGGATCTGGTCACCTGGACCTACGACCCTCTGGAAGGGAGGAATGCCTTCTTTAACTTCGCCAAACTGGGGGTTATCTGCCATACCTATGAGCGGGAGGTCTACGGGGCCATGGCCGACGCTTTCAACGTTGGCCTCCCCTCGGACCGCTTCACTGTGGAATGGTGGGTGAGGAGCGACCGGGTGGTGCAACGCCTGCGGGACGGCCCTCCCCCACTTCATCTGGCGACCCTTATTGCCGAAGAGGCGGCCCAGGTACTGCGCACCGAGCCCGGTGCCAATGGCCTCTTGGTCCCTCTGTCCTACGATCTTAACCTCGCCCAGCCCACCCTCCTGGCGCAGATCCCGGAAAGCATCCAGGCCATCAAAGGAACCGATATGGGCCTGGCTCAAGAGTGGCGCATGGCTACCCGCGCTATCTTTGAGAGCTACTTTGCCCGGGGATATACCGCGCTAGAGTTTCTGAGTGAGCACGACGAGAGAGGGAGACGCAACTTCTACCTGCTCAGAAAGGCTGGGGGATGAGGATCGAACACATCGAGCTCCGGCAGATCGGCTTGGCCCTGAAAGAGCCCTTCCAAACCAGCTTTGGCGTGACCCGCGCGCGCCGCATTCTCCTGGTGATAGTGGAAGGTGAAGGGCTGACCGGTTACGGCGAGTGTGTGGCGGGCGAGGGTCCCTGGTACTCCTCTGAAACGGTAGAAACGGCCCGCCACATCCTAGCCGACTTCCTGGTGCCAGCCGTCCTGGGCAAGACTGTGGCCGAACCCAGCGAGCTGACCGCTTGCTTCGCCCCGGTGCGGGGACACAATATGGCCAAGGCCGCCCTGGAGATGGCCGGTTGGGACCTCCTGGCCAAGGCCAAGGGGGTATCGCTGAGCCATTTTCTAGGAGGCAGCCGAGAGCGAATTGAGAGCGGTGTCAGCATTGGCATTCAGCCACGGGTCGAGGATTTGTTGACCCGCATCGAAGGGTATCTGGCCCAGGGCTATCGCCGCGTCAAGGTTAAGATCCAGCCCGGGTGGGATGTGGACGTTGTGGCCGAAATCCGCCGCCATCTCCCAACCGTCCCTCTGATGCTGGATGCCAACTCCGCCTATACCCTGGCCGACCTGCCCACCTTTCGCGAGCTGGATAATTATGATCTCATGATGATTGAGCAACCCCTGGGCTACGAGGATATCATTGATCACGCCACCCTGCAGCGACAGCTTCGGACACCGATCTGCCTGGACGAGAGCATCCACAGCCCGGAAGATGGGCGCAAGGCTATCGAGAGCGGAGCTTGCCGGGTGATCAATATCAAGGCCGGGCGGTTGGGTGGTCTCTATCCGGCGCGCCAGCTTCACGATGTCTGCCAGGAGCGGGGGATACCGGTCTGGTGTGGAGGGATGTTGGAGACGGGGATCGGCCGGGCGCATAACGTGGCCCTGTCCACCCTCCCCAACTTCCGCCTGCCGGGCGATGTCTCCGCCAGCGACCGCTATTACGCTCAGGAGATCATCACCTCCCCCTTCCGTCTCTCCCCCGACGGCACAATCCCAGTGCCCCAGGGGCCGGGGGTCGGCGTAGAGGTAGACCGGGCGATGCTGGAGCGCCTTACCCTTCACAAAGAGACCTTTGCCGGCGCAAATCACCATTAACAGACACTTTGAAGGGGTGCAGGGGGATAGCATTTTTATCTCGGACAATGTCTACAGGCAGTCTTCTCCTGCCGCGCGGAGCTTTACCCTGCCGGGGAAACGTGTTAGAATACCGGAAAAATGGGGAGAGAGCATGGCGCAGCGGCTCTACGTCTCGGTCTGTGGCAACATCGGAGTGGGGAAGACCAGCCTGGTGGAGCGGCTGTGTCAGGAGTTTCAGTGGCAGCCATACTACGAGGGCGTCACGGGCCATCCTTATCTCGACGACTACTACCGGGACATGCCTCGCTGGGGCTTCCACACCCAGATCTACTTCTTGACCCAGCGCCTGCGCCAGCAGCAGGAGATCGCCCAGATACCGGTCTCCGTTTGCCAGGACCGTAGCATCTTCGAGGATCACGAGATCTTCGCCAAGAGCCTGCACCTGCAGGGCATTCTCAGCGACCGGGACTACAACACTTACCGCCTGCTCTTCGACGCCATCACCCCGTTTATCTCCAAGCCTGACCTGTTGGTCTACCTTAAAGCGTCGGTGCCCACCTTGATGTCGCGGATAGAGCAGCGGAGCCGGGGCTGTGAATCCGGCATCACCGCCGACTATCTGGAGCATCTCAACGAACGGTATTCCCGGTGGATGGAGGGGTTCAGGTATTGCCCGGTCCTGACCCTGGACGCGGACCGGCTGGACTTCGTCCAGTGCGAGCGGGACTTCCGGTTCATAGTGGAGGAGGTCAAGAAGATTCTGCCCCTGGCCTTGCGCCTGCCGATCTAGTCCCAGTTGATGATCCACACGCAGGCGGCGGCCAGGACAATGCAACTGACCACCAGGGCCAGGAGCTGGGTTGGCAGGAGGTCCACGTCCTTGGCGGCGAAGAGGAGCATCACGACGAATCCAACCGACAGCCCCAGCCAGGCTGTAATATTGGGGTGTTCCTGGACGAATCGCTTCACTGCCGCCATGATCCTGCCTCCTGGGGGACTCTCTGGGGTGGCAGGCCAATCGCATTGATCAGTAGGACAAGTTGCCAACTTGTCCCACCAACGCGGTTGGGCCCCTGCCCGACACGAGCCCACTCTGCTACATTTTACGACACCCGGCGGGCGTTGACAAGAGGGTTTCCAGCGTATATAATCTTAGTGCGGTCAAGCAACGGTGCGGAAGTGGCGGAATTGGTATACGCGCACGTTTGAGGGGCGTGTCCGCAAGGGTGAGGGTTCGAGTCCCTCCTTCCGCACCAGAGTCGTCAGTCGCCTGTCCGCCATCGCCAGGGGCGAATAGCTCAGCCGGGAGAGCATCTGACTTACATTCAGAAGGTCACAGGTTCGAGCCCTGTTTCGCCCACCATGTTGGCAATGTCTGGCCCCGCCCCGCGGCGGGTTTTTTGTTTTTCTTTTTTTGCTTTTCAAGGGGATGAAAGTGGGAATGGTCACCCCCGAGCCTGGCGGCGAGCCGTCTTCGCCTCCTTCGCGACCGCGCCTTTCCGGCGAGGGACGCGATTTGCTGGACTCTAGCCCGGGGCCCACTGGGCGCCCAGTTCCTTGCTCCGCCGGCAGGCCGCAGCCACCCCCTTGGCGATGAGGCCTGGCAGGTCTCCAGCAGCGAACTCGCGGAGGGCCGCCTCAGTGGTGCCACCCTTGGAGGTGACCGCCGCTCGCAGCTTCTCGGCGGAGCCGCCGTTCTCGCGCAACATCTTCGCTGCACCCCAGATGGTCTGCAACACTAGCTCCTGGCAGTGATCCTCGGGCAGGCCGATCTCTCGGGCCGATTTGATCAACTGTTCCGCCAGGTAGAAGACATAGGCCGGCCCACTGCCGCTGACCGCCGTCACCAGGTCCAGAAGGCCCTCGTCGTTGAACGAGATCTCTTTTCCCAAGGCGCCGAGTATGCGGCGCACCATCCTCTTTTGGCCCGGACTCACCTCGGGGCTGGCGGTCCAGCCGGACATGGCCTCCCCCACCTGCGCCGGGGTGTTGGGCATGACCCGGACCACCGGCTGAGCCGGGTGGCCCAACCATGACTTGATGGCGGCGATGTTAACCCCGGCCACCACGGAGATGATCAGGTGCCGCCGGCCCAGGGCACCTCGGATCTGCCGTATGGCCTCGGGCACATCCTGGGGCTTCACGGCCAGGACGACCGTAGAGGCGAAGCGGACCGCCTGGGCGTTGTCGTAGGTGAAGCCCACGCCCCATTTTTCCTGGAGCGGCTCCATTTTCCCCCTGGAACGGTTGGTCAGGATGATGTGGCTGGCAGGGAGCAGGCCCTTGTTCAGGATGCCCGCCACCAGGCTCGCGCCCATGTTGCCGGCGCCGATGATGGCAAGTCTCTGACCGATCACGTTGCCCTCCCATTGTTTCAAATGCCCCGTTGCTTGCCATTTGGCGTCCTCGCCATGGGCCAATAGGTTTGCACCTACAGTGACGATGGACATGGTCGGGACGACGGGATTCGAACCCGTGACCTCGGCGTCCCGAACGCCGCGCGCTGGCCTGGCTGCGCTACGTCCCGACAAAAAAGAAAGCGCCCCGTCCTCAGACTCTCGCATCTCATGCTTATAGAGAATCTGGGGACGAGGCGCCGAAGATCTGCCCCGCGGTACCACCCTGGCTTGGGGGCGTTCGAGCCCCCCACTCTGCGGACAGGATAGCTACTACTGAGGCTACCCGTTGTCCTGGGCATATGGTAACGGACGCCTGCCGGCGACGCTTACTCGCCAGATCTCAGGCCTGGTTCCCGAGGCCTGAGGGCTTTCAGCTGCAGCTCCTGGGCCGGTTCGGCGGCAGCACTAGCGTCGGGACTCTCACCCATTCCCCCAACTCACTGGTGCCATGCCTGGCACGCCTACTTTTCCCAGTCCAAGCCTTTGAATCAGATGATTGGCGGGACTATAACACAACCGGCCGATGTTTGTCAAGGTTTTTGCCCCGAGCCAGTATCCTTGACAGAGCAAATCGCTGCCATTATAATGGAGGTCGGCAGCGTGGCCTATTCCTATGGGGTCTTGTCCTCTAATCCTGGGAAACGGAAGGGATTGATCTCGCCTCTGTTGCCATGAATAACGGTCTTACAGGCGGCAAAGGGTTCAAGGCGGATTGGGAAAAAAATCCGTCACCTGTTTGCCGAGCCTGAACTGAACGAAGGGAGGGAAGTATGTGTCTGGAATAATCGTGCAGGATAACGAGACCTTTGAAAGCGCCTTGCGGCGTTTCAATAAAAAGGTTCAGCAAGATGGTATCCTGGCCGAGGCCCGGCGTCGGGAGCACTACGAGAAACCCAGCGTCAAGAGGAAGAAAAAAGAAGCGGCCAGGAGGCGAAAGTCTCAGTCCGGGCGATAATAGGCTCCAAACCAATGTGCTAACACGGCGACATGCCACTCATACCGCAGGAGGGCCGTGCAACCAAAGGATAGCCATGACGCTTAAAGAAAAACTGATGGAAGACCTGAAGCAGGCTATGCGACAAAGGGATGAGTTGCGGGTCTCGGTCATCCGCCTCACCCGGTCTTCCATAAAGAACGCCGAGATTGCCAGGGGCAGGGAGTTAGACGACGATGGGGTCCTGGCGGTGATCGCCCGAGAGGTGAAACAACGGCGGGACTCCATCTTCGAGTTCTCCAAGGGTAGCCGACAGGACCTGGTCGATAAAGAGCAGGCCGAGCTCCAGATCCTTCTGGGTTATCTGCCTCAACAGATAACCAGGGAGGAGATCGCCGCCGCGGCGAAAGGGGTCATCCAAGAGATAGGGGCCACCGGCCGCTCGGACCTGGGCAAGGTCATGAGCGTGCTGGCCCCCCGCCTGAAAGGCAAAGCCGAGGGGCGGCTCATCAGCCAGGTGGTCCAAGAGCTGTTGGCTTGAGCAATGAACGATAGGGCACAGGAGGACCCTCTCCTGTGCCCTACATCGTCCCTGGTGTGATTGAAGGATACGACATTTCATCTCTTGAAACCAACAAGATGGTGAGCGGTGTTTTTTACTGGTGATGAACACGTGGGATCAAGGCCTGAGGCCGCCGGCGTGTGGCGCCATTGGGCCCTCTTGCTTGTCTTCTCGGCCTTCATGGCGGTTGCCCTCACCCTGGTCCTGGCCTTTCAGTTCCTCCCCGGCCAGGTAACGCTGAAGGTCGGCGACGTCTCCCGGCAAAACATCAAGGCACCGAAGCGCGTGTCCTACACGAGCCAGATCAAGACGAACGAGGCCCGGGATCAGGCCCTGGCCAGCATCGCCGAGGTCTACGAGTACGACGCCGCCCTGGTGCAGCAGCAAAAAGCGAGTGCCCTGGCCGTCTGTAACAGCATCTCCCTCCTCCGGAACGACCTCTCCCTCTCCCTGGACCAGAAGCGCGACCGTCTCCAGAAGCTTCCGGGTTTAAGCCTCTCCTCCCTCTCGGCCTCGGAGATACTCTTCATCAACGAGGCCACCTGGCGAGAGGTGATAACCGACACCGCCAGGGTACTGGACGAGATCATGAGGGATAAGATCCGCCCCTCGCAATTAGCCGAGGCGAAATCTCGAGTCCGCAGCCGGCTCAGCGGCAACCTGACCTGGGTACAATCAGCCCTGGTGGACGACCTGGTCAGGAGTTTTCTCCGGCCCACGGAATATTACAACAGCCAGGAGACGGAGCGCCAGCGACGCTTTGCCGCCAACAATGTGGAGCCAGTGCGATTCAACATCGAGAAAGACGAGGTGGTGGTCCGAGAGGGGAGCGTGATAACCCCCCTGGACATCGAGAGGCTGGAGGCCCTGGGGCTGCGCCAGCCTGCCGTGCGCTGGGAAGGGCTGGTCAGCACGTCTTTGCTGGTTGGCACCATGGTCCTGGTATTGGCCTTTTACCTCCTGCGCTTTCAGCCCCAACTCCTGGAAGACCCGCGGCACCTGTTACTTATGGGGTTGAGCCTGGCCCTGGTATGCCTGGTGGCCAAGGTGACCATCCCCGGACGGTCCATCTGGCCGTACGTGCTGCCCTTCGCCTCGTTCTCCATGTTGATCGCCATCCTATTGAACCATCAACTGGCCACGTTTTTGACCGCCGTGGTGGCACTCATCGTCGGCTATGTGGCGGGCAATTCCCTGGCGCTGGCGACCTTCGTCTTCGTCAGCGGCTTGGCCGGCATCCTCAGCGTCTGGCGGCTGCAGCACACGGTCAGCTTTCTTTGGGCTGGCCTCTTCATCGCCGCGGCGAACGTGGGCGTCATCGTGGCCTTCTGGTTGCCGGGCCAGGAGTACAGTCTGGGCACCGTGCTGGCCCTGAGCGCCGCCGGGCTGGCCAATGGGGCCCTGTCGGCGGCCCTGGCCCTGGGCAGCTTCTCGGTCCTGGGCAACCTGTTCGGCATCACCACCATCCTTCAACTCCTGGAACTGGCCCATCCCAACCAGCCGCTCCTGCGGCGGTTGCAACTGGAGGCCCCCGGCACCTACTATCACAGCATCGTGGTGGGCAACCTGGCCGAGCAGGCCGCCGAGGCCATCGGTGCCGATACGCTCCTGGTCCGGGTGGCCTCTTATTACCACGACATCGGAAAAGTCGAGCACCCGTATTTCTTCATCGAGAACCAGGTGGACGGGGTGAACGTCCACGATCAGTTGGATCCGAAGACCTCTGCCCAGGTGGTGATCGCCCACGTCACCGAGGGGTTGGCCCTGGCCAGGAAGCACAAGCTCCCGAAACGCATCGCGGACCTCATACCCGAGCACCACGGCACCCGATTGGCCACTTACTTCTACGGGCGGGCGGTGGGCCAGCTTGGCGAAGACAAGGTGGACCCCGAGGATTTCCGCTATCCGGGGCCCAGGCCAAGGACCAAGGAAGCGGCGCTGATCATGCTGGCTGACGGCGTAGAGGCCACCGTGCGTTCCACCCCCCAACATTCACCGGAGAAGATCGACCAACTGGTCCGGGAGGCCATCAACGAGAAGCTAGCGGAGGGGCAACTGGACGAATGCGACCTGACCCTCCGGGACCTGGACATGGTGCGCCAGTCCTTTGTGGGTGTGCTCCTGGGCGTGTACCACCCCCGCATCGAATATCCGGCTCTGCCTAAAGCGGCCACCACCAGTCTAGCCCCCGGGATCAAGGGCTTGCCGGAGGGCCAGGCCAAGGCGGGGCCATCTTAGATAGCTGCTCTCTACTAATAAAGAAATCGTTCTCATGAACAAGCCGCGCTCGCGCGTGGAGCTACAGATCGACGACGCTTACCGTGAGATCGTAGACCGCCGTTTCCTGAGACAGGTCGTCCGCCATGCCCTTGTCCAGGAGAAGGTCCCGCCAGCCGAGCTATGCCTCACCATCACCAGCGATGAGCGCCTCCGGGAGTTGAACCGCACCTTTCGCCAGGTAGACGCCGTCACCGATGTCCTATCCTTCCCTCTGTTATCTCCCCAAGGTGGCCCTTTTGTGGCGCCGCCCGACGGTCTCCTGCACCTGGGTGACATCGTGGTCTCCTATCCTCGGGCTCAGGAACAGGCGCAGGAGTACGGCCACTCCTTGCAGCGTGAGACGGCCTATCTGATCGTGCATGGCCTCCTGCACCTCCTGGGGTACGATCACCAGCGCCAGGAGGATCGAGAGCGCATGCGCAAGAGAGAAGAGGTCATCCTGGCGGCCCTGCCCAGCGTTCGTTGATAGCTGAAGAGAATCATTCGATGAGAGCTGCCTTATTCCGGAGCTTTCACCATGCCTTTTCCGGGCTGGCGGAGGCTTGGAGGACCCAGCGCAATCTCCGCCTCCACCTGTTGGCCGCGGTCCTGGCGGTGGGCCTGGGCCTTGCCCTGGGGATGGCCCTGGTGGAGCTCGCCATACTGTGCTTGACCATCGGGCTGGTCCTCTCCGCCGAGCTCTTCAACACCGCAGTGGAGACGTTAATGGACCTGGTTCACCCGGACCATCACCCCCTGGCCAAAGCGGCCAAGGACGTGGCGGCCGGAGCCGTATTGGTAACCGCTGGCACCGCCGTGCTGGTGGGAGCACTCTTGTACGGCCCACATCTGGTCCGGGCGGCCGCTGCCCTGGGCTTCTTGCCTTGACAAGGCCGTTATGGAGAAGGTATACTGGGCGTGGGTCTTTCACACGGCGTAGCGGCAGGGGAGAGTTGAATGAAGGGACTCATTCTGAGCGGGGGCAAAGGGACAAGGCTTCGTCCCCTAACCTACACCGGCGCTAAGCAATTAGTCCCGGTGGCCAATAAGCCGGTTTTGTTCTATGCCATAGAGGACCTGGTGGAAGCGGGGATCACGGACATCGGCATCGTCGTGGGCGACACCGGGGATCAGATTCAGGCCGCCGTGGGCGACGGCTCCCGCTTCGGGGCCAGGGTTACCTACATCGTTCAGGAGGCGCCCCTGGGCATCGCCCACGGCGTCAAGATCGCCAGGGATTTCCTGGGGGAGGAGCGCTTCGTCCTCTTCCTGGGGGACAACTTCATCCGGGATGGCATAGTCTCGCTGGTGGAGAGCTTTCGCGGCAATGCCGCCAACTGCCAGATACTGCTCGCCAAAGTCCCCAACCCTCAGCGGTTCGGGGTAGCCCAGTTGGCACCGGACGGCTCGATGGTCCGGCTGGTGGAAAAGCCCAAGGAGTTCGTGTCTGATCTGGCCCTGGTGGGCATCTACATGTTCGACCGCCACATCTTCGAGGCCATCGCCCGGATCAGGCCCTCCTGGAGGGGCGAGCTGGAGATCACCGAGGCCATACAGACCCTAATTGACCTGGGGTACAAGGTCTCCCATCAAGTCTTGTCCGGCTGGTGGATCGACACCGGCGGGAAGGAGGACATGCTGGAGGCGAACCGCCTGGTGTTAGAGATCATCGAGCCCGACAACCGCGGGTCCGTGGACCCCGCTTCTCACGTGAACGGCAAGGTGGTCATCGAAAAGGATGCTCAGATAATAAACAGCACCGTGCGGGGCCCGGCCATCATCGGGGAGCGCACCAGGATCGTGAACTCGTACGTCGGGCCTTTCACCTCCATCTATCACGATTGTTTGCTTCAGGACAGCGAGGTCGAGCATAGCATCGTGCTGGAACACTGCAAGATCGTGGACGTCCATCACCGCATCGAGGATAGCCTCATCGGCAGGAACGTTGAGATCACCAGGTCGCCGGTGAAGCCCAAGGCCTACAAGATGATGTTGGGGGATCACAGCAAGGTCGGGATCATATGAAAACCACCCTGATCTACCCCGGCATAGCCGGGTACGGCTTCGATTGCCTGGGACAGGGCATGGAGGCTGGTTGGGTCAGCCACGGCCTGGCCTACATCGCCGCCTACGCCAAGAGCAAGGGATTCGAAGTAGATCTGATCGACCTGCGGGCCTTGAAGAGCTGGGAGCATTTTCGAGCCGAGCTGGCCAGCCGCCGCCCGGACGTGGTGGGCCTCACCATGATGAGCGTGGATTTCAACCCGGTGATGCGCGCGGTGGACATCGTCAAGGAGTTAGACCCCCGGATCGTCACCGTGGTGGGCGGGCCTCATCCCACCCTGGCCCTGGATGAGGTGGCGGCCAACTTGAAGATCGACTACATCGTCACCCACGAGGGCGAGATCACGTTCTCAAAGCTTCTCCAAGCCCTGGAGGGGGGAAGTGACCCTGGGGAACGGGTGCTTCACGGCGAGATGCCGGACCTGGATGCCCTGCCCTTCGCGGACCGCAGCCTGTTCCTGGACGAATGGCGAAGGTTTGGCTATCGCCTGGATTCCCCGGAGGTGCCCTTCATCGAAGAGCTACCACCACCCTTCCTGACCATCATCGCCGGCCGGGGCTGTATCTATAACTGCAGCTTCTGCAAGCCCGCAGAGAGCATTATCTTCGGCAAGAAGGTCCGCCGGCGCAGTCCGCTGAACGTCGTCGCCGAGCTGCAGGAGCTGCGCACCAGGTACCATTTCCGGAGCTTCATGTTCCACGATGACTGCCTGACCGAGGACCGCCGGTGGGTGGCGGAGTTCTGCGCCCGGTACCGTGAGGCCGGGTTCAAAGAGCCCTTCTTCTGCCAGAGCCGGGCCGACATCATCGTCCGCCACCCGGACATGGTAGCCTTAATGGCCGGGGTCGGGCTTAAAGGGTATTTCATCGGTTTCGAGAGCGGGAACGACCGGGTGCTGCGTTTCCTGCGCAAAGGAACCACCCGTAAGGTAAACTTAGAGGCGGCGCGTATCTGCAAGAAGTATGGGGTAGCCATCTGGGCCAACTACATGCTAGGCATCCCCACCGAGACCAAGGAAGAGGTCCTGGACACCGTCTCCATGATGAAGCAGATCGACCCGGATTACTATAGCCCGGCGTTCTACACCCCCCATCCGGGCAGCGACCTGTACGATTACTGCATCGAGCACGATCTATCGCTGATCACCAGCCACGACAGCTATCGGCGCAATCCAACCGAGACCAAGATCAAGGGCCAGGACTATGAATTCCTGCGTTGGGCCCTGGAGGAATCGGAGAGGCGCACGCTTCCGAACCGGGTCCGCCGCCGGGTGCGCCACCTGATCCGGCGGTACGCCTCCCCGCGACGGGCAGTCAACAAGATCCGGCGGCTCTTGGGGATGGCCGGCCGTCCGACCTCGGCGGTCCAGAGCAGATCCTGATGCCAGTTCTATAGATAGCGAGGGACAGGTCATATGCCAGGACCCACGGATTCAGCTAAGATCAGCAACGAAGACCTGATGCGGGCGGTGGGCCGTTATCTGGACCGCCACAAGCTTAAGAACGTGTGCGTCTTGCAGGTGGAAGGCGGCGTGGTGGTCCAGGGGACAGCCACCGTGTACACCAGCGAGGCCTATCAGGATGTGCTGGAGACGTACACTGTTTCCTGGGAAGAGTTGCAGGGGCTGATCGCCGAGTTCCGCCGCCTGGACGGCATGCGGCGCTGATGGCAGGCCGGGGGAGAAACAGATGCGGAGCCTCTTTCTTGGATTGCAAAGCACCGACTATGAGGACGTCTTGAGGGCGGTGGGGCATTACATCGATGAACACCGCTTCGTGAACGTCCGCCTCATCGAGACGGCAGACGGCCTGATCCTCCAGGGGATAGCCTCAGACAAGTTGTACACCCTGGACGCCAAGCCCGAGACCTACCTGCTCACCACCGAGGACCTGCGGGCGCTCTTGCACGACGCGTACGAGCAGCGAGGCCAGCAAGTCTGATTTCTTTAACCGTGAAGGTCGAGGCCCAGCCCGCCGCAGTACAACTGCGACCGAAACAAGCCATGGGAGACACGCTACCTTGAAAAACCTCCTGATCACCGGGGGAGCTGGCTTCATCGGCAGCAACTTCGTGCGCTACCTGCTGGAAAGATACCCCAACTACCGGCTGGTGGTCTACGATAAGCTGAATTATCGAGGCAACCTGGACAACCTCCTGGACGTGGCCGGGGACCCCCGCTATGCTTTCGTTCGTGGCGACATCTGCGATGCCCAGATGGTGAGCCAGGTAGTGCGCCAGTATAGGATAGACACCATCGTGAATTTCGCCGCCGAAACCCACGTAGACCGCTCCATCATGGACCCCGATGCCTTCATCAAGACCGACGTGTACGGCACCTACGTGCTGCTGGAGGCGGCAAAGCAGTTCAGCCTGGAGCGTCTACACCATATTTCGACCGACGAGGTGTACGGCGAGGTGCTGGAGGGTTCCTCTCGGGAGGAAGACCGTCTGGAAGCCCGCAGCCCTTATGCTGCCAGCAAGGCCGGCGCCGAGCACCTGATCCATGCCTACCACGTCACCTACGGGGTGCCCACCACCGTGACTCGGGGTGGCAACAGCATCGGGCCCTACCAGTACCCGGAGAACGCGGTCCCCCTTTTCATCACCAACGCCATCGACGACCAGCCGCTGCCGGTCTATGGCGATGGCCACCAGATGCGGCCATACCAGTACGTCCTGGATCACTGCCAGGGCATAGACATCGTCCTGCACCGGGGTCAGGTGGGCGAGGCCTACAATGTGGGGCCAGACTCGGAAACGGTGAATCTCCACATGGCCCGAGAGATACTGCGGCTCTTGGGTAAGCCGGAGAGCCTGATCTGCTACGTGGCCGACCGCCCAGGCCACGACCGCCGGTATTCCCTGAACTGCGACAAGGTCAAGGCCCTGGGCTGGAGGGGCGAACATTCCTTTGAGGAGGCCCTGGAGAAGACGGTGCGCTGGTACGTCGACCACCAGTGGTGGTGGCGTAAGATCAAGTCCGGCGAGTACAAGGAGTATTACCGGCGGCAGTACGAGGCGCGGCTGGCTCAGGCGTCGTCCGGGCCCCGATAGGGCCCGCTTTTGGCCTCTACCGGTAGTTCGTGAACTGCAGTGCTACTGGAAATTCCCTCTCCGTAAGGAGACGGATGGCTGCCTGGAGCTCGTCCTTGCTCTTGCTGGCCACGCGCACCGCATCTCCCTGGACCTGCGGCCGGACCTTGGGGAGGTTGTCTCGCAACAATTTGGTGATCTCCCGGGCCAGCTCCTGGGAGATGCCGCGTTGGAGCTTAATGGTTTGTCGCACCCGTCCCTGAGCCGCTTGTTGCGATTTTTCGTACCTCAAGATCTTCAGGGACAATCCCCGCCGAACCACCTTTGATTCTAGCAGATCTTTGATGCTGCGCAGCACGAACTCGCTCTCCGTGACCACTACGATCTGATCTTTCTCCAATGCCACCTCGCTCCTGGTGTTCTTTAGATCGTAGCGCGTGCGCAGTTCCCGCTGGGTCTGGTCCACAGCGTTCACCAGCTCCTGGTGGTCGAATTCCGAGACCACGTCAAAAGTGAGCTCCCCCGCCAATCGTGCCTCCTGATGAGCGTTCTCTAAAGATGACGATGAAACGCAAGTGGCTCGGGCGGCGCTGGTGAAACGCCTGTCGGCAAACCCCCACGACACCGCAACGTTGAACAATCCTCCCACAGGTTCCGAACTTGCGGGGGGATTAGGCTTTGGACGTTCAACGTGCATCGTGGTGTCAAAGCCTCGCCCGGCTAGCGTCCACCGCCGCTTGGGCTTAAGCGGCCATGCCGGCAGCCTTCAGTTTTTCGGCCTGGTCCGCTGTGGCGATGGCGTCGATGAGCTCCTGGAGGTTGCCCGCCAGGATACTGGGCAGGTTGTGCAGGGTGAGGCCGATGCGGTGGTCGGTCAGGCGGTCCTGGGGGAAATTGTAGGTGCGGATCTTCTCCGCCCGCTCGCCGGTGCCCACCTGGGAGCGGCGGACCTCGGTGATCTCCGACAGCTGCTTGCGTTGCTCGGCATCGTAGAGCTTCGCTCGCAACACCGACATGGCCTTGAGCTTGTTCTTGAGCTGGGAGCGCTCGTCCTGGCAGGTGACCACCATACCAGTGGGCAGGTGAGTGATCCGCACCGCGGTGGCCACCTTGTTCACGTTCTGGCCGCCGGCGCCGCCGGAATGGAAGATGTCAATGCGCAGGTCGTCGGGGTCGACCTGCACCTCCACCTCCTCCACTGCGGGCAAGACGGCCACCGTGGCGGTGGAGGTGTGAATGCGCCCACCGGCCTCGGTCAGCGGCACCCGTTGTACCCGGTGCACGCCGCTCTCGTATTTAAGGCGCGAATAGGCCCCCCGACCCTTGATCTCGAATACTATCTCCTTGAATCCGCCGAGGCCGCTCTGGTTGGCATCCACCACTTCCACATCCCAACCCTGGATTTCGGCGAAGCGGGTGTACATGCGAAACAGGTCGGCGGCGAAGAGCCCGGCTTCGTCTCCTCCGGTGCCCGCCCGGATCTCCATGATCACGTCCTTTTCATCCTGGCGGTCCCTGGGAAG
>JBFMCB010000030.1:0-22366 GCA_040754915.1 Chloroflexota bacterium | reverse complement strand
GCTCATCCGAGAACTGCTTGTGCAGCTGAACCATGGTCCCCTCCTCACATGCAGGATGGTTTGAGGACCCAGTATGGCATGTCCACTTTTCAACTGAAAAGTGTCCACTTTTGAATTTCAAATGACATTCCGTCAAGAAGCTATTGACAAGCATTGGAACTGGTTGTATAGTTTCCTTTCGCCACCGGCATAGGCCCGAGAGACAGCTTTGATTCAGGGAACCCCTCGTGAGGTGCCCGGTGATCGATCAGGAACGGATCAAGAAGGCAAGCAGCAGAGTGATCACCTCGGCAAATCCCGCCATCTTCATCACCAGGCTTGCCACCAGCTCCGAGTTCTTCGCCATCGTGCAAAACGGAGGCCCCAGGCGATGAACGCCCGGGTCCTGGCCGTAAACACGCTCGCTGCTCTGCAGCAGGAAATGGAACGCATCCATCCGGAGAAGGCTGGGCTGGAGATCATGCTCCCGAAGGGGCTGCACCGGGCCATTAAGCTGGAGGGCGTCACCTGCGCTGCCGCCAATATCATCAAACAGGAGATGCTCGCCAGGGGCGGCGAGGCGGTGATCTCAAACCAGGTCTATCGCCTGAAAGAGGGCACCCTTACCGAAGTCCTCCTTTTAGGCACCCTGACCCATTACCGGGGCCTCCTGGCCAAACTGCGGCTCCAGCCCTTGAGGAGCCTCCAGGCCATTGCCGACGAGGTGGAGGCAGTCCTGGCCGATCACCAGGGTGCCCGGTTGGAGACATTGCAGATCGGCAACACGCTCTTCAACTGGGGAACCCGCACTTACCTCATGGGCATCATCAACGTCACCCCTGACTCCTTTTCCGGAGATGGCCTGGGGTACGACGTGGCGGCCGCGGTGGCTCAGGGGAAGCGTTTCGCCGAAGAGGGCGCTGATCTCCTGGACGTGGGGGGTGAATCGACTCGGCCGGGCAGCGCCCCGGTCTCGGTTGAGGAGGAGCTCCGGCGAGTGGTCCCGGTCATCCAGGGGCTAGTCCGGGAGACCTCGGTGCCCATCTCCATCGATACCTACAAGGCTAGGGTGGCAAAGCAGGCCCTGGCGGCCGGGGCCAGCCTGGTGAACGACGTGTGGGGGCTTAGACGGGACCCCGGCCTGAAAAACGCGGTAGCCCAGGCCGGGGTGCCGGTGATCTTGATGCACAATCGCAGCCAGGCGGACAAGGCCACCAGGACCGAGGTGGTGGGAGGTCACTACCAGGGCATGGTCTACGCGGATCTCATGGCCGAGATCTGCCGAGAGCTAAGGGAGAGTATGGCTCTGGCCACCTCCGCTGGCATCTCCTGGGGGCGCATCATCGTAGACCCCGGCATTGGCTTCGGCAAGACCGCCGAGCAGAACCTGGAGATATTGCAGCGGCTGAGCGAGCTCAAGAGCCTCGGACGCCCTATCCTGCTGGGCACCTCCCGGAAGTCCTTCATCGGCCACACCCTGAACCTGCCCCCGGACCAGAGACTTCACGGGACAGCGGCCACGGTGGCCCTGGGCATTGCCCAGGGCGCCGACATCGTGCGGGTACACGACGTAAAAGAGATGGCCCAGGTAGCCCGCATGGTTGACGCCATAGTGCGCAGGTGAACTATGGCCAAAGTATACCTGGGACTGGGGTCTCCCCTTTGACTGCTACCTTCGACTACGGCGCGACCTTGCGCTACCTCTATAGCCTCACTGACCTGGAGAAGAGCCCAGGCGTCGTCTACTCCCCGTCGCGCTTCAATCTGGAGCGCATGGGCCGGCTGGTCTCGGCTCTGGGCCATCCCGAGAGCGCCTTCGCCACAGTTCACGTGGCCGGGACCAAGGGAAAGGGATCCACAGCCGCCATGATCGCCTCTGTCCTGCGGGCCGCCGGGCACAAGACTGGCCTCTATACCTCGCCTCACCTGCATACCTTTCGCGAGAGGATCATGGTGGACGGGATCCCCATCGCCCAGGCGGATTTGGCAGCTCTGGTATCCGAGTTGGAGCCCACGGTGAGCAGTATGGGCGACGACCAACCCAGCACCTTTGAGGTCGCCACGGCCCTGGCGTTCCTCCACTTCTCCCGGCAGGGGGTGGAGCTGGCCGTTTTGGAGGTCGGCCTGGGCGGGCGCCTGGATGCCACCAACGTGGTCACCCCGCTGCTCTCCGTCATCACCTCCCTCAGCCTGGACCACACCGCCGTTTTGGGGGATACCTTGACCCTGATCGCCAGAGAAAAAGCAGGCATCATCAAGCCGGGCGGGATGGTGGTCTCATCCCCTCAGCCCCCGGAGGCGTTGAAGGTCATCCATGAGGTTTGCGAACAGAGAGGAGCCAGGCTCTACCTGGTGGGGAGGGAGTGGCGATGGCAGGGGACCTCTAGCGACGTGACCGGACAGTCATTTACGTGCGAATCCCGGCTCGCCTGGCCACCAGAGGCCACCGGCAAGGACTCCCCGGTGGAACCTCGAACGTACCACGACCTCTGGATCCCGCTTTTAGGCGAACACCAATTGATCAATGCCTGCACTGCCCTGGCCGCAGTGGAGGCGCTGCGCTTCCACGGCATCCTCATCACCTCGGAAGCCATTGAAGAAGGCCTGAGGCAGGTCCACTGGCCCGGCCGCTTGCAGGTCCTTTCCCGGGAGCCGACCGTGGTCGTGGACGGCGCCCACAACCGCGAGTCCGCGGCCTTGCTCCTTCGCTCCCTCCAGCAACTCTTCCGCTGCCGAGACCTGTACCTGATCCTGGGCGCCTCCCGGGACAAGGACATCCCGGGGATCGTAGGTGAACTGGCGCCGGCGGGCAAGGCCATCATCGCCACCCGCTCCCGGCATCCCCGGGCAGCAGCCCCCGAGGTGATAGCGGTGGAGGCTAGCCGATACTGTTCTCGGGTCAGCGTCAGCTCGGACGTGGCCACGGCCCTGGCCGCAGCCAAAGCGATGGCAAAGACCCCGGACCTCATCTGCGTCGCCGGCTCTCTCTTCCTGGTGGCCGAGGCCATCCAGGCGGTTACCGGGGTAGAAGGCGAAGGCTACTGACAAGGGCGAAACAGGTCCAGGTGTGGGAGTCACCCGCTACCTGGGCCATTCATTTTGAGGACGAGGTACCCGTTCACGGCCTGACCTGCACCGTCACCAGGATGGCCCGGTCGCCCAGGATGGCCCCTTCCGGGTCGGTCACGGCCAGCCGCCGGCCGGTGGTGGGGTCATACAGGCCCACCTCGATCTGGTAGTCTCCCGGCGGAGCATTGGGTTCAATCCTCACCTCGTAGGGGTCAGGTATCACCTGGCCCGGCAGCCAGTTGGTGGTGGGCAGACTGCCCTCCACCGGAATACCGTCCTTCTGTCCCCACAGGGGATTGCCGGTGTTAGGGTTGAATCGTTGGCCCAGGATGTGCACGAAGGTGGCGTAGCTTTGGTCTATGGGCTCCAGGCCTTGCCAATATAGCACCAGCCGGATCTTGTCACTGGGTCTGGCAACCAAAGCTGACTCCGCCGGGCTGATCGGGCTTCCTTTGCCTCCGCGATCGAGCAGGTCGAAGCCCAAGAGCGCGATCTTGCCGCCGAAGGTCAGCTTCAGTTCACGACTGGGCCACGTTCCGGCCGGGACGCGCGCCAGAGAACCTGGCAAGTCCACCTGTACCTGCCGGAGGGCCACGAAACCCCCGCCCGGCGGCTCAAGCGGCGCCATTGTCAGACCCTTTTCGTCGAAGACGCTGGCCCTGACCCAGTAGCGGCCGGGAGCTATTCTGCCCGTAATGGGGATGTTGGCCGCCGCCCGGGTTACTGCTCCCCGCGGCCACCCGGCGCGGCCCGGGCCCAGAGCCACCCTCTCGCTCCGGGCCACCGGTGGTCCTTCCGGCGTGGCCGCCAGGTCCACCTCCACACTCAATGGCCCCATTTCCCCCTGGTTTGCCCTCCAATAGGTGGCAACCCGAGCCACCTCACCGGAGCGAAGGCGCCGAAGCGCCATCTCGTACCCCAGGTAGTCCACCCCATCATATTTTACTGAACCCTGGCCCACCAGCGCCAGGGCCTCGGGGTTGGCCACCAGATCCACGCTGCGGCCGGCGTCCTTGCTGAAGAGCACCAGGCGCCGGACTCCGAATCGCCACTCACCCAGGCGGGCCAGGCGTTGGTCCAGCCACGTCTCTATGACGCGAGCGGGATCGTGGCGGATGGCGTCGGCGCTCACCAGGAGCCAGAGGCCCGAATGCCTGGCCAGGGCCGGTCCCAGCAGGAACTCCGCCGAGTCCTCGGCCAGGTCCGCCGCGGCATTGGGCACGCCGTACCAGGGAAGCGTGTCGCGAGAGTGATAGGCGAAGACCGGCCACTCCGCATCGGTGTCCAGGATGATGGCGTCGTCCCGGGCGGACAAAGCACGGATCGTGCCGACGATGGACTGAAAGTCGTCGGCCAGAAACCGGGAGTCGTAGTAGCTCTTGAGTGAGTAGCCGAAGAGTGTCAGGAAGGCTGCCAGGCAGACCGCGGCCAGGGGGCGGCTCTTCCGGCCCAGGAGCCCGATGCCCCAGGCCACAAACAGATAGAAAAATGGTGCCAGCACCAGAAGATAGCGCACCGAGACCGGCGGCGTGTAGAACACGGCCCTGGGCAACGAGAGCAGGTAGACCGCCAGCGGTGCCGCCAAAAGGGAGAGAAGGAAAAACAGGATGCCCTGGGCCAGCAAGGCCCTCTCAGGAGAACGGTCCGGGGATGTCTTGACCCGCCACCAGAGGAAGACGAGGCCCAGGAATCCGGCCAGGACCATCACTGCTCCGGAGAGCCAGGTGTTCTGTTCCAGCTCCGTGGAAATGCCCGTCCCCATCACCAGCCAGAACAGTCTCAGGAACTGAGCCAGAGGATAGAATGTTGCCTCAGCCCTCCAGGTCTTCAACTGACCCAGGGCCAGTACCAGCCAGGGAGCATACAGGACGACCAACGCCAGTTGCCCCGCCAGCCACCGGATCAGGTGACCGGCAGGGCGAGGCCTCCTGACGAGCCAGGTGACTACCAGGTAGCAATTCTCGACGAGAAGCACCAGCCCCGACAGGTAGTGCGTGCCCAGGGCCAGGTAGGTGGCGATCAGGTACCCGGCCCACTGGCGCCGTGACCCACCGTCCTTGATGGCCCAGAAGAAATAAAGCGAGGCAGTGCAGAGCATGGCCGCCAGGGCATACATGCGCGTTTCCTGGGACCACCAGATGGAAAACCGCGCCGTGGCGGCCAAAAAGGCGGCCAGCAGGCCCACGCCAGGGCCGGCCATCTTTCTGCCCAGCTCGAAGAGCAGCGCTACCGTCAACACGCCACTGGCCACCGACGGAAACCGCGCTGCGAACTCGCTCTCGCCGGCTAATCTGAGCCAGAAGTGGAGCACCCAATAGTAAATGGGTGGGTGGTTGTCCCCCGCTGTCCAAAGGGCGATGGCCATCGGTCCCTTTCGCGCTGCCCATACCGAGATGCCCTCGTCCCACCAGATACTCTGGTCGGCCAGAAGGTGCAAGCGCAGGCCGAAGGCCAGGAGCAGCACGAAGGAAACGAGCAGGCCGAGCCTATTGGCAGGGTCGAGGGAGGGGCAATAGCGCTTCACAGGCATCCTCTTCTGCGGAGTCCACCAGGAGTATCCCGGCCAGTCCACAGCAATTTTGATCGGTCAGGATTTCGCCACGTTTCTTGTATTGTAGTCCAAAAGATGGTAGAATACAACCCAAGGGGGGATTACCATGGGCGCCAAGGCCTATGTGCTGGTGAACACCGAGGCCGATAAGACCTCCAGTGTGGTGGTGACGCTGCGCAGCACACCAGGGGTTGCTACGGCCGATGCCATCACCGGTCCCTACGACGTGGTGGCCGTAATGGAAGGAGCCGACGTAAACGCCGTCGGCAAGGTGGTCCTCAATGACATCCGGGGCATTCCCGGAATAAGGGCCACTCTCACCTGCTTCGTCGTCCAGGTGACCTAACAGGAACGGCCAGCAGACCACCAGCCTGCCAGATCGTATCCTTTCCGTCGATTCATAGCCGTGTCACATTACCCTAAGCATCATCCAGGACTGCCGTTGCCTGCTTCCCGGGAATGACTAGAGAGGAAAGGAGGGAGTGAGGAGCTATGGCCTACAAGATCACCGACGAGTGCATCGCCTGCGGCGCGTGCCTGCCGGAATGCCCCAACGACGCCATCAGCGAGGGCGACCCCATTTACATCATCGATCCCAACAAGTGCACCGAGTGCGTGGGGTTCTTCGATGAGTCTCAGTGTGCCTTGGTTTGCCCGGTGGCTTGCTGCGTGCCGGATCCGGCCCACGTGGAGTCCAAGGACGAGCTCATGGCCAAGAAGAAGCGCCTGCATCCCGAGTAGACCCGGACGAACCCAGCATTGCTGCCGCGTTGGAACCCCAACGCGGCAGCTTTTATCGGAGGGATTTTCAATGAAAATCTCAGCCTATGTCTTTGTGGAGTGCTCTCAGGACCCGGCGGAGGTGGCCCGGGGGCTAAGCAAGGTAGAAGGCGTTGTGAGCGCCCATGCCCTCTTCGGTCCCATGGACCTCATCGCCTACATCGAGGCCGAGGACCTGGCCAGCCTGGATGACGTCATCGCCCGGATGTATTCGATCCCAGGGCTCAAGAGCACCGACACTCGCATCATCCGCCGCCCAGGCTAGCGCATGCCCCACGGCCGGAAGCCGCGCTACATGTTGAACGTTCCAACGACAACGCGCCTAGCCAGCCTTTTAAAGCCGATGGCACTTCAACCGACAAACTCGTAAGTCACTATATCGGTTGGCCCAGCCTTTCGGCCCAGCTCACCGTTGTTTCACATACCCTCAGGTTACCCTGTTGATGATTAACCTGTTGGCATAAGAGCAGGGCTTACGCTCCACCAAAAAGCCAGTCCCATTTCCCCGCCCATGGCCCCACCCTAGCGGCACAAGTGAAAGTGCGGCTCCCCCCAAAAACTGTAGCTTTTTACACCAGATTCCGGTATAATATAGTGTTATTTATTGTACGATTTGCACAGCCCGATGACAGCAAGTCGAGTTTCTTCACCATCCAAAAGCGGACGGAGTTTTTGGTGACTCCCAGAAAAGACTACTATAAGGTACTGCAGGTGGACCCGGAGGCGGAGCCGGAAGTGATTGCGGCGGCCTTCCGCCGCCTAGCGGCCAAGTACCATCCCGACGTGAACCCTTCGCCCGACGCTGACCACCGGATGAAGGAGTTTAACGTCGCCTATGAAGTCCTGGGCGACGCCGCCCGCCGGGCCCAATATGACCAGTCCCGGGCCCAGGCCAAGAAGCGTCGGGGTCGGCCCCGCGGCTCGACGTCCCTGCCGAAGGAGCCCCCTCTTCGCAAGGCCCGAGAGACTGCCACGCTGGTGGTGATGCCGGGCCTCTTGTCTTTCGGCACCGTGGCCCGGGGCTTGCAGCCCAGCGCGCGCCTGGAGATCGGCGTCACCGGGGGCCGCACCCTCATCGGCGAGCTCCACACCGACCAGCCCTGGATCGTGCTCTCCACCTGCAAGCTCTTCAGCGAGGCCTGCACTATCCGGGTCACGGTGGACACCCAGAATCTACAGGAGAACCGCTTGCACTCCGGCACCATTACCCTGGACTCGGTGGCCTTCGGCTCTAAGTCCATCCCGGTGTCCGTGCGCATCGCCGCGCCACCCCGTCCAGTCCTCAAGGTCCATCCCTCAACTTTGGACTTCGGGACCATGCACCCGGGCCAACCCCCCAAGCTGGTGAAGCTCTCGATCGAGAACGCCGGCACCGGCCTCTTGTCCGGTGAGATCCGGTCCAAGGAGCCCTGGTTGAGCGTCCAACAGGCGCATTTCGAACACAACACCATTGCCACCCACATCATCGCCCAGGTGGCCGGCCTGGAGCCCGGCCGGTCTTACACCGGGGAGATCGAGGTTTCCACTAACGGCGGCACCGGGCTCGTCACGGCGCGGGTGCAGGTGTCCACCCCACCACCGGTGCAGGGGCCTGTCGGGGCCGACCCGCCCACTTCGTCGGACCTGGCCTTCTTGCACCAGCGCCTGGGCATCCTGGCCCAGATGGCCGAGCTCACCCCAATCCAGGCCCTGGAAAAAGCGGCCATCGGCCACCTTCTGCAGGCCTGCGCCCCGGGCACGGTGGAGGCCACTCTGTCCAGAGCCGTCTCCACCAGCTCCGATCTGGCCCAACAGTCAGTTGCCCCCAGTCCTGGCTGGAACAAGGACATCCAGGAGATCATGCGAGGCCCGAAACTGACCCTGGACATACTCGAGGATCTGTTGGAAAGGCTTAGACGATGGCAAGAGCACCAGAAGCCGTAGCCCAGCCCTCCGAGGGGATCGTGCGCCCGGTGGACATCGAGCAGGAAATGCGCGGGGCCTACCTGGACTACGCCATGAGTGTCATCACCGCCCGGGCCCTGCCTGACGTCCGCGATGGCCTTAAGCCGGTGCAGCGGCGCATCCTCTACGCCATGGATGAGCTGGCGTTAAAGCACGCCAGCCCTTACAAGAAGAGCGCCCGCATCGTGGGCGAGGTCTTGGGCAAGTACCACCCCCACGGCGATGCGGCAGTATACGACGCCATGGTGCGCCTGGCCCAGGACTTCTCCATGCGTTACCCCCTCATCGACGGCCAGGGAAACTTCGGCTCGGTGGACGGCGACCCCCCGGCGGCCATGCGTTACACTGAGGCCCGCCTGACCACCCTGGCCGAGGAGATGCTCCTGGACCTGGACAAGGACACGGTGGACTTCACCGATAACTTCGACGGCACCCTGAAGGAGCCCACCGTCCTCCCCTCCAAGCTCCCCAACCTGTTAGTCAACGGCTCGGCGGGCATAGCCGTGGGTATGGCCACCAGCATCCCGCCCCACAATCTGGGCGAGGTGGCCGAGGCCATCGTGCACCTGATAGATAACCCCCAGGCCACCGCCGAGGAGTTTGCCAGCATCGTCCCCGGGCCCGACTTCCCCACCGGTGGGGTCATCGTCGGACTGGAGGGGATCAAGACCGCCTACGCCACCGGCCATGGTCGCATCACCATCCGGGCCAAGGCCCACATGGACGAGGTGAAAGGCGACCGTCATCACATTGTAGTCACCGAGCTCCCCTACCAGGTAAACAAGGCCAGTCTCCTGGAGAAGATCGCCGAGCTGGTCCACGACCGGCGAGTGGAGGGCATCTCCGATCTGCGGGACGAGTCCGATCGCCATGGCATGCGCATCGTCATCGAGCTGCGTCGGGAGGCCCAGCCCCAGCAGGTGCTGAACAACCTGTACAAGCTAACCGCCATGCAGACCACCTTTAGCGTGAACCTCCTGGTCCTGGTGGACGGCGAGCCCCGGGTGCTCACGCTGAAGCGTCTTTTGCAGCACTACCTCGACTACCGCCGCCAGATCATCACCCGCCGCACCCAGTTTGAGCTGGGAAAAGCTCGGGCCCGGGTCCACGTGCTGCAGGGCTTGCGCATCGCTCTGGACAACCTGGACGCGGTCATCGCCCTGATCCGCGACTCCCGGGACGCCGAGGCCGCCAAGGCCGGCCTGATGAAGCACTACAACCTCACCGAGATCCAAGCCCAGGCCATTCTGGATATGCAGCTCCGGCGCCTGGCGGCCTTGGAGCGCCGGAAGATCGAGGAGGAGCTGGCCGAGACCAAGAAACTCATCGCCCACCTGGAGGACCTGCTGGCCCACCCTAAGAAGATCTACCAGACCATCAAGGCCGAGGTCCTGGAACTCAAGGAGAGGTACGGCGACCCCCGCCGCACTCGCATCCGGGCAGAGGAGGCCAGGGAGTTCACCGAGGAAGACCTCATCGCCGATGAGGAAGTGGTGGTGGCAGTCACCCAGAAAGGCTACGTGAAGCGCTGGCTATATGAGCAGCCCCGGCGACGGGCCACCAAGGCCGTCTCACCTGCTAAGGAGCAAGATCCGGACCACCTTCTCCTGGTGGCTAACAATCACGACAACGTATTCTTCTTTTCGAGCAAAGGCCGGGTCTTCGGAGTCAAGTGCCACGCCCTGCCGGACGTAGGTCGTCAACCCAAGGGCCTCCCCCTGAGCAACCTGGTCTCCCTGGAGCCCAAGGAGGATGTCGTGGGCCTCCTGGCCCTCCGGGAAGCCAAGGCCGAGGACTATTTCGTCGCGGCCACCCGCCGGGGCAAGGTGAAGCGCGTGGCGGCGCAGGAGATCTTCTCGGCCCGAGGCGGGGGCCTGAACTTCATAGACCTGGAGGGTGGTGACCAGGTGGTTGGCGCGGTTATGATACAGGAGAACGACCAGTTGATCCTGGTCTCCGCCCATGGGCAGGCCATCCGTTTCCCGGCGAGCGAGGTGCGGGCCTCAGGCCGGGGCTCGGGTGGGATCCGGGGCATCAACCTGGACAAGGGCGAAGCGGTGGTGGCCCTGGATGTAGCCCGGGCCGGGGGTGAGCTCCTCATAGTTACCGTCCGGGGGCACGCCAAGCGCACGGCCCTGGACGAATACCCAACCCAGGGCCGCGACGGCAGAGGCGTGGTGGCGACCCGGTTCTCCAAAAGGCCTGAGTCCGGAGATATTGTAGCGGCTTGGGTGATAGACCAGGGCGACGAGCTCGCCCTGGTCTCCTCTCTGGGCCAGGTGACTCGCATGGCCGCCGGTCAGGTGCCCCTGAAGAGCCGCGACACCGTCGTGGAGCCCGCAACCGAGCTCGAGAAGGGCGACCAACTGGTGGCCGTAGCCAGGCTGGAGAGCCGTGAGACTAAGGAGGGAGCGGAACACCGGGAGCGGGGGGAAACCAGCGGAAAGAAGGGGGTAAAGAAGAAGAAAGAAAGCAGGATCAAAGCAACCACCGGGCCCCCACCCCAGGCGGCACCAGCTCCAGAGAAGATCCCGGCCCAGGGCGCGCCAGTCAAGGTGAAAAGGCCCGTCCAAACCTCCCGGTCGCCTGAGCCGATTGTAAAACCGGCGAAAAAACTACCCACACCTCCTAAGCCAGCTCTGGAGCCCAAGAGAGTAAAAACCCTCGCGAAAAAGCCTCCGGCGCAATCCAGGCCAACTCGGGCGCCCAAGCCCGAGCCACCGGAAACACCTCCGGCTCCGCCCCGGGGACGGGCCCTCCTGCCCACCGCCGAGGAGCTGGAGATAAAGAGGCCTCCCCTCCAGCCCAAGCTGCCGCTCTAGGGGTTTACTTCCCCTCGCACAGTTTGAGCCCTTTGGCTACGGCCTCCACCAGATCGGGGTCGGAGACGGCAACCAATAGCTCCTGGGCTTTTTTCAAGGCGGCTCGGGCATCCTTGCATTTTCCCTGATAGGCCAGGGACAGTCCCAGCTCGGCCTGGAACTCCGCCGTTCGAGCCTGATCCAGGCCGCCCATCTCCAAAGCCTTCTTAAAGGCCTCAGCGGCCCTGGCATAGTCCTTGGCAGGCGCGAAATAATAGACCCAGCCGATGTGCCCTTGGGCCAGGGCATATCTGGGCTGAAGCTCCAGCGCCTTTTCGAAACTCTGAAGGGCCAGCTCGTAATTGCGCTGGTCGAAGTGTCCCCTCCCCAGCCAGTCGAAGGCCTCGGGGTTCTTGGGGTCCACCTCCGTGGCCCTTTGAAAGGCAGCCACCGCCTCGGCGTACTTGCCCAGGGCCCGGTAGTTCTTGCCCAAGCCCAGGTGCAGGTAGCTCAGGTTGGGCGCCAGCTCAATGGCTTTCTGGTAACGTACCACTGCCCCGTTGTAGTTACCCTTCTTTTCCAGTACGTACCCCAGATTGCGCTGAGCATCGTAGCTCTTGGCGTTTAGCTCCACCGCCTTCAGGCCAGCCGCCAGGGCCTGGTCAAAGCGAAACTGGTCGGCATACGCCTCCGCCAGATAAGCGTAGGCCTCGGCGTAATCGGTTTTCAGCTCGATGGCCCGTTGGGCCGCCGTCACCGCCCGCTCATAATCCCCCTCCCAATCGTGAGCCATGGCCAGCACCGCCTGGGCCTCGTGTGACCTATCGTCCAGAGCCAGGGCCTTATTGCAGGCTTCAATAGCCTCGCCGTAACGGCCTCGCAATACCAGCACCTTCCCCAGACCAGCGTAGGCCGATGCCGTTCTGACCACCGCCTGATGGGCCTCCTGGCGCCGGGCCTGGGACTCCGCCATCTTGCCCTGAGCGGCCAGGGCCGAAGCCAGGTCGGACAGCTCTGAGGACCCCTGGGAGGCCGCGCTGGCCGCCTCCTGATAGGCGGAGAGCGCCTCTTCCAACTTGCCCTGGCGAAACAGCCCCTGGGCCCGGGCAAATTCCTTGGAGCCGTCGGAAATGGTTGGAGTGGGGGCTGGTGTGGGGGGGGTTTCGATGCGCTTGACCACCACTTTGGTGTAGGCCAGGTAGCCGGAGGCCACCACGAGGGCCATGATCAGCACGATCAAGGGCCAATTGGCGCGGGAATGACGGCGGAAGCTCATGGCGCAGCGCACTCCAATCAGTCCAAATACGGCACGCCCCCGCAATTATACCCAACCGCGGTGACGAGTGCAACTGACACAGGAGCTGCCCCTGCCTTGCGGCGATGGGTCTTATCTGTTATAATGCGCCAGTCCTTTAGGCCCCTGAGCCAGACAGAGCCAGGGCCGGAAATGCTCTTGCCCAACGCCGGACTGGCGCATTCGCTGGGGAACAGATGAAAGAAAACTTCAAAGCGGTCTGTATCGGCGGTGGCTGTGGCGCATCTCAGGTCATGGCTGGCCTCAAGGCCTATACCAAGCAGATCACCGGCATCATCGCCGTGACCGATTCCGGTCGCTCCACCGGCAAGATCCGCATCGCCATGAACGTCCCCGCCCCCGGCGACATCCGCAATGCCCTGGTGACGCTGTCGGACGGGGACCCGGTGTTCAAGCAACTCTTCCAGCACCGCTTCTCCAGCGAGAAGCTGCACGAGTTGGACGGCATGGCCTTCGGCAACCTGTTCCTGGCCGCCCTGACCCAGATGACCGGCAGCTTCGAACTGGCGGTCAAAGAGGCAACCCGTCTTCTCCAGCTCACCGGCCGGGTGCTGCCGGTGACTCTATACAGCACCCACCTGTGCGCCGAGCTAGTAGACGGCACTGTCGTACAGGAGGAGTTTAACGTCCGGGCCCTGAACAAGCCACCCATCAAGCGTGTTTTTCTACAACACCCGGACATCGAGGTGTACCGGGACTGCGTGGATGCTCTCCAGGAGGCCGACCTCATCACCATCGGGCCCGGGAGCCTCTACACCACGGTCATCGCCTGCCTGTTGGTAAAAGGGGTGGCCAAGGCCATCAAAGAATCCAGGGCCGTCCGGGTCTACGTGTGCAACACCACCACCCAGCCGGGCCAAACCGACGGCTTGAGCCTGTCCCAACACGTGAGCGAGGTCCTGAACTACCTGGGCACCGGTGCCATCGACTACGCCTTGCTCAACTCGGGCTCGCCTTCAGAAGAGCTCCGACGCAAGTACGCTGAGGACCGGGTCTACCTGCTGGAGCCGCACGCCGAAGAAGTACGACGGATCCAAGACATGGGGATCACCCCCGTGCTGGCTGACTTCGTGGCTGCCACATCTAGCAAAAGGACCCTGTGGGAGAAACAGGATTCGGTACGCCACGTCCCGGAGCGCGTGGCCGCGGAGTTGGTCAAGCTGATCCAAATATAAGAGGGAGAATGATACCAGACGGTTTCCTTAAATGGCTGCGGCCCGGGATGCACGTCAAGAGGTGGCTGGCGCTGCTTCTGGTGGGTATCTTGTGCCTGAGCCTGGGTGTGGCCTACATCATGACCCACCTCTACCGCACCCAGCCATTCCCAGAGTCGGCGTACTGGGTGACCTTGCAGTTTCTGGATCGCCGGCTCCGAGGCCTCCTCTTCCTGGCTGTCGGTGCCGTCTTCGCCGGCGTAGCCCTGTGGAGGCTCAGCCATTCTCTCCTGGCACCCCTGCTTCCTCCCAGCGGCCAGGACGGATTGGCGGACATCGTCTACCGCTACCGCCAGTTGGGCAAAGGCCCCCGGATCGTGGCCATCGGCGGCGGCACCGGCCTCTCCACTCTGCTGCGGGGCATCAAAGCGTATACCTCCAATATCACCGCCATCGTCACCGTGGCCGACGACGGCGGCAGCTCCGGGCGCCTGCGCCGGGAGCTGGGGGTGCTGCCGCCGGGCGACTTTCGCCAGTGCATCGCCGCCCTGGCCGAGGCCGAGCCCCTGGTGACGGAGTTGTTTCAGTACCGGTTCGACCAGGGAGAGGGGCTGAACGGCCATAGCTTCGGCAACCTCTTCATCGCCGCCATGTCCGGCATCACCGGTAACTTTGAACGGGCCCTACACGAATCCAGCCGCGTTCTGGCGGTGAGGGGGCAGATACTTCCGTCTACATTGGAGGACGTGGTCCTCTGCGCCGAGCTGGACGACGACTCCACCATCGAAGGCGAGTCCCAGATCCCCCACGGACCCGCCCCCATCAAGCGGGTATACCTGCGCCCCGCCGACGCCCAGGCCTATCCCGAGGCCCTGAAGGCCATTGAGGAGGCCGAGCTCATCGTCATTGGGCCAGGCAGCCTTTATACCAGCATCATGCCCAATCTGCTGGTGGAGGACATCACCCAGGCCATCAAGGCAGCTCGGGGGAGGAAGGTGTACGTCTGCAATGTGGCCACCCAACCGGGGGAGACCGACGGCTACAAGGCGCGCGACCACGTAAGAACCCTGCAGGAGCACTTTGGCAAGAACCTCTTCGACTACGTGGTCATCAATGACCGGGTGGTGCCCATGCCGCCGGAATGGCACGTGGACTCCCTGGGGGGAAGGCCGGAGGCCCTGGCCGGGCTGGGCGTGCGCGTGATCTCTGCTGATGTGGTAGAGGAAAAGCAGCCCACCCGTCACAACCCGCAGAAACTCGCCCAGGTCCTGCTTGGCCTGGTGCCCAGCCAAGGGTGATGGCCTTTGGAGCTACCGCCCCGCTCCAAGAAATTCATCCCGCAGCACCCCCATCACGATCTCGTCGTGATATTGGCCGTCACGGTATATGGCCTGGCGTAGGCGTCCCTCGATTACGAAGCCACACTTCTCGTAACACCGGATAGCCCGGGGGTTAAACGGATAAGTCCGGAGGAATACGCGGTTCAGGTTCAACTCGCCAAATGCCCACTTCAGGACCGTGCGAATGGCATCGGTGCCATATCCCTGGCCCCAGTATTCTTTCTCGCCAATAGCAATGCCCAGCTCAGCGTGGGAATCCCGGTAGTTAAAGTTATGGAGCCCCAGGTTGCCGATGTGCACCCCCTCCTTGGTCTCGATGGCCAGGACCCTGGTATCTTTGTCCTCCAACTGCCGCTCAAACCATTTTTCTTCTGCCGCGACTGACAGAGGCACGTGCATCGCCAGGAAGCGGATTACCTCAGGGTCATTGAACCATTTGACGAAGCGGGGGATATCAGACCGCTCGATAGCCCTTAGAATCACCTTTTCGCCGACAAGCATGGTGGGACCTCCAATTGGCGCTCGTTTTCAGAGTCGGGGATAGCAAACGGGGCTGGACTCAGGGAAATGGTGGGCCCTACAGGACTCGAACCTGTAACCAATCGGTTATGAGCCGAGTGCTCTGCCGTTGAGCTAAGGGCCCCAGGCACCATTATACTTAAAAAGACCCGGGATTTCAAGCTTACACCAGCGGTCGCCAGCAGCACATGGGTCAAGCTAAAGGCCCTGAAAAACACTTCGGAGAGGTTCACGAATAAAGCACCCCGTTTCCCGGGGGATTTCTCTGGGGCACTAGCACTTCCGCCCATCAAGTGGAGGGAAACAGTACCAACAACCAATGGTGCCTCTTCGGGGAGAATAGGCAAAGAACCACCCTCCCAGGGCACCAAAAGGCCCCTGCTTGAACCGCGAAGGCGCAGGGGCCTCTATTAGCCAGGCAAATAGTGCCGGTGGCCTAGACGTTTTCCCTCAGGGCCTTGATCTTCGGGTCGAACTGGTGGATCAGTTCGTACTCCCTATCCCAGAAAGTCTGAGACTTCATGGAGTCCAGGTAAGCTTTGGAATAGCCGAATTTGCCCCAAACCTCTTCCTTCTGCCGGAAAAGACGTTCCTTCTGCTCTTTGACCTGCACGTCCAGGATGTGCTCGCTGGTCGCCCCCGGGAAGATCTCCTCCGCCCACTGGCCCAGGACAGCCGGGGTGACCGGTCCGGCGCGCCGCTCCAGATCCACCATCACCGAAGGATAGCGGTCAAAGGCATCGGTGGCGATGGTGACCACATTGTCGTCCTTGGACAGCCCCAGGTACTTGGCGATCTTAATCGCTCCCAATACGTTGCATATCCCGGAAATGCCGAAGATCCCCACCAGGGACGTGGCCGTCTGGGGGGACAGGCCAAAACGCCGGGCTAACATCTGGCTCCCATCCTGGATGACCTTTAAACCCTTGACACAATCATCGTCGTGGATGAGCACCACGTAGTCGGTGGTCAGGATATTGTGGATCAGGGTCACCATCTTGTCCCCGATACCCTCGATGCGATGCTGCCCCTGTCCATTGTTGTACAGGGTGGGACACTGCAGGGGTTCCAACGCCGCCACTATGGCCTCCGGGTAGACGGTCTTGATCTCGTCTCCAGCGCCGATGGTGCCGGCGGAGCCGGGGGCAGAGGCGAAGACGGCGATGCGGCCATTGCCGAACCCCCGGGCCACCTCCAGGGCGCTCCTGCCGGTGACGTAGCGATGGAAGCGATAGTTAGGCAAGAGCTCGAACTGGGCCAGGACCTTGTACTTAGGGTTGGGAATATAGGTGCGGTGGGTGCGCTCCAGGGTCAGGATCACGTCGCTCTCGGTGCCCGGCGTAAGGTCCAATTCGCCGCCGTACTTCTTGATGCGCTCATAGCGCTCCTGGCTCATGTTATCTGGCATGACCACCAGGGCCTGGTAGCCCTTGAGCCGGGCCACGTAGGCGGTGCCGATGCCGAAGTTGCCGGTGGAGGGGCCCACAATGGTATGGCTCCCCGGGGCGATCTCCCCCGCCACCTCGCCCTCGATAAGGGTGGTGTAGGCCGGGCCCACCTTATGGCTGCCGGAGGGGAAGTCCTTCCCCAGCATGACGATGATGTTGGCCTTGACCCCGGTGAGTTCCCGGGGGAACAACAAGGCATTAATGCGGCCGTCAGGCCGCCTCCAGGTGATGTTAAAGAGGTTCAAAGGGTCCAGCTCGTTGGTTGTCTGGGCTTTCAGGGCCTGGGCGCGCACGGCTGCCGGGAGTTTGTTAGGGTCCAGCATCTCATGATAGGTAGGGCCCGGGACCATCTTCACCGTTTCGGTCATGATCTCACCTCGCAAGGAACGCCGTTGCTTCGAGTGACCGCCGAGTCCTTTAGACCCAGTCACTCTGCTTTCTTCTGACTCACGGCGTCATAGCGTTGCATTCTACATCATTCGGCCCGTTGTGGCAAGCGCGATGCACCTCACCGGCCACACCTGGCACATGGCATGCAGCCCACTTCTGCTCCTGATGTCCCGGAGTTGAACTCCGGGACATCAGGAGCAGCGCGAGGGCTTAAAGCCTCCGCCAAAGCTCCCGGGCGTGGCTCCGGGCCTGGGCCATCACCGCAGGCACGTCGGCCGTGACGACAGTGCCATCGCGGACCACGGCCTTCCCGTTCACTACCACCGCGCTAGGGCTCCTGGCACTCAGGGCTGCCAAGAGGTGGCTGGCCAGGTTGCCGCTCTCCAGGGGGGTAGGGGGGTCGTAGGGCACCAGGATGAGATCGGCGGCGAAGCCGGGGGCGATCTTTCCAAAAGGCAGCCCGAAAGTCTGGGATGCCAGGGCGGCATTGTACTTATAGACCATGGTCAGCACGTCGGCGCCAGAGAAACCGCTGGGGTTGGCCTGGCCCAGGTCCTGCAAGAGCGGGGCCGTGATCATCTCGTGAGGCATGTCACAGTAGCCATCGGAGCCCAAGCATGCCTTCACACCTCCGGCCAGGAGCTTAGTCACCGGCGAGATGCCCACACCATTGCCCATGTTGGACTTGGGGTTGTGGGCGGTATAGGTCGAGGTGACACGCAGGCGCCCGATGTCCCGGTCGTCGACGTGCACGGTGTGGGCGGCGATAGTGCCTGGGCCCAGGATCCCCACGCGCTCCAGATACTCCACCACGCCCATACCATGTTCCGCCCGGAACTTCTCCAGTTCGGTGCGATGCTCAACCACGTGCAAATGGAAGCCAGTCCCCAACCCCCGGCCCATCTCCTGACAGCGGGCCAGGGTAGCGTCAGACACTGTGAACACGGCATGAAGCCCAAAAAGCCCGCCTAGCATAGTGTCCATCTTCTCTTGGCACCGCTGAATGAAGCTGCGGTTCTCTTCGATCCCAGCATCTCGGGAGGCCGGGCCGTCCCGGTCCGAGACCTCGTAGGCCAGGCAGGCCCGCAGGCCCAGTTGCCCCACGGCCCGAGCCACCTGGTCCAAAGAGCCCGTTGGACAACTGGGACTGGCGTGGTGATCGAAGATGGTCGTAATGCCATGCCTCAGTGAGGCGATGCCGCCCACCAGGGCGGATACGTAAACGTCCGGGAGGGTCAGGGCCTTGTCCAACCGCCACCAGATCCTCTGCAATACTTCCACGAAGTTCTGGGGCGGGCTCTCCTTCAAGGGCATGCCCAGGGCCAGGCTCCCATAAAGATGAGTGTGGGCGTCGATGATGCCCGGGAGGACCAGGCAACCACCAGCGTCCAGGACTTCCGCCGCGCCAATCGGCAGGTCGGTACCCAGGGCCTGGACCCGGCCCTCCTCTAATAGGACGGAAACTCCCTCCCGGTACTCCCCGGCGCAGGGATCGCTCACCACCAGCCCGTTGCGAACCAATAGCGCCATATATCTCCTCCAAGTTGACACCATGAACAGCCTGCTTATAACACCAGTGGGCTGCTACCCATCTTTACCAGTCAGGACTCACGCAGTTGGAGATTTTTCACCGCAAAGGACACTATAGATTTCTCTGCGCTCTTTGCGTCCTTTGCGGTTCAACTGCGTAACTCCTAATAGTAACGAAATCCCCCGCGCACCGACGACGCGCCGGTGCCGCTGGTGCCCGGAGAGAATATGACAGCCAGACATCTTTGTCAAGCTGCGTCCTCTCTCCGTAATCCGTAGATTCATGCTCCTGGGCCTCACACAGATAGCGGGCCTTCCGGCCGGCCTGAGCGACCTTACGGGATTGTCCTGGTACTTACGGCTGAAAGGATATCACCCATAGTTTAACGGTAGTTTGACCGTTGTTTACAAATTGGTGACAATTACGAATGGGCGAGTAGGCGAATCAGAGAGAACTTTGGGCAACAAAAAGCGGGTCGGAGAGGTATTCCCCAACCCGCTCGGAAAGGCGCGACCAGTCGTGGACGAGGCCTCACCCGTCACTTGTCATTTGCTACCTGCTGCCTGCCACTCGTTACTTTTTGAGGGCGGCGGCCAGTTCCTCAGGCTTCTTAGCGGTGTGGCAAATGTTACAGGCATTAGGCATGACCTTGACATCGCCCCTGCCCAGGGTCACCGTCTTGTTAGGATCTGGCTTCCAGAAGGTGTGGCTATGCTGGTCGCCGGTCTTGATGGTGGTGGCGATGCCTGGCATGTGACACTGCTGGCAAGTGAGTAGCTTGGCCTTGTCAACTTTGGCGTGGTAAGGCTCATGCTTGGTCACGTCAGCTTGCGCGGCGTGGCACCCGACACACAGGTCGTTGCCCTTGGCCTTCACCAGATAGGGTTGAGCCTGGGCCTTGTGCGGGTCGTGGCAGGTGGTACAGGTCAGTTTGCCGTAATGCTTGCTCTGGGCAAAGTCCAGGTATTGCTGGCGATGTCCCTTGGCGGAGCCATCGGGCCAGACATCGGCGTGGCCCACAGCCACTGGTTTCCAGGTGGCAGGGAAGGCCGTATCGCCGGGCTTCATGCCGGCCGGCCAGGCGGCACCGGTAGCATCGGTACCGCGGGTGTGGCACTGGCCGCAGACCATGGCTTGCGCCTCTGGCTTCAGGTTCTTGGGGTTGACGATCTTGGTCTTATCGCCGCTGGCGGCGTGATCCTTGCCGGCACCATGGCAGGCCTCGCAGCCCACGTTCAGCTCCACCCAGCCCTTGGTGGCCGGCTTAAGGCCCACGGTGTGGCAGCCGACGCAGTTGATGAAGAAGGGGGTGTTCTTAGGCTTGCCGGCGGCATCCAGGTCGTAGGCCTTCCAGGCCTTCCCAACGACGCTCCACTGGGCCGGGAAGATGACCATATCGTCGCCGACCTTCTTCCAGTAACGCTGCTTCCACAGGCCGCCTTGGGTCAAGACGACTTCCTCAATCTTGACGGTAGTGGTCAGGGTCAGGTCAGAGACCACCACTTTAGGGTCCTTCTTGGGGTCTTGCAGGGCCTTAGAGTGCCAGGTAGTCTTCCAGTCCTCGTATTGCTTGGCGTGGCAGGTTTTGCAGGCCTCGCTGCCCACCACATTAGCAGAGGTATCCGGCAGAGACGGCTTCGCCGGCGTAGGGGTAGGAGCTGGCGACACCGGCGTGGCCGTCGGCGGCGGGGTGGGCGTGGGCGGAACCGGGGTAGCCGTCGGTGTGGGTGTGGGCGCCGGCGCACAGGCAGCGAATAGGCTCAGGGCCAGCAATAGAAAGGTAGCCAGAAGGGTTAAGCTGATGATTCTTAAACCCTTCATGTGACATGACCTCCTCAAAACTGCACGGTGATTTCGCGGTTTAGCCGCAACGATGCGTGAGTCGTGGGAGAGACACGCGGGCATTCAGGATGCCAGGACCACCCCCTTACTGATCATGACTGATCATGAACTTTGTTACTATTAATTATAGTATATCAAAATTCAATAACCTTGTCAATAGGGGCGAATTGCCTCACCAAAAATCTTACCGTAGGAGGTATCGTTGCCTCACGAGAAATCTTACTTTGGCGATATCGTTGCCTCACCAAAAAATGTTACTATCCTGTGGACAAGTTTCACAACAGGAGGGTAACAGAGGATGACAAAAGTGGGCAAACGAGAACTGGCAGACGCTGTACGCAAGCGCTATTGGCGTGCCAGTAAGAAGCAGAAGAGCCGGATCTTGGACGAGTTCGTCGCCACCACTGGCTATCACCGGAAGTACGCCCTATGGTTACTGGGGGACCATTCTCCCCGACGCACCGGGGTGCGTCGGCGACGGAGACAGCGCACCTACACGGCCGATGTGTCCCAGGCTCTCATCCGCATCTGGGACATCTGCGACCGTATCGCGTCCCGCCGGCTCCACCCATTTCTCCCTGAAATGCTCCAGGTCTTGGAGCGCCATGATGAACTGCACCTGGCCCCCGCTAGCGAGCAGCTCCTCCTGACCATGAGCCGCTCCACCATGGATCGCCTTCTGCGGCCAGCGCGAAGAGGACAACCAAAGCGTGGCCGCAGTACGACCAAACCGGGCACGCTCCTCAAGCGGTCCATCCCCATCCGCACCTTCGCCGATTGGGACGATGCCAAGCCGGGCTTCCTGGAGATCGACCTGGTGGCTCACTGCGCCGAGAGTACGGAGGGCGAGTATCTGGCCACGCTGGATACCGTGGACGTGGTCACCGGCTGGTCTGAGTGCATCGTGCCTGCCAATCGAGGCCAGCAGGCAGTGCGGGCCGCTCTCCTGGAGATCCGCGAGCGTCTGCCCGTGCCCCTCTTGGGCATTGACTCGGACAACGACGGCGCCTTCATCAACGACCATCTCTTGCGCTACTGTCAGGAGGGGAGGATTACCTTCACCCGCAGCCGTCCGTACAAGAAGAACGATCAGGCCCACGTGGAGCAGAAGAACTGGTCGGTGGTGCGGCGTGTGGTGGGGTATGACCGCTACGAAGGCGCAGCGGCTCAGGCGGCGCTCAACGCTCTGTACCATGACCTGCGCCTGTACGTCAACTTCTTCCAGCCGAGCGTGAAGCTCAAGGCCAAGACGCGAGTTGACGGGAAGGTGAAGAAGATGTACGATGAGGCCCAGACACCCTACCAACGTATCGTGGCGTCGCCCTTCGTCAGCGAGACCGTCAAGCGCACGCTCACAGAACAGTACCTGACGCTCAACCCAGTGACCCTTCACGCCAAGATTGTCCGGCAGCTCGATCGCCTCTGGGACGTCCATGCATTACGATACTCAGATGCAGGAAGGACGCACGACGGTAAGATTCTTGCATGAGGCAACGAATGCTCGATAGTAAGAACCTTATGTGAGGCAACGAATGCCCTATGGTAAGATTCTTACGTGAGGCAACATGTTAGGGTCATGTGCGGGGGCCAGGACATACTATACACTCCTCCGGCTACGCTGAATACGTGCAGCTTGTGTTAGAATGGTCGGGTCGTAGGCGTATCACCGAGGAGGATGCAAAGCAGTATGAGACCTGGACCCC
>JBFMCB010000029.1:0-22923 GCA_040754915.1 Chloroflexota bacterium | reverse complement strand
AAAGACACTGGTAGCGAGGATCATGGATAAGCTGGACCGTGCTGAGCTTGACCAACTCATCCGCGACATCGCCGACCGTCGCCTGGACCCACACACGGCGGCCAATAAACTAATAGCCCAGATTCTGGAATAAGAGAGCCTTTTTGGTACCTGTTCCAGCGAGCACACTTTATAGCATCTGCAGCTAAGGGGCGGGGCCCCCGGCCCCCTGTAACCATTTAGCAAAGGCAAGGGTTGCCTGGGGTGTCAATGACTGGCAAAGAAGAGCCATCGGGAACCGAAAAACTGAGCACCTCATCTCTGGATGAACTCGCCGCCAACACCTTGCCGGTGGGCACGGTATTGCAGGATCGCTATGAAATCCTGGGCATCCTGGGGCTAGGAGGCATGGGGGCAGTTTACCGAGCCAGGGACCGCCGTTTCGTCTCCAGCGAGCGACTGTGTGCCATCAAGGAGATCGTGGACCTAATCCCAGACCCCGCTACCCGGCAGGTTAACCTGGTCAATTTTGAACGCGAGGCGAACCTCCTGGCAACCCTGAGCCACCCGGCTATACCGAAGATCTACGATTACTTCCACGAGGGCAACCGGGTATACCTGGTGCTTGAGTTCATCGATGGCGAGGACCTGGAGGCCATCCTTGAAGGCACCCAGTCCTTCCTCCCGGAGAGGGAGGTGGTGGATTGGGCCATCCAGATCTGCGACGTTTTGACCTATCTGCACCATCACCAGCCGGAGCCCGTCATCTTCCGCGACCTCAAGCCCTCGAACATCATGCTCACCCGGGCCGGGCGCATCGTCCTGATCGACTTCGGCATCGCCAAGCTCTTCCAGGCCGACAAGAAGGGCACCATGGTGGGCACCGAAGGCTATTCCCCACCGGAGCAATATAAGGGTATGGCTGAACCGCGCAGCGACATCTACGCCTTAGGCGCTACGCTCCATCACTTGTTAACCCGGTCGGACCCGCGCCTGGAAACGCCGTTCACCTTTCAGGAGAGACTGCCGCGCGCGATCAACCCAAATCTCTCGGGCGAAGTGGAAACAGCCATAATGAAGGCCCTGGAGTACGAACTGGAGAAGCGGCCAGCTTCTGCCGAGGAAATGAAACGGTTGCTCTTGAATGCCCTGGGCACGGAAAGTGCCGGGATATCCCGGTCGGCGCTATTGGGTCGCCTAGCCACGGTGACCTCGCTCAAGGACCGAACAACCCAGCTGGTGTGGCAGTTTAATTGCGAGGAAGAAGTCCGTAGCTCCCCGGCAGCGGTCGAGGGCCTCGTCGTCGTCGGCTGCTATGACAATAACCTCTACGCCCTGGATGCCGAGACCGGCGCCTTTCGCTGGAAATTTGCCACTGAGGGCGGCATTGCCAGCTCGCCCTGCTTCTGGCGCGATGCCATTTTCGTTGGCTCCGAGGACTACAACCTGTACGCCGTCAGCTTGACCGGTAAACTGGTCTGGGCCTATCACACAAACGGCCCGGTGCGTAGCTCCCCTCGGGTGGCCCACGATGTGGTATTCGTTGGCTCCGACGACCAGCAGGTGCACGCCGTAGACGCTCGCTGGGGCAAGAACGTCTGGCGCTACGTCACCTGGCGCCCGGTCCGTAGCTCGCCAGCCATCTACGAAGCGGTGGTGTACATTGGCAGTGAGGACGAATACGTCTATGCTCTGGACGCCATCACCGGCACGGCCAAGTGGAAGCTACATACTATGGGAGGCGTGATCAGCTCCCCAGCCGTTTCTCAGGGACTCGTGTTCGTCGGCTCCCTGGACCGTAACCTGTATGCCCTGGACGCCGACTCCGGCTTTGCGGTCTGGCGGGCCAGCGCTGAGGGATACATCAGCTCCTCGCCGGCCACAGATGAGAGCCGCGTGTTCGTGGGCTCGGTGGACAAGCACCTCTACAGTTTCGACCAAAAGACCGGAAAGCTCGTATGGAAATTCGTTGCCGACGGGCAGATCACCTCCTCGCCCCGGCTTTCACCTTCCGCCTTGTATTTCGGATCGGTGGATGGCTACGTGTACAGCCTGGAGACGAAGACTGGCAAGCTACGTTGGAGGTTCAAGACCGGCGGACCAGTGCCCGGCTCGGCAGCCATTTCCCGGGACGTGGTATACATCGGCTCCACTGACCACAAGGTATATGCCCTGAGGGCATAGCTTCTTTACTGGTAAAGAATCGGCCGACATTCGCACGTTCGGGTTTCTTTTATCTCTGACGAGGAAACAACATGAGACTCTGGGGCAGGATCTTTGCTGCCAAGGCCCGAGAGCAGCCGGCACCCGTGACCACTCCTGCGGCCGTAATCCCTCATCGAGCTTTTCCGCACCGGCCTCCGACGTTTACAGTAGGCATGGCAACCCATCCCGGTTTGCAGCGTGAGCGAAATGAGGATTCATTCGCGATATTCCAAAGCACCGTGCCCCGGCAGGGAGATCACATCTCGCTGGGGCTCTTTATCGTGGCCGACGGGATGGGCGGTCACGAAGCTGGTAAAGTAGCCAGTGAGCTGGCGGTGAGAGAGGCCGCTGCCATCATCTTGAACAAATTCTTCGTTCCAACCCTCGGGGAAAGGGGCCAGGCTCCGGTGAACGAGATATTAGGCCAGGCGATGACGGCCGCCAACGCTGCTGTCTGGTCCCGGGTCCAGGGAAAAACCATGGGCACCACGTTGACGGCGGCGCTGCTCCTCGGTCGTGGCATATACATCGCCCACATAGGCGACAGCCGGGCTTATTTGATCGGCAAGGCCGGTATAGTGCAACTGACTAGCGACCACTCAGTGGTGGAACGCCTGCTATCCGTTGGTCAACTCACCAAAGACGAGGCCAGAAAACACCCCCAGCGCAGCGTGCTCTACCGGGCGGTAGGGCAGGCTGAGGCCATCCAACCTGACATCTACCGAGAGGAATTGTCCAAAGATCAGCGCTTGCTATTATGTACCGATGGTCTCTGGGAAATGTTGCCTGACGAAGAAGTCGCCCGCCTGGTCAATGCCTTTCCCGATCCCCAGGAAGCATGCAACGAATTGATAGCGGCAGCGAACTCGGCGGGCGGCGAAGACAATGTCACTGCCATTCTGGTTCGGCTGAACGATTAAAACCTGATGAGCGATGAAAAAGCGGCGGCCATCGAATTGAAGGTAGCTTGTGACAAAAGTAGCCTTCCCAGCCTGGCTGAGGACCAGATGCTATATGCCCTGGCCGCCATCTCCGCCACCGGATACGTCTCTCCCACCCGCGTGCCCCTGAACCTCTGCCTGGTCCTGGACCATAGCTCGTCCATGCACGGCGAAAAGCTTAAGCAGGTCAAAGAGTCGGCCAAATATATCACGCACCAGATGCGCAGCGGTGACCGGCTCACGTTGGTGGTCTTCAGCGACAGAGCCAAGACCCTGATCGTTCAGTTGGGGGGCACGGCGGCTCAGACCACCTCCCAGCTCATCGATGCCGTGGAGGCCCGGGGAGGCACCGAGATCTATGCCGGGCTAACCCACGGACTGGAGGCGGCCAGAAAGCAGCAAACCGATGCCTTTGGCAATCACGTCGTGCTCCTGACCGATGGCCATACCTATGGGGACGAGCAAAATTGCCTGGAGGCGGCTCGGGCCGCCAGAGAAGCGGGGATCTTTCTCACGGTACTGGGGGTGGGCACAGAATGGAACGACGAGTTTCTGACCGACCTGGCTACTGCCGGCGGCGGTGTCCTGGAGTACATCGATAGCCCACGGAAAATCGCTGAGGTATTCCAGGCCCACCTGCGAAACATGCAGACCATTTACGCCAGGGAGGCAAACCTGCACGTCAGGCCAGCGGAGGGGGTGCGACTCAAGGACGCTTGTCGCGTATCGCCGTACATCACCAATCTGACGCGTGAGGATGCCAGCATGGTCTCCTTCAGGGGCAGTGGCCCGATCGGGCTGGGCTACGGGGAAAGAGACCTGCCACCCGGAGGGGACTGGTCGTCTCCCTGCCAGAAGATGGGGGCACAGGCGACGGCGCCGATGGAGCACTCCTTTCGCCTGGGCCACCTGGGCCAGGAGGCGGATCAAGCCTTCCTTCTGGAGCTGATCGTCTCACCCCAAGCCACACCGATTTGCCGCCTGGCCCATGTAAGGCTCGACTACCTGCCACCTGACGACGATGTAGAGAAATCTTTGGAGGCCGAGGTAATCTTGCCCACCGTGACCAACAGCCAAGTTGAGATCGACCATAAAGTAAGGGATGTTGTGGAGAGGGTAACCGCCTTTCGCTTACAGGAAAAGGCCTGGGTTTCAGCCCAGGCGGGGGACATCCCCCAGGCCACCCGACTCTTGAAGGCAGCCAGCACCAGGTTGTTGAGCCTGGGCGAATCGGAGCTTTCCCAGGCCGTGTTTGCCGAGGCCCAGCAGATGGAGCGGACTGGGCAAACCTCGAACATTGCGATGAAACGGATCAAGTATGGCACTCGTGGGCTGATCCCGTTCTTGCCGAGGCTCTTCAGCAGGAGAAATAAATGATAACCTGTCGCCGCTGCCACGCCGTACACCTAGAGGGCACTCTCTTCTGCGACCAATGTGGTTCGCCGCTGGTTAGTATGGCCGACGAAGCACCGGGGGAGGCCGCTCCCCCCACCGGGAAGATCAAAAGCGATTTCTTCACCAGCAAAGAAGCGGGCAACGAAACGATGGTAGCTCAGGAGCCCACTTCTGCCGAGGCTATCCAGGAGGGAGCCACTGGGAAATTGCAACTAACGGTCCCCAGCACCGGGCGGGTCTTCCGACTGCCAGCTAGAGGGCAGGTGCTGATCGGCCGACGGGACTCGCTGGCGGGTGTGTTCCCCGATCTGGACCTGACGCCTGAGGGGGCAGTGGCAATGGGCGTTTCGCGGAGCCATGCGCTCATCACCATCGATGAAACCGGCTCTTACGTGGAGGACCTGAACAGCCTGAACCACACCCATCTTAACCGCGAAAGATTGGTGCCACATCAACCCAGGGCCCTGCGAGCAGGCGATGAGCTACAGTTAGGGCGTCTCGCCATCAGGGTGGAGAGCGCTTTGGGCCCGTGAGTAAGCGCTGAGTTCCGTCGTCCTTTAGAAATGCGGCCGAGAACCCCGCCGCAGAGAGCGTGGAGTTCGCTAAGGTCTTTGCGTTATCTCTGCGCCCCGAGCGGTCGCTGCGGTAAAAACGGCTTTTCGGCTGCTCTTCCAGGCCTGTTACCATATCACGAGCGAGGGGATCATGAGGAGAACGGTGATCGTGCACTTGATCGGCGCCGAGGATCTGATGGTGGCTGAGCTCGATGACCTGCCCAAGCCCACCGACATGACCCTGACCGTCACCAATCCGCGTAAACGGGATGGAAAGCCGCTGCCGTACGTGACCGCCGGAGCTACCTCCCTGATCCTGCCCTGGCACCGGATCAGCTTCGTGGAGGTGATGATGAGCGAGGCGGAAAGGCGCGAGGCCGTAGAGTTCTTCCGTGAGACCTAGCGGTTTGGTTCTAGCCCCTTCCGTGGAAACGGCCCTCCGGGAGAGGGTGCCGGTGGTGGCGCTGGAATCCACGCTGATCGCCCACGGCTTGCCCTTTCCAGAGAACCTCGCTACCGCCCGGGCCATGGAGCAGAACATCCGTGCCGAGGGTGCTGTGCCGGCCACCATCGGCATCATCATGGGGCAACTGAGGGTGGGCCTCTCCTCCAGCGAAATGGAGCTGCTGGCCACCAGCCCCTCGGTCCACAAGATCAGTCGTCGAGACCTGGCCATAGCGGTGGCGGCACAGAGGCACGGCGCCACCACCGTGGCTGCCACCATGTACGTGGCCTTCCTGGCCGGCATCAGGGTCTTCGCCACGGGCGGCATCGGCGGCGTGCACCGTGGGAATCCCTTCGATATCTCCGCCGACCTGCCAGAGCTGGCCTCCACACCGCTGGCGGTGGTATCCAGCGGTGCCAAGGCGATACTGGACCTGCCCGCCACCCGGGAGTGGCTGGAGACCCACGGCGTTCCGGTGCTGGGCTACGGCACCGACGAGTTTCCCGCCTTCTTCAGCCGGGGGAGCGGCCTGCCGGTGGACCAGAGGGTTAACGCTCCGGGGGAGGCGGCGCAGATCATCAAGGCCCATTGGGACCTGGGCCTTAGGAGCGGGGTGCTCGTGGGGGTACCGGTGCCTGAGGTAGAAGCCGTTGACCCTCAAACGGTGGAACAGGCCATAGCCAAAGCCCTGGCCGAAGCTGAGAAGAAAGGGCTCACCGGCAAGGGCTTGACCCCTTTTCTACTCGATCATATCAGCGAAAGCACTGGCCAGAAGTCCTTGCGGGCCAACATCGCACTCCTCAAGAATAATGCCACGGTGGCTGCCCGCATCGCCACGGCGTTGGCCGCGCTATAGGTCCAGTAAGCTTGTCCAGTAAGCTTAAGGAGGAACGCGCCATGTCTAGCGCCGACTCCGTTGCCCTGGCGCTGTCTTACGCCTACGTCTTCGCCGTGATCGCCCTCAGCGAGCTCCTGCAGCGCAGCCTGCATATCCCCGTCAGCTCCACCCGCAAGTTCGTCCACATCGCCGTGGGCATGTGGGCCTTTGGCACCGTGCTGTTGTTCCAGACCTGGTACGTGGCGGTAATACCCCCCGTTTCCTTTGTGCTTATCAATTACATCTCCTACCGCCAGGACCTTTTCAAGGCCATGGAATCGGCGGACAAGCGCAATCTGGGCACCGTGTATTTTCCGATCTCCTTCGCCCTGATCATCGCCCTTTACTGGGCCAAGCCCGCGGCCATCGTGGCCGGGCTCATGACCATGACCTGGGGGGATGCTCTGGCCTCCCTGGTGGGGCGGAAATGGGGAAAACATCGCTACTCTCTCTTCGGCTACACCAAGTCCTGGGAGGGCGTGGCGAGTATGTTCGCCTTCAGTACCCTGACCGTGCTTCCAGCCCTGGCATTTTTTGGGATCACCTGGCCTTGGGCCCTGGTCTATGCCCTGGCCGTCTCGGCATTTGCGGCGTTGGTGGAAGCCCTCTCCATGTGGGGCATCGACAACCTCACGGTCCCCCTGCTATCGACGACGTTGCTTTGGTTCCTCCTGCCCTGAAAACGTTTAACGTTCGAACGTTGAACCCCTTCTGCCTATGAAGAGGCCTTAGCTTCCCACCAGCCGTCCGAGATCGGACAAGGTGCCACTGTAGTCTGCCTCAGCCGGCCACTCCGGGCTCGGGGATGCAGCCTCGGTTACCCAGAAGGTTTTCATGCCGACCTTGGCTGCCGGCAGGATGTCGTGGTCGAAGTCGTTGCCGGCCATCAAACACTCAGGGGGCTGGCGGCCGATCAGCCTCAAGATCTCGCGAAAATACGAGATGCTGGGCTTAGAGAAGTGCATGTTTTCGTAGGATGTGATGAGCCGGTACGGAAAATCGCCCACCCCTCCCCAATCCAGCCGCTGTCTGATGGCGGTGAGCGGGAAGACTGGCTGGGTGGCGATGATCACCTCATAGCCCCGGGCAAACAGGCTGCTTACGATCTCCCTGGCCTCGGGCTTGACCTGAGTCAAATCTCTCAACTGACCGAAATCATGCTGGTAGAAATCGTCGAAAAGGGGCATGAGGATCTCCTGTCCGATGCCGATCCTCGGGAAGAAATGCTCGAAGAAAACCTGCTGGTTGGTCTTGGAGGGGTGATCATCGGCCATCATGGCCGACGTGGAGCGCAGAAGCTGGTCGATGAGCTTCTGCGGCGGCACCAAATGGGCCAGCTTGGCCGTGAGGGCGCGAAAATAGTAGGGCAAAAAGGTCTTCATGTCACTGGCGATCAGCGTGTCGTCCAGGTCAAATAGAATTGCTTTGATCGCAGTCACTCATCACCTTCACGGCCAGGATTAATGCCGCGCCGGGAATTTCAAGCACAGCACGGCCAGCAGCGCGTTGACGAGCCATTCTTAGGCCACTTCGTTTATTACTCAAAAACGCACGGCGTCAAGCGCGAGAACTCTGCTTCTCCTTCCAGCTCATCAGGTCAGGGAGGTGTTCTTGACAATGAGCATAGGTAGAATTCGCTATCCACTCGCGAATATCATTGTTCCTGGCCAGTTGCTCTTCCGTAAGACCGCAGATCGCCTCAAGCAAGGTCTGGTGCGCATCCTCGAACTGCCTTCTAACCTGGCCCAGAGGCAATGAGCGCCGCTGGCGGTAGGTATAGTCGTTCCAGGCATCCAGATCGTAGTCAACATCCCAGGGCTCGCCTTTGCCCAATGCCCCTATAGCCCGAGTACACTCTTCCTCCCAGGCAGCGATATGGGCCAAGACATCCTTGGCCGACCACTCACCGCAAGCGCCCGGACGGGCCATCTCCTCTTCGGTCAGGCCGTCCAGAGCAACCAGAAGCCGGTCCCGCTCCCGTGATATTGTCTTTAGGAGGGCTTTTTTCTTCATTAGTAGTAAAAATTGGTTTTATTAGGACAAGGTGAAGACAAGCACTCCGTGGTGCCACAACGGAGAGCCCGGGGAGGCTATACGGTCACGGATGTAGGGCAAAACTGCCGATCTTCGGGTTCACCAGCCGGGCATAATCGGCGTAGCGGATCTTCATAGTATCCCGGTGAGTGCCGGCCTGAAAGACGATCTCCAGGTCTTCCGTGAGCGAGGTGTCTACGTAGACCGGGATATCGTACAGGTTGCCGAAGGGAGGCATGGCACCCAGGTTACAATCTGGGAAAATATCCCCGAACTCCTCCTCCTTGGCCAGGCGCACATCCTTGACCTCTAGAAGTCCCTTTAGTTTGTCAAAATCAATCCGGCTGGGGGCAGGCAGAACCAGCATCACCATCCGGTCGTCCGCCTTGGCCATCACTACCTTAGCCACCTGTTTTCCGGGGATGTGCTGCGCGGCTGCCACCTCCTGAGCAGTGTAGGCCGTGGGGTGAAGCATGGTCTGAAAGCTCACGCCGTTATCTCGAAGATACTTTTCCAAACGCTCCTTGCAGTTCATCCTTACCCTCCTTGTACCGACAAAGAGTTAGACCATGGCTGGCGAGGAGAGCCCTGCCTACGTATCACCGTACATTCTACCATCGAACTAAGAGGTCGCAGCTAGCTGCTATCGGCTAGCCGCGGCTTCAGCGGCCCCTTTGCTCTTTTCGCTGACCTCGGCCGCGTAGATGATCCTCCTGGTGTTGACCGAGACGAAGTCCTGGTACACCAGCCGCCCGTCCTCGCGATAATATATGGTGGTCCCAGTCAGGGAGATGAATGCCTGCTCGCTGGCCAGCATGTCGGAGAGCCTTTGGCCCTCCATGGAGTAGGCGGTGGCCGTTACCTGGAGCTGTGGCAGCGTGAGCTCTATCTGAAATGACTTCTTTTGCACCCGGCCATAGTAGCTCTCGGTAGTCACCAGGGGGGATTCGGTCTCACCGGACAAAAGCCTTTTGTCGGTGGCGATGAGGATCTGGTCCTTCATCACCGTCAGGTAATCCTTGTTGCTCTTCTTCGCGGTGTGCCTATCCAACAGAATGACATCGGTCAAGGGCAAGGCCCGGCCGCCGGTGTTCAGCACGACGGTGAGGCTGCGGACCCCCGGCGTTCCATAGGTGATCCCCTCGATCACGAAGTCCTCGGTGGTGATGGTTACCGGGAATGGCGCGCGGCGAATATAGTCCAACGAGGCCCTGGGACCAGGTCCGCCTGGGATAGACCCCGGACCAGAGTCGTCAAAGAGACCCATGTCCACCTCCTGAAAATCTACGCCTCCACCTGGCCGGTCGAGGAATCACCAAAGAATCTAGACGAAAGCCCGGCCTAACCCGGTGAAAATCCGGGAAGGCAGTTGAATCCCTGCCTTCTCCAGCTTTTCGATGAACTTCGGCCGCACCCCGGTGGGGCGCAATTTACCCGCTGGCGTGCCCTTAATAGTGCTGGTCTGCTCGTACACGAAGATATCCTGTGTGGTGATCACCTCCCCCTCCATGCCCTGCACCTCGGTGACGTGGGTCACCTTTCTGCTGCCATCATCCAGTCGCTCGCAGTGCACAATTAGGTCGATGGCCCGGGATATCTGCTCCCGGATGACCCGAATGGGCAGGTCTACCCCGGCCATGAGCACCATGGTCTCCAACCGATACAGGGTGTCCCGGGGGCTATTGGAATGGCAGGTGGTGAGACTCCCATCGTGGCCGGTGTTCATGGCCTGGAGCATGTCCAGGGCCTCAGGGCCTCGCACTTCCCCCACGACGATGCGGTTAGGCCGCATGCGCAGGGCGTTGATCACCAAATGGCGAATGGTGACCGCCCCTTTTCCATCCAGATCCGGTGGCCGCCCCTCCAGTCTCACCCAGTGCCGCTGGTGGAGTTGCAGCTCGGCGGTATCCTCGATGGTGATAATGCGCTCCCGCTCCGGGATGAAAGAGGAGACGACGTTTAAGAGCGTAGTCTTCCCAGAGCCGGTGCCCCCGGAGATCACGGCGCTGATGCGGCCGGCCACGCAGGCCTGAAGGAACTCGGCCACCTCTTCGCTTAGTGTGCCGAACGAAATGAGATTCTCCATGGTGAGCGGCACCCGGGCGAACTTGCGGATGGTAATGGTGGGGCCGTTCAGGGCCAATGGCGGGATGATGGCATTGACCCTTGAGCCGTCGGGCAGGCGGGCATCGATCATGGGCCAATCGTGGTCACAGCGGCGGCCCAGAGGGGTGATGATGTGGTCGATGATGCGCAGGACGTGATCGTCATCGTCGAAAGACACCCCGGTCTCCTCGATGACCCCGCCCCGCTCGATGTACACCTGCTTGGGCCCATTCACCATGACCTCGGTGATGGTGGGGTCTTGCAACAGGGGTTCCAGGGGGCCGTAGCCAATGGCCTCGGCCGTGGCCCGTTCCAGCAGGCTAGCCCTTTCGGCCTCGCTTAAGGCGAGGGCTCTTTCGCCAAGGATGGCATTGAAGTGCTCCTGGATCGCCTTGTGCGCCTCTCTGGGCGGCAGGCGCAACACGGCCATCCCGAGCCGCGCCTGGAGGTGCTGGGCGATCTCCATAGTGAGTTTGTGCTGGTCCACCGAGTCCATTGCGCGTTCAACCTTCAACGTTCAACGTTAAACGTTCGGAACTTGATCTTGGAACATTTGTATGGGCCTTTGATGCCCCTCGCACTCTCCCCTGCCCCTCCTACGTCCTGGGGTACTCGTAGAATCCCTTTCCCGTCTTGATGCCCAGGTACCCTGCCGCCACCATCTTGCGTAAGAGCGGACACGGCCGGTACTTGGAGTCGGCGAAGCCCTCTTGCAAGACCTCCATGATATGCAAACAGGTGTCCAGGCCGATGAGGTCCGCCAGCTCCAGGGGCCCCATGGGATGGTTCATCCCCAACTTCATCACCGTGTCGATGGCCTCCCGGGTGGCCACCCCCTCCATCAGGGCGTAGGCCGCCTCGTTGATCATGGGCATGAGGAGCCGGTTGGAGACGAAGCCCGGATAGTCGTTCACCTCCACCGGGGTTTTGCCCAGCTTCTCCGCCAGCCCTACGATCACCTTAAAAGTGCTGTCCTCGGTGGCCAGGCCCCGGACGACCTCCACCAGCTTCATCACCGGCACCGGGTTGAAGAAGTGCATGCCGACGACCTTCTCCGGCCGCCGGGTGTTAGCCGCGATCGCGGTGATGGATATGGACGAGGTGTTGCTGGCCAGGATGGTCTCGTCGTGACAGATGGTATCCAGGTGTTTAAAGACCTCCGCCTTGACCTGAGCGTCCTCCACGACCGCCTCCACCACCAGGTTGGCAGTGGCCGCATCGTCCAGGGAGAGAGACGCGGTTATCCGCCCCAGGGCCGCGTCTTTATCCTCAGCGGTGATACGTCCCTTCTCCACCGACCGAGCCAGGTTCTTCTGGATGTTGGCCAGACCCCGGTCAATCTGGGCCTGGGCAACGTCGATCATGGTCACCGTATATCCCGCCTGGGCGAAGACCTGGGCAATGCCGTTGCCCATGGTCCCAGCGCCCACCACCGCTACGTGCACGATGTCCATCGAGTTCCTCCGCTACCTCACCATCTCCACCGCCATAGCCACCGCCTCGCCTCCACCCAGGCACAGGGCGGCCATGCCCAGCCTGCCGCCCCGCTGCCTCAGGGCATACAAGAGGGTGGTTAGCAATCGGGCGCCGGAGGCGCCGATGGGATGGCCCAGGGCCACGGCGCCGCCGTTCACGTTCACCTTGCTCCAGTCCCAGCCCAATTCCTTCCCGTCGGCCAGGACCTGAGCGGAGAAGGCCTCGTTGATCTCGAAGAGGTCGAAGTCCGAGAGCTTGTATCCAGTGCGTTCCAGGAGCTTTCGCCCGGCCAGCACTGGGGAGTAGAAGAGCCACTTGGGCTCCACGGCGGCCTGGGCGTAGCCCACGATGCGGGCCAGGGGCTTGAGGCCGAGTTTGCTGGCTATATCCAGGCCCATGACCACCGTGGCCGCGGCGCCGTCGGTGATGCCTGGGGCGTTGCCGGCGGTCACCGTGCCGCCCTCCTTAAAGGCAGGATTGAGCCTCGCCAGGGCCTCCAGGCTGGTGTCGGCCCGGGGATTCTCATCGGTATCGAAGATGACGGGCGGGCCCTTGCGCTGAGGTACCTCTACGGGCACGATCTCCTCTTTGAAGCGGCCCTCCTGAATCGCCCGCAGGGCCTTTTGATGGCTTCCCAGGGCGAACTCATCCTGCTCTTCGCGGCTCACGCCGAAGCGCTCGGCGATGGCCTCGGCGGCCAGGCCCATGTGCCAGTTCTCAAAAGAGCACCACAGACCGTCGTGCACCACGGCGTCCACCAGGACGCCGTTTCCCAGGCGATAGCCGGTCCGGGCCTGGGGCAAGAGGTAGGGTGCCAGGTTCATGCTCTCCATGCCGCCGGCCACGATGATGTCAGAGTCACCGGCCTTGATCGCCTGGGCGGCCAGCATCACCGCCTTGAGCCCGGAGCCACAAACCTTGTTGATGGTGGTGGCCCCTACGGTAGGCGGCAGGCCCGCGCCAATGGCCGCCTGCCGGGCCGGGGCCTGACCGAGGCCCGCCTGGACCACGTTGCCCATGAGCACCTCGTCCACGTCTTCCGGTTTGATACCGGCCCGGCGCACCGCCTCCCGGATGGCAATGCCGCCCAGCTTGGGGGCGGGGATGGACGAGATGGTGCCCTGGAACCGGCCGATGGCCGTGCGGGCCGCGCTGGCGATCACGGCTTCTCGCGCCTTAGAGGTCATGCGCTATTTCCTCCTTGAAATCTCCTTCTCGATCATTGAGCTGCCATGCTCATGATTCCTTGCTAGTCAAGAACCGGGAAGAGACAGGGCGACGCGATGATCGGCGGCCTGGCCAAGCCTGGCCTCCGCTGCATTCCAGATGTCAGCCTGAATCTCCGCCACCGTTCGGAGGCCATCGATCACCACCCACCGCCGCGGCTCCTGGGCGATCATCTTCAGGTAGCCGTCGCGGACCCGCCGGTGGTATTCCAGCTCCTTCAGGTCCAGGCGATTGGTCTGTCCGGGAGCCAGGGCCTGGAGCTTCAGCCGCCGGCGCAAGCCCACCTCCACCGGTATATCGAGATAGAACGTCAGGTCAGGCACCAGCCCTCCAGTGGCGTAGCCGGTGATGGTCTCGAGCATCTTCAACTCTATGCCCAGGCCGTAGCCCTGGTAGGCCATGGTGGAGTCGGCGTAGCGGTCGGAGATGACGATGCCGCCTTTGGCCAGGTGGGGTGCGATCACCTGCCCCACGTGCTGGGCCCGGGAGGCGGCGAAGAGCAGTATCTCGGTGAGCGGTAGCATGGCTGTGTTCTTCGGGTCCAGGATCACGCGGCGTATCTCGTCACTGATGGCGGTGCCGCCGGGCTCTCGGGTAAGCAGGATCGGATAACCCAGACCCAGGAGTTTCCGATAGAGAAGCTCCGCTTGGGTGCTCTTGCCGCAACCCTCTGGCCCCTCAAAGGTGATGAAAAACCCCAATCCATTCGCTCCTGGCCGAGGCCATCGAGAAGGCGAGGCTGAAAATCGGCCCTGACATTCGCCCGCCTCAGTTGTGGAATAATCCAGCTAGTCTTCCTCGCCCTTGAAGATCCGCACCCGCCGGTAGGGTTCCCGGCCCCGGCTGCGGGAGGCGAGATTGGCCTTCTCCGCCATCTGGTGCTGCAGGCGCCGGATGTAGGAGGACTGAGGCGCCAGCTCCACGGGCCTGGACTCGGACACAACCCGGCCGATGGCCTCCTCGGTCTCCTGCAGCGCCAGGGCCAGCGGATCCAGGCTCATATCCACGTTGATGTCATAAATGCCCGCCAGGCAGTTCTCCATCTGTAAAATGGAGTTGCTCCGGATGACGTACACCGGTATGCCGCTGGACTCGGCTTCACGCAGGGGCTGGGGCTTCTTGCGGTAGTAGCTCTTAAGCGTCATGACAATGTCGGTGTCATTGATGTCCCGGCTGATGACCACCGGCAGGCGCATCTCCTTGATCGCCTCTTCCAGATAATTCTGGCTGATGCCGTAGGGATATACGCGGGTAGTGGGCAAGGGAGCGGCAGGTATCGTGGCACTGGGCTTCTCCCGGGGGGCCTTGAAGTGCAGCCTCTCCTCCCTGCGCTGGACCTGGCCGCTCTCGTCGCGGTAGCGCAGCTCCGCCGGGATGGGCTGGCCCCGCAGGATGGAGTCCACCGTTTCGGCCACGTTGTGGTGCACCGCCAGCCGCTGCCAGTCCTGGATCTCAACCACCACGTTGAAGGTGGGAGGCGCCTTGCGCTCCAGGATGGACTTCTGGGTCCCCCGGCGCCGGGCTTCCTCGTCGCCCAGGGTCACCGACTGGATGCCACCGATCAGGTCGGAGAGCGTCGGGTTCATCATCAGATTCTCCAGGGTGTTGCCGTGGGCAGTGCCCACCAATTGCACTCCACGCTCGGCGATGGTCCGGGCGGCCGCCGCCTCCAACTCGGTGCCTATCTCGTCGATGATGATCACCTCCGGCATATGGTTCTCCACCGCCTCGATCATCACCCCGTGTTGCAAGGCTGGCGTCACCACCTGCATGCGTCGGGCCCGGCCGATGCCCGGATGCGGTATGTCGCCGTCCCCGGCGATTTCGTTAGAGGTGTCGACCACCACCACCCGCTTCTTCTCCGAGAGGACCCGGGCCACCTCCCGCAGCATGGTGGTCTTGCCGACGCCTGGACGTCCCAGGAGCAGGATGCTCTTCCCGGACTCCACGATGTCCCGGATGATGTCCATGGTGCCGTACACCGCCCGCCCCACCCGGCAGGTAAGGCCCACGATGCGGCCCTTACGGTTGCGGATGGCGGAGATGCGGTGCAGCGTTCGGGGGATGCCCGCCCGGTTGTCGTCGCCGAAATCGCCAATGCGGGATACCACATAGTTGATGTCAGCCTCCATGACCTCCCGGTCACTGAGGGCCACCTCCCGATCGGCGAAGCGGGCCTCGGGGCATCGGCCCAGGTCGAGCACCACTTCCAGCAGGTCGCCCTGATCGTCCATCTCCCGAAGCCGCCGCAATAGCTGGTCCGGCAGGGCAGTGAGCAGCGCGTCCAGGTCGTCCAACGATGTCCCGGAGTTGGACTCCGGGACATCGTTGCCATATGGTTGCCCCTTCTGGGTTGTAGCCAACTGTATCATTTATGCGAAAGCGGCCGCCCCGTCCATCGCCTACGGACGTGTCGGGCGGGCCAGGGTCATGGCTTTTGGTTGGAGTAGATGGGTGCTTTAGCCGCTGGCTCCAGCCCACGCTCCAGGACTGGCTTCAGCACTCGCTCTCTCTCCCTGATCCTGGTCACCATATGTTTCACCAGGAGGGCCTGGCTGCCCAGGTGCCGGAATCCCGTTTCCTCCAGGACGTGGCTCAGGCCTCCCTGATGCTCGGGCAGAGCGCAATAGATCCCCGCTGCCGGTGCCAGCTCGCTGAGCCCTTGTCTCAACAAGGCCGCGGCGTGATGATACGCCTCGGGGTGAACCATAATCTCCAGCGTATTGGTAGCCCGGGTCGCCAAGACAAAGCCCTGGACCTGGCCTTCCACCTCCAGGACGTAACGGCCTTCTTTACTAGTAAAGAGATTCCCTGGCCAGCGGCCTTTGGGCAACCCCCAATCATCGCTGGAGAGCCCCTGGGCCTGTTGCATCACTTTGGGCGTGATGGAACCGTAGAGTTGATGTATTGGCCAGGCATCGTCGTCCCTCTGCGGACGAATGGTAGCGCCTTCAGGCAGGCCGGGCTCTTGAGCAAAAGGGGGCGTTGCCCCCCTAACCCCCAACGCACTGGCGCCGTCCAGGCGGAACAGGTCTTCGTGACCGTAGACCGAGTAGCCGGCCAGGGCAAAGGCGGCAAATCCCGGGACATCGCCAGGGCTCTTGGCGAAGATGCGCATGGCGCCCCGCTCGCCCAGGATCCTGGCCAGCTGCTCCAGCAAGGAAGCGAAGACCTTCTCCGGCAATAGCTCCGGAGAGTCATTCACCTGGCCAATGCCTGACAGGCTGATGATCTCCCATTCGTGACGCTTGCGCCGGGCCCTGGCCTGCACAGAACCCCAGAGTTGCCCATTCTCAACATACACCAGGGAGACAGTAGTGCGCCCCCCAGGCGGGAAAGCACTAGAAAGGGCCAACAGGGAGGTCCAGGCCGATGGGCTCGTCGCTCCATTGACGCTGATGGGCATGTATTGCCGTAATTGCTTGAGGGCGATGATGTCGCCGACCCCTGCCGCTCTGATCAATGGCCACCTCGGTTCCATACCTTTTATTAATTTTAACACAAGCGTGCCACCTTAGCAAATCGCCGGTTGGATTGCCCCGGCGGCGTTCACATGCTATAATGGCCCAACGATGTCCCGGAGTTGAACTCCGGGACATCGTTAGCGACCGAGGACCGGGCCAGGGTGGCCTGGGAATTTACCTTTACCAGCAAAGAATGAGCCTGTCTCTTGATGTGAAACGGCACCGGCAATCCTTTCTCCGGCATGCGGACCTGGGCCTGCCATTCGTCCTGTTGGCCGGCACATTTGCCCTCTATCTGCGCACGATGGCGCCGTCGGTGGCCACCATCTACGACGATAGCCTGGAGCTGCAGCTGGTCAGCTTTCTCTTGGGCATAGCTCACCCCACCGGTTATCCCCTTTATCTTTTGATCGCCAAGCTCTTCACCCTTCTCCCCATCTACGATGTCGCGTATCGGGTGAACATCTCAAGCGGCCTCTTCGCCAGCGCCGCCGTCGCCCTGGCCTACCTGGTGAGCCGGGGCCTGGGCCTGGGACGGCTGGCGTCCCTGAGCGCTGCTACCATCCTGGCGTTTTCTACCATCTTCTGGTCCCAGGCGGTCATCGCTGAGGTGTATGCCCTGAACGCGCTCTTCCTGATGCTGGCCTTATCCCTGGCCCTGCGCTGGGGCGCGCATCGCACTCTGGACAACCGCACGTTGACTCTGCTGGCCCTCGTCTTAGGCCTGAGCCTGGCTCACCATCGAACCATGCTCGTGCTGGGGCCGGCTCTGGCGCTCTATGTCTTGTGGGGCAACCCTGGCCTGGCCAGAAGCCCCAGGCAGCTCCTGCGCCTGGGGCTGGCGTTCGTGGTCCCCCTGGGGCTGTATTTATACCTCCCGCTGCGGGGCCTGGTCACCTCGTCTTTGGATGAGACCTATCGCAATACGCTGACAGGGTTTCTCTCCTGGATCGGCGGCGCAGATTACGGTGTCTTCCTGGCCGCCAACCCTATGGCCCAGGAGACAAGGGGGCTGTCATTCCTCTGGGGGCTGATGCGCAAAGAGTTCACCTGGGTGGGGGTGGGAGCTGGCCTGGTGGGCCTGGCCTGGCTGGTCCGGCGCTGGCCCCGGCGCTGGGCTTTCCTGGCCCTGGCTACCCTGACCTACCTGGTCTTTGCCGCAAACTACCGGGTGGCCGACGTGGAGGTCTTCTTCATCCCGTTCCTAGTGCTTTGGACCCAATGGATCGGGGCTGGCGTGGAGGCGATGGTGCAGGTGGCGGGCCTGCGCCTGGCCAACGGTACCGCCGGACGCCTCCGCCTGCTGGTAGCCGGGGGCCTGGCCTTGGGGAAGCCCTTCTCCCGGCTCGTCTCCCTGGCTGGCTATGCCGTTGCCCTGGGGCTGCCGGCATTCCTGCTGATCACGAATCTGCCGCGGGTAGATGCCAGTCGCCGTTGGGCCGCCCACGACTACGGCCTCGACATCCTGCGCCAGCCCATGGAGGAGAACGCGGCGATGGTGGGCATCCTGGGTGAGATGAGCCTGTTACGCTACTTTCAGGAGACCCAGGGCCGCCGGCCCGATCTGCTCCCCGTTCCGGCGGACACCGAGCCCCAGCGCCTGCAAGCCACCAGGGCCCAGGTGGCCGCGGGGCACGGCGTGTATTTGACCCGCCCCTCACCGGGGATGGAGCAGGAGTATTCCTTGACCTCCTTCGGCCCCCTGATCAAGGTTCAGCCCGGCCCTCAATTTCAGCCACCCCACCCCCAATTCCCGCGAGCGGTGGATTTCGAGGGCAAGCTGCAGCTCCTGGGCTACGACCTGGACTACGAGCTGGTGGCCCAGCACCGTCGGCCCCGCAACCCGGCGGTGGGGGTGGTGGCGGGCAAGAAGTTCCGGGTGACCCTGTACTGGCAGACACCCAGGAGACTGGACCAAAACTACCAGGTGTCTCTGCGGCTCGTGAGCCCCCAGGGGCTCCTGGTGGGTCAGAGGGACGGCACCCCGGTCCGCGGCGGTTATCCGGTCAGTGCCTGGCGTCCGGGCGAGGTGGTGACAGACACCTATGACCTGCCAGTGCTCCTGGGCACCCCCCCGGGCGAGTATAACCTGGTCGTAACGGTCTATTCGTCCTCTACCCTGCAGGGGCTGAAGGCATCGGGCAGCACCGACCGCGAGCCCTTGGTGACGCTGGGACCGGTGAAGGTGCTCCGTCCCTGGCCAGCGCCGGCCCTGGAGTCTTTTCCCTTGAAGGCGCCCGCGCACGGCAAGGATCTCACCATTCCCGGCTGGATGGAGTCCGACTCTCTGGAGGCGTTGGGCATACAGAAGGTGGTTTGGGGCAACCTGGACAATGAGATCTCGCTCTATGGCTATGGCCTGGCCGGCGACTCCTTCCAGCCGGGCGACGACCTGGTGGTGACCTTATTGTGGCAGGCCCTTCGCCGGCCCCTGCAAGATCACGTGGTATTCCTGCAGCTCTTGGACGGCGAAGGCAGGTTGGTGGCCGGGCGCGACAGCCAACCCCTGGGCGGTTCTTATCCCACCTCCCGATGGCTTCGGGACGAGGTGGTACGAGACCAGCAGCACCTCCGTTTGCCAGGGGACATACCCGATGGCGACTACCGACTCATCGTCGGCATGTACGTCTCCGCTGACAACAAGGAGCGGCTTACCGCTATACGCTGGACCCGCCGCAGCGGCGACTGGGTGGACCTGGGGATGGCGAGAGTGAAAAGCCGGCCCCGGACCTTCGTGCCGCCGAGAATAGAGAACCTCCTGGAAGCCCAGGTTGGCAATGCCATCAGGCTGATCGGCTACGACATTGGCGCCAAAGCCCTTGGGCCGGGGGGTGCGCTACGGCTCACCCTTTACTGGCAATCCCTGAAGGGCCTGGATGTATCTTATACGGTATTCGTCCACGTGATCGATTCTCAAGGGCGTCTGGCGGCCCAGCACGATGGACAGCCCGGCTTGGGCCTCTTGCCCACCACCAGTTGGGTCAAGGGGGAGATCATCCGTGACCAGCACGTCATCCCTTTGCCCGGGGAGATGGCACCCGGAGAATACCTGGTCGTTGTGGGCATGTACGATCCGGCCTCGGGCCAGCGACTTGAGATCAAGACCGCTTCCGGGCTTGCTCCAGATAACGCCCTCTCTCTGACGGAGATCCGGATAGAGAAGTAGGTGTCTAGAGTGCCCTGAGCCCTGGTCGGGGGCCTTAAGGACTTGCGATTGCCGATTGTCAAATCTAAAATCGAAAATCAGAAATCGAAAATCATTCCCGCGTCAGCTTTCAGCATCCTGTTATCGTTCTTGCTGGCTGGCTGCGAACTGCCCGGCGGCCCTGGCACTTCGCCCCTCTCATTTTACGCCCTGCGGCTTCCCGCTACCGCTCCGCTGGCCTACGCCGATGGCCAGGGTCTCCCGGACCAGCTGCGTTCCCTTCGGCTCACCTTCCATCTGACCCCGGAGAAGAAGACTCAAGTGCTCTTCTGGGAATACGGCCAGGGGCGAGACCTGGAAGCCGGGCATTCCCTGGGCATGGTCTTTCGCGCGCCCCAGGACTTCTGGGGTGTGGCCGCCTTCCTCGAGTCCGCTGATTTCCCGGCCGTCCGATTGGACTTCAATCTGCGCCGGGGAGGACCCCGAGGCGAGGGATTGGCCAGGGGAGTGCTGACCATGTCCTCGCCCCGGGAGTGGGTCGAACTCGCCGTTCCGTCCCAGCCCCCTGGCCAGTACTACCTGGAGATCGCGCCCGTTGCTGGCCGAGCAAGCTGGTGGGGACAAAGCCTGGCGCCGGCGGGCCGGCCGCTGGGCCAGGAGTTGACCGCCCAGGGGGTGCCCTTGCGCGTCGGCGAGATACCGCTCTATCACAACACCGGCTACGAAGCCCCCATTGGTATAAGGGCGGAGCGGCTCTACTTCCTGGGCGGAACCAGCACCTTCGATCATGGGGTCGGATGGTGGGACGCCTACGATGCCTACGGCGACACCGGGGACCGGCAGTTCGTCGGCGACCAGGCCGGGGAGGTCCGGGTGATCTACCAGGACGGCCAGGAGGATCCCATTCCCCTGGTCTTCGGCTGGAACCTGTGGTGGTATAACTACCGTCTGGGCCCTGAGGCGCCGTACCCCGAGCCCTTCGCCTCGGACCCTGGGGCCAGGGCGGCCCTGGACCAGGCGCTGCGCCTCTACCCTGCCGGCTCCCAACCCGCTTGGGCCTTCCTCTGGTCGTACGCGCCGCGGTCCAAGGTCATCAGGGCCCTGCGGTTCGTGGACAATCCTCGAATTCAGGGGTTCCCCCTCTTCTCTGCCGTCACCATCCAGGCCCGGGCCGGCCTGTCTTTGAACTCCATCGTCCCATTGGAGGGTTCCTTTGTTAAACCGAGCCTGCGTAGCATCGCGCCGGAAGAGGTCGCCGGCCGGGCCTACGAGACGCCCTTAAGAAGGCTTCGCCCGTTCCTCTACACCACGATGGCCGATCTCCCCGCCTCGGTGCCGCTATCCATCCCCGAGAGCTTCCGAGGGCCCCGGGTGGTTTTCCAGGGCGCCGTCTATGCCGACATCCTGACCAACGTCTACTTTCACAGCCTCAGCGACCTCTTGTCGAAGATCGATGGCGATGGCACATTTCACACCTCCACCGCCGGTTCGCCCAACTGGAGCTGGTACCAGGGCAATGGCACCTGGAAACCCAAGGCGGGTTCGTTCTACGACCAGGCCTGGTCCCGCGACATGGGCCGAGCGCTCCTGGAGCTTCTGCGCCTGGGATATGTGGACGAGGCCGACAAGGCATTGGGATACGCCGACAGCCATCTCTATGACCTGCCCCGGGGCTATCCCAAGATCAACCGAGACGGCCAGCGGGTCCCGGCCCACTGGGGCACGGTGGTGAACATCCCCAACTTCCTGGACATCGACCGGAAAGGCGATGACAACCAGGAGAACGACGGCCACGGGCTTCTTTTGCTCGCGCACTACCAGGCCTGGCTGCGCCGGAACCAGGACCTGGCGTGGCTAAAGGAGCGCTGGCCGTTCATCGCCGACGCTGCGGAGTGGTACTGCTTCCAACTGGACAATCCAGCATTTTCGCGGGCGAGGGATGTCCTATATACTGAGAGCGAGTCCGCCCACGACGGCGGCTATGACGTATACTCCAACTACATCGCCCTGCAGGCCCTGCAGGCGGCCCGGCACATGGCCTTTTTGGTCGGTGACACTGAGCGCATCACCCGTTGGACCAGGTCCATCCAGGCCCTGGAGCAGGGCCTTGCGGCATCCTTGACCGAGATAGACCCTCGATTTGGGATAAGCTGGCGGGCGGTGGCGTGGAACTGGGGCTACGCCCACGAGTCCCTGGGGCCAATTAACGTATTCGCCGACGTGTGGGGCTACGAGCCCTCGAGCGTCGGACCTCCATACCGGGAGATCAACGCCAATACCTACCGCCGCCAGCTCGCCTTGCCCTCGGGCACCAACAGCGCCCGGGTCATGGGCTACGGCCAGGGCTTCATCACCCAGGCGGCGCTCCTGATGGACGACATGGCCAACGCCACCTGGGCCTTGGAGAACCTGGCCGAATACTCCTATTATCCCCGCCATCGGCCCTACCTGGTCCCGGAGGGCGTGGCGGTGCACCCTTCGGGGGCCTACTGGTATCGCACCGGCGACCTGGGCAATGCCGTCCAGGAGGCCGAGGTCCTGAAGGCCATCAGCCTGGTGGCCGGCGTAGATCTCCTGGGCCACCCCACGGTGAGGCTCCTCCCCCGGCTACCGTTGGGCTGGTCCCAGATCCAGGTGCAGGATTTCCCCTTGGTGGGCGGCCCAGAGCCTCCCCTGCTCAGCTATACCCTGGAGCGCCAGTCGCCGGAGCGGCTTTCCATGCGGGTCACATCGAGCGCCCCCATCGCGAATCTGGACCTCCGGCTGGGGCCCCTGCCGGCTGGGGCCAAGGACATCGTGGTCACCAAAGACGGGGTCCCGGCGCCGTACACCTACGCCCAGAGCGGTGGCTGGGGCTGGGTCTGGCTGCGAGGGCTCCGCGTCGTGACCAGCACCGAGATGACCTTATCCTGGAAGCAGTAGCTTACGTCGGGGCCGTGTTGACTCACGTAAGAATCTTACTTTGGGGCATTCGTTGACTCACGTAAGAATCTTACCCTGGTCTGGACCAGATCGCGTGCATCTTCCAGACCTTGTCTAGTTGCTGCTGGATCCGGTCGTACAGGTTCACCGGGT
>JBFMCB010000028.1:0-22945 GCA_040754915.1 Chloroflexota bacterium | reverse complement strand
AAGAACAGCGGCTGGCTCGAGCTAATGGGTGCGGGGATGGTGCATCCAAGGGTGCTGGAAGGGGTAGGCTATGATTGCACCAGGTATACCGGATTCGCCTTCGGCATGGGTCCGGAGCGCATCGCCATGCAGAAGTATGGGATAGAGGACTTGAGATATTTTTATGCCAACGATCTAAGGTTCTTGCACCAATTCAAATAGGAGAAACCCATGCAAGTTTCCTTGAAATGGCTGAAGGACTATGTCGATATTCGCATCCCTCCCCACGAGCTGGCTCACCGCCTGACCATGGGCGGCGTGGAGGTGGCCAGCATGGACCGCATTGGCGTCGGCTGGGACAAAATCTATGTGGGCGTGGTCGCCGAACTCCGGCCCCACCCCAATGCCGACCGCCTGCAACTGGTTACCGCAGATTATGGTGGCAAGACGATCACCGTGGTGACCGGGGCCTTCAACATCAAGGTCGGAGACAAGGTGCCGGTGGCCCTTGCGGGTGCCACGTTGATCGACGGGCACGGTGACGGCACGACGACGATCACCCTCAAACCCACCAGGATGCGAGGCATCCTATCCGAGGGAATGGTCTGTTCGGGAAAAGAGCTAGGGCTTTCCGACGACCACACCGGCATTCTCATCCTGGAACCAGATGCCCCGGTGGGCATGCTCCTGGCCGACTATCTGGGCGACGTGGTCTTTCACTTCGAGCTTACGCCCAATCGCTCAGATTGCCTGTCACTCCTGGGCATCGCTCGTGAGGTGACGGCCATCCAAAGGATGCACGGCGCCGACGGCCAACCGGTAGCGGTTCGCGCGCCCAGGCTGGACTATCCGGAGACGGAACCGGAGGTATCCAGTCTCGTAGATCTGGCTATCGAAGACCCTGACCTGTGCCCCCGCTATTCGGCCACGGTCATTCGGGGGGTGAGGGTTGGCGAGTCCCCCCGGTGGCTGCAGGACCGGCTCCGGTCGGCAGGCCAGCGCCCCATCAACAACATCGTTGACGTGACCAATTACGTAATGCTGGAGATGGGGCAGCCCCTGCACGCCTTCGACTATGACCTGATCGGCGGCAAGAGGATCATCGTGCGCCGGGCCCGGACGGGCGAGAGCATCGTATCCCTGGATGGCGTCCTCCGAGAGTTGACCCCGGACATGCTGGTCATCGCCGATGCACGGCGACCGGTTGCCATTGCCGGCGTCATGGGTGGCCTGGAGAGCGAGGTCACCGAGAATACCGTTAACATCCTCCTGGAGTCGGCCAATTTCAACCCGCCCAGCATCCGCCGCACGGCCCGGGCCCTCAAGATCCCCAGCGAGGCCCAGAAGAGGTTTGAGAAGGGCCTCTCGCCCGAGGGGACGGTGCCCGCTGCCCGCCGGGCCACGCGGCTGATCCAGGATCTGGCCGGGGGGCAGGTTGCCAAAGGGGTGGCTGACGCCTATCCCATGCCCTATGACCGCCAGCCAGTTGGCCTCCCGGTGGGGGAGGTGAAGCGGCTCCTGGGCATCACCCTCCCCGTGCCGGAGATAGTGCGAGCGTTGGAAGCCCTGGATTTCCAGTGCAGCGTGGAGGGTGACTATGTCTGGGCCATGCCACCGTATCAGCGCAGGGACATCAACATCCCCGCCGACGTTGTGGAGGAGGTGGCGCGCCTGCTGGGCTACGACCGGATACCCGATACCATGCTCTCTGGGAGCATGCCGACCTACGAGGCCCCACAAGAGCTAGCCTGGGAAGAAGTGACCCGGGATGTCCTGACCGGAGCCGGGTTCAACGAGGTCATCACTTACTCACTAGTAAATAAACAGGGCACGGACAAGCTCCTGCTGGGAGGGAGACTCGTTACTAGTAAAGACGCCGGTGCCGCAACACTAAAGCGGGGCAAAGCCCCCCTAATCCCCTTCATCGTCCTGGAGGCCATTGATTCTTTACTAGGAAAGGAGCCTCCCTTGCTGGTGGCCAATCCTCTGTCTGCCGAGGCGGAGGCGCTCAGGACCACCACCCTGGTCTCCATGCTGGAAACCCTGGAACGAAATCTGCGCCACACTGACCGGGATGTCCACCTCTTTGAGTTGGGCCGGATCTATCTCCCCAGGGGCCAGGACCTGCCCGAGGAGCGCCGTGTCCTGACCCTCGCCATGGGCCAGTACCGCACTGGTAGATCCTGGGGGGTCAAGGAGGAGAACGATTTCTTCGACCTGAAGGGTGTTCTCGAGGTGCTTTTGGGGCGAATGGGCATCAGAGCCTATCGGGTTATTCCTGTTCATCATCCTACCTTTCACCCCGGAAGAACGGCAGTGTTGGCCGTGCGACCCGAGTCCACAAGCTCCAGACGACAGGTTTCCAGGGAAAGAGAGGAGGCAGTGGGCATCCTGGGCGAGGTCCATCCTAAAGTCAGGCAGAACTTCGATATCAAACAGCGAGCCTACCTGCTGACGGTGGACTTCCAGAAACTCACCGGGTACGCCACCACCTCCCGCCAGTATCAACCGTTGCCCAGATTCCCGGCGGTAGTGCAGGACATCGCGTTGATTCTGGACGCCGCCATACCCGCCGAAAAGGTGCTGGAGGTCATACTGCGAGCGGGAGGGAGGCTGGTCAAAGAGGCCAGGCTTTTCGACGTGTATCAAGGCGAGCCCATACCGCCGGACAAGCGTAGCCTGGCCTACTCCATAACCTATCAGGCCCCAGAGCGCACCCTGACCGATGAGGAGGTGGCAAAGGCCCAGCAAGGCATCGTCTCAGCGCTGAATAGGGAATTTGGGGCAATCTTAAGAGGCCCGGACAACCCGCCACATCGGATTCAGATCTGATACTGTCAGCCGATGGGCCCATGTCCATGCTGCTATGGGAATTCGGTGTCTGGAGACCAGAAGCCGCCGACCCTGGCTGGTGCGGCAGCCCCAGACACCCCTGGCCACAGTGCAGTGGATCCAAGCCCTCCGGGAGGAGTATCCCCGCTGGGGTAGGGAGAAGCTCCAGGGGTACTGTCTATGGACTTACCTAATCCTGTAGAGAGAACACATGCCAGACCCCGTAAGCTCCATCATCGAGTACATCGGCACTAGAGAGGCGAGCGAGCGTACTGAATGACACAGAACCAGATTAGACCGCTTCTAGCAAAGCGGTTTTTTATTGCCGCCTTGGTTTTGAGCCAAAGATTTCAGAAAAAATCGTAAAACTTCACCAAAATTCAAAAATGTTGGGCCATTTTTGGCATTTTCGTAAGAGTTTTGTAAGAGATGGTGTGATAAGATATTATTTATTAGGGACAATGGAGACTTGCGTATGCCCTCGCCATCTGACTGTCAGATGATGCAGGCAATGATTGAGTTCGCTATTCGTGTCCGGTTCCAGCAAGTTGTCGGAGAGAAGTCAGCATCCGTGGCAGGGGCTGAAGTGCGATCCTGCAATTGATGGAGAATTCTATGCTTTTTCAGCATCGCATTTCTGTTACGTTGGCACTGGCGAATCTTTTGGGCCTGTGGGTGCTGATAAGTGGATTGCTAGGTGGCTGCACGGCACTGGCCCCGATTGAACCGACACCTGTATCAACGATACAACCTGCTGGGACGCCGACAGTGACGACGCCCGCTCCCATCCCATTGTCCATCTCTCCATCGGCAAGCCCGACAGATTCATTTTATACCGAATATAAGAAAGAACATTTCACCATCTACTACACGGCAGAAATATCACCTACTCAAGTGGTTACCGTTGCGAACTACCTGGAAGCTGCCTGGCGCGACATCCCGGCTTTTCTTGGCATCGAACCGCCTTCTCGCCCTATTCGTATGTACGCCGGACTTCGCACATCAGCTAACTGGGGGACACCGAGCGGCGTTATCGTGCTCCACCCGGACACTCTGAAAGGAGGAGGATATAGCGCCATCTCGCACGAGTTCACCCATGTACTAACCAAGTACTCGGGACCGCAGTGGATGGAAGAGGGGCTGGCTGTTTGCATGGCAGAGAAATTTCCCCTCGCCGAGAAGCGCTCGGGAAAAATCTCTGCCGATAGTTGGAGTGTCGGCCTGTTGAAAGCGAATAAATGGGTGACACTATGGGAATGGCCTATCGGTATCCCAGAAGTGACGGACCCGACTCAGTCTTTTAACCTATTCCGCGCCTATCGTGAAAGTGGCTCCTTTGTCAAATACCTGATTGAGACCTACGGGACATCTGCCTTCTGGAAAATGCACGACGACATTAATGGCTGGTTCGTAGCGGAGAAGGCATACGGCAAATCTGTAGACGCGTTGCTCGAAGAATGGCGACAACATTTGGCTGCATCTACTATTCCTCCTGAGGAATGTCCGGATTGCATCTCAGCCTATCTTGAGCGCGTAGATATCGATATGGGGGCTTATCGGCAGAAAGATAAACTGAGTAGTGAGATCCGAGAGCAAATCTCCAAAGAACTCCAGGCTGTTGATGAAGCTCTCATTGATCGCCTCGACGCACAGGCGATGCGGCAGCATGTGGAGGCAGCGCGGCACCTTCTGGAGGCAAATGTCAACAAGTAAACCTTGCCTGTTCTATGGAGGATTCTACGCCTTCGCAACATCGCATTTCTGCCATGTTGGTATGGGTACTGGTAGGTGGGTTACTGGTTAGTTGCGCCGTGCCAGCCCCGACCGGACCAACACCCGCGCCAACGATACAACCTGCCGAAGCGCTGATAGCGACGACGCCCGGCACCATCTTACCGTCTGCGTGCCCACCGATACCAAGCCCAACGGCTTCATTCTATACCGAGTACAAAATAGAGCACTTCACGATCTACTACACCGCTGATGTGTCATTTACACAGGTTCTTTCCGCCAGTCATTATCTCGAAGCTGCGTGGCGCGATATCCCGGCTTTTCTGGGGTATGAGCCGCCCGATTCCCCTATCCGCGTCTACATCGGACTCCCAATTAAAAGCGGCGGGACCGGGTCACCCACTGGAGTGATTACGCTTAGAAAGGAGGCTATAGACCGCGATTATGCCGGTATTCCACACGAGTTCACACATGTGCTCACCAGGTGCTATGGCCCGCAATGGATGGAAGAGGGCCTGGCGATGTACATGCAGGAACGATTCCCGGCGGGAGAATATAGGGCCGACGTTCAGATCTCTGCTGACAGTTGGAGCATCGGGCTGCTAAGAGCCAACAAATGGGTGGATCTGTGGAAGTTCCCTATAGGACAACCGGATCGCACATCCCCAGCTATCACCTTTGAGCTAATGCGTGCGTACTATGAAAGTGGCTCTTTCGTTAAATATTTGATTGAGACGTACGGGGTAGCCGCTTTCCGGAAAATGCACGATGACGTCAACGGCTGGTTCGCAGCAGAGAAAGCGTATGGCAAGTCCATAGATGCCCTGATAGAAGAATGGCGCCATCACCTAGACAATTCAACCATTCCCGCGAAGGACTGCCCGAAGTGCATTGCGCATTACTTTGAGTGGACAGACGTGGATATATGGTTTGACCAGCACAAGAATAATCTGAGCGGCGGCATACACGAGCAAGTGTTGCAAGAACTCAAAGCTGTGAACGAAGCTTTTATCCGCAAAGACGCGCAGGCGATGCAACAGCACGTGAAGGCAGCACGGCAACTTCTGGAAGCGAATATAAACAAGTGAAATCTGGCTCGGTCAAGTCATCGCAGAAGGGAGTGCGGCCGGCCGGTTCCTCGCCGGGCAGGGCAGCGAACTGACGCAGCACATTCTGGGCAATGGTGGGGCTGAGGAGCGATTCCCCGTGCGCCACGGCACGGATGGCCCGCAGCATGGTCTCCGGGATCGGCTTCCTTCAAGGTATAGCCTCGACCGCCGGCCTTGAGCCCGGCGAAAACGCATTCGTCATCTTCGAACATGGTGCAGAAGATGATGCCCACGTGAGGCATCTCCCGGCGTAAGGTGCGGGTCGCTTCCACGCCGTCCAGGCCGGGCATCTTGATGTCCATGAGGATGATGTCTGGCATCAGTGCCCGGGCCTGCTCCAGTGCCCAGCGGCCGGTGACAGCCTCGCCAACCACAAGCACATCCTCCTCTGCCTCCAGCATCTTGCGGATGCCTTTACGGAAGAGGGTATGGTCGTCGGCGATCAAGATACTGATCTTGTCCATGTCCTTACTGCCTCCGCTTGAATGGGCACCCGCATGACTAATACCGTCCCCCGGCCTGGTGCGCTTTGCACCTCAATCTGCCCACCGAGCTGCCCCACCCGCTCCCGCATGCTCCACAGCCCGAGATGCATGGCGGAACGGGGCGACTGAGGGTCGAAGCCCTGCCCATCGTCGGCGACACGCAGGGTGGCGTGAGCCTCATCGCGCATCAGGGCTACGTCAACCCGATGAGCCTGGGCGTGCCTGACCACGTTGTTCAACGCCTCCTGGACGATGCGAAAGAGGGCCGTCTCCACAGGGGCGGGCAGCCGTTCGCCTTCATCAGCAGCGAACTCGATGGCCAGGCCATGCTCTTGCTGGCAGCGAGCCAGGTATTCGCGTAAGGCCGGCACCAGCCCCAATTCGTCCAACACCGCTGGCCGCAGATCGTAGATCAGGCGGCGGATGTCCTGGATGTTGGCCTGGGCCAGCTCAGCCAACTCCTCGATCTCCAAAGCAGCTGGATGATCCTGTTCCAGGAGCTTGTGGGCTGTGCGCAGGCGGATGTTCAGGCTGACCAGGGCGGGCCCCACCCCATCGTGCAGTTCTCGTGCGATGCGCCGCCGCTCCTCCTCCTGGGCCGCCGTCACCTGGGCCAGTTGCTGGCGCAGGATGGCCAGCCGCTCCTCGTGCAGGCGGGCGTTCTCCAGGGCCAGTGCCGCACTGTGGGCCAGGGTGGTGAGAAGGTCCAGGTCGTCCTGGGTGTAGAGGTCGCCGGAGCGCTTCTCCCCCAGGGCCAGGATGCCCAACAGCTTTTCGCCGGCCAGGAGGGGCACGGCCAGCGTCGCCTCGGCCCGGCGCAGGTCCTCGGCCTGGGGCGAGCGGTCGTCGGGGATCACCACCAGGGGCCGTCGTTCCCGGGCCAGCCAGACAGCCAGCCCGCTCTGGGCCGGACGTGGCAGCCAGACTTCCGAAGTCTCAGAGACTTCGGAAGTCTTCTCCGCTTTTTGAGAAGATCCAGCCGGACGGTACTGGCCGTCATCCAGAAGCCATAGAGTGGCCCCTTCAGATCCCAGGGTCTCGGTCACCGTGTCCAGCACCAGGCGCACCACCTCTTCCCTACCGCGCAGGGTGCTCAATCCACGGCTGAAGGCGGTCAGGGTCTGGCGGGCCTCGTACTCCCGGCGGAAGAAGGCCCGGTCCACGAAGGTCTGGATGCGTCCCCGGGCCGGCTGGAAGAGGGCGGCGACGAACAGCGCGGGGAGGAGGACCACCAGGAAGGATTGCTGGCCGGTTAGACCCTGGAAGAGGTAGCCGGTAAGCAGCGAGAGGAGCAGGAAGACGGCGGTGAGGGTGGCCGTCAGCAACGAGTAGACCAAGCCCTTACGAATGACCACCCGAATGTCAAAGAGTTGGTAGCGCAAGATGGCGTAGCCGATGGAGAGGGGGTAGAGAGCTGCGATGACACCACCCCACTGAGGGTTGGCTGGTGGTGAGAAGTGGATGGCAAAGGGAGCCCAGAAGAAGGGGACGAAACCGCTTATGCCCAGACCGATACCGGCGAGAAGCGCCAGGGCCTGCTGCCGGATCAGCGGCGGGGTGTCTTTCCGCAGGATGATCTGGAGCGGGGGCAAGGTCTTGTTGAGAACTGTCCCGCCCCCGAAGATCAGGAAGGATCCCCAGGTGGCCGACAGGGTATAGAAGCGCCACCAATCTGGCCGGTCCAGGCGAGAAGCCAGGAAGAAGAGTGCGGGAAAATAGACCGTGGCGGCGATGGCCAGGGCTACGAAGGCCGGGATCAAAGGCCAGCGGACCAGGAACTCCTTGCGGGCGCGGTCGGCAGGGAAACTCCAGAAGAAGATCCACCCTGCCGCGCAGATTGTACCTATCCACGGCTGGAGGAGGTACGCCGTCCACTTCTGCTGGCTGAGAAAGTACTCCCATACCATCAGGAAGCCTGCGTAAGACGAAAGGTAGAGGAGGAGATAGCGGGTGAGCCGGCTGCTGGGGTTGCGAACGTAGACGAAGATACTGACGGCCACGCAGAGGAGGCCAACGAAGAGGTAGCCAGGGATGAAGCGCAATATGATATCGGGGGTGAACTCCATCGTCGGCACGGCGATTTGGAGCTGCTGGTTGCCTCGCTCCACGGTGTAGACCAGGGTGCCGCCGATACCTGCCTCCCGCACCAGGCGGCGCATCTCCCGCCAGTGTTGCCCGTTCACCGCCACGATGCGGTCCCAGGGGCGCAGGCCCGCCTGCCAGCCGGTGAAATCTTGTGGGGTGAAGCCGCTGACGATCCGGTCTGCGGAGTAGAAGAAGCCGGGAAAGGGGCGGCCGATCTGGCTGGCGATGGAGTAGAGGGAGGCACCCCAGACGATCACCGCGATCGCAATCACGACCGCCACGACCCAAGCGGGGCGCTGGAAGAACGCAGAGACCTTTGCTTTCATTCTCGTCCCTCCAGGTTGAAAACAGCCGAAAAAGGAGGTGAGAACTTGTTCTCGGCCACACCAATACAACAAGCTGTGGCGGCAAAAGCTGTTTTAGCGCGCCCAATACGATTGGGCTTCTACCTCATTATTTCTAACTTTTATTGTGCCCGACGCGCATGGGAACTTCCCTGAAAACGCATCTCTCCAACAAGAGCAAAAAGGCTCGCCGAGGCTTCGCCCTGACGGGCTCAAGCCCGAAGGGTTAGACCAGGCGAGCCCTTCGCTCTCACGAGCGGGCAATAGGCAGGTCGTTTAACTGTTACTTCGATTGTAGGGGTTATCCCGAAAACGCAGCCTGGGCTACCTTGATTATAGTCTCCTCTCTCCCCAGCGTCAAGGGAATGCCCACCAGGTATTGACTTTTCTCCGTAAATCGTCTAAACTACGGATGGCAATAAGCATACGACTGGGAACAAGAGGAGTAGGCTGCTGGAGGCTGATAGCGAGGGGGGGCCACCGGGTGTAAGCCCTCCCCAGCAAGAGCTGCCGAAGGTCGCTTGGGAGTCGGCCGATCGAAAGCCTGTTTGACCAGGTTCTTTTACCAGTAAACAAACAAGGCCAGTAGACCGGCACGGGTTGGCCCGTTATAGCCCAATAAGCTGTCAAGGGTTGTCAGTTAGCCCGGGGCGACACCTGCTTCTTTGCTCGTAAAGAAAGTTGCCAGGCGGTGGCTCAGCCTTTGACAGGAACCAGGGTGGTACCACGAGCTCCTTCGTCCTTGTGATGAAGGGGCTTTTTGTTTCCAACAAGAAGAGGCGAAAAGCCAACGTGAGACAGGCCTTCCTGGGAACCCTAAACGAGAAAGGTGAGGTATGATGGAAACATTGACTAAGGCCAAAGAGATGCCGAAGGCCTACGACCCGAAGAAGGTGGAGGGCCGACTGTACGAGTTCTGGGAGAAGGGTGGCTTCTTCAAGCCTAGGATCGACCCTAACAAAAGGCCCTTCGTCATCTCCATGCCGCCGCCCAACGTGACCGGCGAGCTCCACCTGGGCCACGCCATCGTGGACACCATCGAGGACATCATGATCCGCTGGCACCGCATGAAGGGAGACCCCACCCTCTGGTTGCCTGGCTCCGACCATGCCAGCATCGCCGTGCATTACGTCATCGACAAAGGTCTGACCAGCCGCAGCCCGGAGATGGACGGCCTCTTGAAAGACATAGGCTTCCCACCCCCTCCTGGCCGAAAGTCTCTTGCCAGGCAGGACCTGGGGAGGGAATGGTTTCTCAAACTGGGCTGGGCCTGGCGGGAGCGCTACAGCGGCATCATCAAGAAACAGCACGAGCGCCTGGGCGCCTCCTGCGACTGGAGCCGGGAGCGCTTCACCATGGACCCTGGCCTCTCCCGAGCGGTGCGTGAATCATTCGTGCGCCTTTATAACAAGGGCTTGATCTACCGGGGCCAGTATCTGGCGAACCGCTGTCCTCGCTGCGGCACTGTGGTCTCGGACCTGGAGGTGGTGCACGAGGAGGAGAGAGGCAAACTCTACTACGTGCGCTATCCCCTGACCGGCGGTGACGATGAGTACGTGACCGTGGCTACAACACGGCCGGAGACCATTCTGGGCGATACGGCGGTGGCAGTTCACCCCGGTGACCAGAGATACAAGGATGTCGTGGGGCGCTACGCCATCCTGCCCGTCCTGGGACGCACTATACCCATCATCGCCGACGAGTCGGTGGACCCGTCCTTCGGCACGGGGGCGGTGAAGGTGACCCCGGCCCACGACCCCACGGATTACGAAATAGGCCAGCGCCATAAACTACAGTTCATAAACGTTATGAATCCCGATGGCACCATGAACCAGTATGCCGGGATCTATGCGGGTATGGACCGCTTCGCCTGCCGCAAGGCCCTGGTGGCCCATCTGGAAGGCCAGGGGCTCCTGGCAAAGGTCGAGGATTACGTTCACGCCATTGGCCATTGCCAGCGGTGCGACACCATCCTGGAGCCATCGATATCAGAGCAGTGGTTCGTGAAGACAAAGCCTTTGGCTCTGCCGGCCATTGCTGCCGTGAGGGACGGCCGCATCCGCATTATCCCGGAGCGCTTCACCAAGATCTACCACAATTGGATGGAGAACATCCGGGACTGGTGCATCTCCCGGCAACTCTGGTGGGGACACCGCATCCCGGTGTGGTACTGCGATGCCTGCGGAAAGGAGAGCGTCACCGTGGAGGAAACCCTCCCGGCTTGCTTGCAGTGCGGGAGCGACCGCGTACGCCAGGATCCCGATATCCTGGACACCTGGTTTTCCTCTGCCTTGTGGCCCTTCTCCACCCTGGGCTGGCCGGAGGAGACCGATGATCTCAAGTACTTCTACCCAACCAGTGTATTAGAGACGGCATACGACATCCTCTTCTTCTGGGTGGCGCGCATGATCATGATGGGGCTGGAGTGCACCGGGGACATCCCCTTCGACACGGTCTACCTCCACGGCATGATCCGCGACGAACGCGGAATGAGAATGAGCAAGACCAAGGGCAACGTGGTGAACCCCCTGGACGTGATGGACGAGTTCGGCACCGATGCCCTGCGCTTCACCTTGGTCACTGGCAGCACCCCAGGCAACGATATGAAACTTTCGCGGCAGAAGGTGGAGAACAGCCGCAACTTCACCAATAAGCTGTGGAATGCGGCACGCTTCGTGTTGCAGGCAATCGAGAATAAGGAAGAGGTAAAGCCCTTGCCTGTGCAGGAAATCCCAGAGGAGAGGCTCCTCCTGCCGGACCAATGGATCTTGAGCCGGCACCATCGGCTGTGTGCCGAGGTCGACCGGCTCATGGCGGACTACCAGTTCGGCGAGGCCGGGCGCCAGATCTACGAGTTCCTATGGGGCGAGTTCTGCGACTGGTACATCGAGGCCAGCAAGATCCGGCTGTACGGCCACGACCCGGAGGCAAGGGCAGCCACCATGAGCATCTTGCTCTACGTGCTGGAACGCACCCTTCGGCTCCTGCACCCCTTTATGCCCTTTGTCACGGAGGAGATATGGCAGCACTTGCTTTTTAGCAAAGCGGCGGCCATGGTCCTCCCTAACCTCCCGGGGGAACCTGCTCTCTTTACTAGCAAAGAAGGAGGGAGAGGCTCGATCATGGTGGCACCTTACCCGCAGGCAGAGGAGCGATACTATAATGATGCGGCTGAGCGGGAGATGGGCCTGGTACTGGAGATCGTCCGGGCGATTCGAAATGCCCGGGTGGAGTTCGAGGTGGAGCCCAACCGGCGCATTGCCGCCCTCATCGCCGCTGGCTCTAACGCAGGGTGGCTCGGCGATCAGGCAGCGGTCATAGCTGCCCTGGCCCGGGTGGATCCAGAGAGGTTGGCCATTGCACCCCACCTGGCGGAGAAACCCTCCCAGGCCCTGGGCTTGGTGGTGGGCACGGTCGAGGTGCTCTTGCCCCTGGCAGGGATGATCGACCTGGCTGCGGAGCAGGCCCGCCTGGAGCGGGAGATGGCTGCGACCGAAAGCGAAATTGCCAGGGCAGTGGCGCTCTTGGGCAACGCCAGTTTCGTGTCTCGCGCACCAGCCAACGTGGTGGAGAAGGAGAAGGAGAAGCTCGCTGCCCTGCAGGAAAGGCTCGACAAACTGTTCAGGCGGAAGGAAGCCTTGCGAGCATAGTGTTCTTTTCTAGTAAAGAACAACCGGTGCACGGTGTTACACACGCGGCATTGCGTGCGGAGTTTTCTTTACTAGTAAAGAAACTGTGGTATAATTAAGTCCGGGCATGTGCTTTGAGCCATTCTTTACTAGTAAAGATAATGCCCAGGCTGCCATGTTCTTTACCCATGTTCCTTACTAGTAAAGAAGTAGCGGCTTTGGGTGGGGCGCACTATGATTGGGAAGGTCTTCGCCGGCAAGTACAAGATCATCGACGAGGTGGGAAGCGGGGCTACATCCACGGTGTACATGGCCCGCAATCTGGACACCAATCAGATATTGGCCTTGAAAGTGCTGAGCCAAAGCTTGTCCACAGACGCCGAGTTCATCAGGCGCTTTCAACGTGAGGCGGTCATCATCAAGAACCTCAATGACCCCCACATCGTCCGGGTGTACGACTTTGGCTGCCAGGATGGCATCTATTTTCTGGCCATGGAGTACATAGACGGCCGCCCGGTCAGCGAGGAGCTGGCCAAGAGCGGCAAGCTGCCCCTGGAAAAGGCACTGAACATCGCCATACAAGCGGCAGAGGGGTTGCAGGCTGCCTACCGGAGTGGCATCGTGCACCGGGACATCAAGCCTCAGAACCTGATGCTGGATGCCGATGGCAGGGTCAGGATAATGGATTTCGGCACAGCCCGCGGGGGCGAGCTCTCCAGCATCACTGTCTCCAACGTCTTCATTGGCACCCCCTATTACATATCGCCGGAGCAGGCAGAGAAGGGCAAGAGTGCGGACATACGGTCAGACCTGTACAGTCTTGGAGCGGTTCTCTTCGAGATGCTCAGCGGCAAGGTTCCGTTCCAGGGCGACTCTGCGGCCATGGTCGTAGTGAAGCATATGACGGACCCAGTGCCTTCGCTGATTGCCCAGGATCCAACGATCCCTCCACAGATCGACCAGATCGTCCAAAAGGCCATGGCCAAGGACCCGGCCCAGCGCTTCCAGACCCCGGAGGAGATGCGGCTGGTGCTCAAAGATGCCTTGGCCAGGGTTTGCCGCCTGGCTGCACCCTCGCCGGGCGTGGTCAAAGAAACGCCGCGGCCTCCGGTTCCCGCGGCGCCGGTGACCACAGCCATGCCACTCTTAGTATCTTTAGAGTCTGGACAGCAGTTCTCGGTGTCCGCACCGGAATGCGCCATCGGGCGAGCCGACCCCGAGAGGGGGCTGTATCCGCACGTTGACCTCCAGCCCCTGGACCTGGGGCGATCGGTCTCCCGCCAGCACGCCCGGATCGTCTGCCAGGGCGGCACCTATTTTGTCGTGGACGCTGGCAGCCGGAATCGCACCTACCTGAACCAGGCTGCCCTCACCCCCGGACAGATGTATCCGCTGAAAGACGGCGACGAGCTTTGGTTCGGCAAAGTGAGAGTGGTCTTTCGCCTGCGCTGATGGCCCTGGGATCAAGCCTCTTAGCCAGTGCCCAGTTTCACTAGTAAAGAAAACCCCACTCAAGGTGCCAGTCAAGAAACCAGGCGCCGTCGAAAACCCATAGCAAGGAGAGCTCTGCCATGCGCAAGGGGCTCTATGTCCTCCTGGCCCTGACCATTTTAACCCTGAGTCCGGTGGCGTTGGCTGCCGAGACCAAGGACTACTTCTGGGAATTCATTAACGTTGACGTAGCAGTACTGCCCAACGGCGATCTGCAGATAGCAGAAACGCAGAGATTCGTCTTCACCCAGGGCTCTTTTCATCACGCCTACCGCTGGCTCCCTACGGACCGCTTTGACTCCATCGCCAACGTGGAGGTCTGGGAGGGCCCGCAGAAGTACAAACCCTCGACGGCGGATACCATTGGTGGCTATACCACCCGGACGGAGAGCGGTAACTTCCAGGTCGACTGGTGGTTTCCCTATACTGAGAATGCTGCCCGGACCTTCACTATCAAGTACCTGGTCAAGGGCGCCCTGCGGGTGTACGACGGCGGTGACCAATTGTGGTGGAAAGCCATTGGCAGTTATCGCAGCAAGCCGGTGCGCTCCACCCAGACCATAGTTCACCTGCCGGTGCCGGTTCCGGCCGAACAACTGAAGGTCGCCTCTTATGGGGCCACTGCCCAGGCCAAGATAGTTGATGCCCAAACTATAGCCTTTACCAGTGGGGAGTTAGGTCCAGGGGTGGAGTTAGAGGTCCGGGTCCAATTCCCCCATGGGCTGATTAAAGCCTCTCCACCGGCCTGGCAGAAAGCCTTCGACGAACAACGAGCCTGGGAGGAGAAGACACGCCCCTGGTTTGTGCTGGCCGCCGTGCTGGCGGTAGCGGTGGCCCTGTTCATCCCCCTGGGCAGTCTCCTTGGATTGTACTCGCTGTGGTATTCGCGGGGTCGAGACAAGCCCACCGGCTTTGTGGCTGAATACCTGGCCGCCCCTCCCAGCGACCTCCCCGCTGGCGTGGTGGGAACGTTGATCGACGAAAAAGCGGATATGAAGGACATCGTCGCCAGCATGGTGGATCTGGCCCATCGAGGGGTCATTAAGATCACCGAAACCAGGCAAAAGCATTTCTTAGGGGAAAGTCGAGACTTCACCTTCGTGCTCCTGGATCCGCAGCGACGGCTCCGGCCGGTCGAGAATACCCTGATCGATGCCATCTTTGGCGGCAGCAAGATGATAGCCCTCTCGGACTTGCGGGAGAAATTCTATACCTCTATCCCCAAGCTTAAAGAGCAACTCTATGCGGAGACGATCAAAAAGGGTTTTTTCACTAAGAGCCCGGAGGCCACGCGGCGAAACTTCGTTCTCGGGGGGGCGGCCGTGCTGGTCCTGACGGGCATCTACTCCTTCTGTTTGGTCCCCGCGGTGTCGGCCTCCGTGCCCACCGCGGTATGCCTTTCCTTTAGCCTGGGGGCTGTTGGGTTCCTGATCATGGTCTTCGGCATAGTGATGCCTCGGAAGACCGATAAGGGCGCTCTGGAGACGGCCAGGTGGAAGGCCTTCCGCAATTACCTGGAAAACATCGAGAAGTATGGGAACATTCAGGAGGCTAGGAGCCTTTTCGACCGGTATCTGCCCTATGCCATCGCCCTTGGCGTTGAGCGGGGTTGGGTGAACAGATTCGCTCGGATCGGCACTCCCGCCCCTACCTGGTACGAGACCTATCCCCCGCTGATAATTGCCCACCCCAGCTATGAACCGGCCCAGAGCCAGGGCCCCACCGTGGGTGGGGGAGGTTCAGCCGGCGGCAGTGGCCTGGGAGCTCCAGGCCTGCAGGGCATGACCGACGGCGCGTTCGGCGGGCTTCAGGCCATGAGCGATGGGCTCTTCTCCATGCTGAGTTCTGCCGCATCTACGTTTTCCAGCTCGCCTTCCAGCTCCGGTGGGTGGAGCGGAGGCGGGGGCGGCGGAGGTGGGGGAGGTGGCGGCGGGGGCGGCGGCGCGGATTAGGGGCATGCCGCGCCTCCTAGAGCCGGCCCAAGTGCCCAACCACCTGGCCTTTTCACTGGTAAAGAACTCAGGAAGAGCTGGGTTTTTGCTTTTCTGGGCCTAACCGCGAGAGGCAGCTCTGATCGGGATCTCTATTAGTAAAGAATGCCTCTCCTATCTGTCGTGCTTGCCCCTCATGTCAAAACCCACCGGAAACCTTGACTTCGCCCCAGTGATGCTCTAAAATGAAATAGTACAAAACGTCACGAGGAGGATGGCAATTGTGCGTAGGCCTCTAATCTGCAAGGAAATGCCGTTGGCTAGTGTCCGCTTTTTCTTTTCCTCCGCGTTTTTTCTTCTCTTGTCAGCGATAGTGATTGCCTGTGGCCCCGTTCCCGTTGAAACTCAATCCCTTAGGTTCGGCACACTGCCCATACTGGACGCCCTGCCAGTCTATGTGGCAGAGAAGGAAGGCTTCTTCGCCCGGCAGGGCGTCGGGGTGGAGATAGTCCCTTTCGCCAGCGCCCTGGAGCGAGATGCCGCTTTGCAGGCTGGCCAGACCGATGGTGACATCAGCGATCTCGTTGCCACCGCCCTCTTTAACAAGGATCAAGAGAGAACGAAGGTGGTGCGCGTCGCCATGAAGGCCACCCCGGAGCAACGTATGTTCGCTATTCTGGCTGCGCCGGGCTTGAGGATCCAGACGGTAAGCGGCCTCCGGAACGTGGAAGTGGCCATTTCCACCAATTCGGTGATCGAGTATGTGACTGACCAGTTGCTGGCGGGAGGAGGGCTTGCTCCCGCCGAGATCCAGAAAACCGAGGTGACCAAGATACCCATTCGTATGGAGATGCTGGCCAAGGGCCAGGTGAAGGCAGCCACCTTGCCTGAACCATTTGCCACTCTGGCCCTGGAACAGGGAGCTTCCCTGGTGATCGACGATGCTAAAAGCGGTATTGGACAGAGCGTGGTACGGTTCAGCCAGGTGGCGCTCCGCCGGAAACCGGACGCAGTGAGGAGGTTTCTGATCGCCTATGAGCAGGCGGCGGGAGCGATAAACTCCAGGCCAGAGAACTATCGAGCCCTGATGGTCGATAAGGGCAAGGTCCCCCCCTCGCTGAGGGACAGCTTCAAGGTTCCGGTCTTCCCTGGAGCCGCGGTCCCCTCTGAAGGCGAGGTGGCTGCGGTGACCAGGTGGTTGGCTGGCCGGAAACTCCTGGCCGGCGAACTGTCTTACAAGGTGCTTGTGGAACCGGGCTTCCTGCCCAGGCCGTGACCTATGATCCGAGTGGAGAACGTCAGCTTCGCCTATCCTGGCAAGGAGGTGATCTTTCAGAGGTTCTCCTGGCAGGTGGAAAAGGGCGAGTCGTGGGCCATTATTGGCCCCTCGGGCTGCGGCAAGACGACGCTGCTCTATCTCCTGGCTGGCCTGCGCCTGCCACAGGAGGGAGCGGTGCTGGTCAACGGCCAGATGGTGCGCCGGCCCCGACGCCAGACCGGGCTGATCTTGCAAGATTACGGCCTCTTGCCGTGGGCTACGGTACACCAGAACACAGCCTTGGGCCTGACGATCCGGGGTGTCCGGGAACCCCAGCGCCAGGCGATAGTGACACAGTGGCTGGCTCGGCTGGACATCGCCGACGTGTCTGCCCAATACCCGAGCCAGCTTTCCGGCGGCCAGCGGCAGAGGGCGGCTGTGGCGCGCACCCTGGCCCTGGAGCCCGATCTCTTGCTAATGGATGAGCCATTCTCATCGCTGGACGCTTTGACCAGGGAGGGGCTTCAGAACATGGTGGTCGAGCTGGGCATCGAATCGATCCTCACCAGTGTGCTGGTCACCCACAGCATCGAGGAGGCCGTATTCCTCGGCAAGCACATCCTGGTCCTGCCGCTGTCTCCGATAACCCAGGGCACCGTCATCGATAACCCCCTCGCTGGCCAGTTGCGCTACCGAGACCAACCTGAGTTTTATCGGACCTGCGAAAGGGTGCGACAAACGGTGGAGAGGGTGGGGCACGATGGGCAAGGCTGAAGGAGCCCTGGCGGCGCTATCCCTGTTCCTGGCCTGGCAGGTGGCGGCCCTGGCCGTGCAGGCTCCAGTGTTGCCGGGCCCGCTGGCGGTCCTGACGGCCTTTGTGCAGGCTCTGCCCCGGGGTCTTCTTTGGCATACCGCGGTGAGTGCTTGGAGGGTCGTTGCCAGCATCCTGATCGCCGTGGGCCTGGCCGCCCCCATTGGGCTCGTACTGGGCCAGATCAAACGGTTGGATGTGATGGCAGCGCCGTTAATTTACATCACCTACCCGATCCCCAAGATCGTCCTCCTTCCCATTGTGTTGCTCTTCCTGGGGATAGGCGAGAGCTCGAAGGTCTTCATCATCGCGCTGATCTTGTTCTTTCAGGTTCTGGTGGTGGTGCGCGATGCCTCCAGCGGCGTGCGGCCAGAGCTCATTTACTCAGTGCGATCGTTGGGGGCCAGGCGGCGGCAACTGCTGCGCTACGTCTACTTGCCCGCCTGCTTGCCGGCTATCCTGACCGCTTTAAGGGTGAGCACGGGGACGGCCGTGGCAGTTCTCTTCTTCGCCGAGTCCTTCGCCACTAACTCCGGATTGGGATACTATATCCTGGTGGAGGGCTGGGGAAGGCTGGCCTACCCCGAGATGTACAGCGGGGTCTTGGCCATGAGCCTGTTGGGCTTTACCATCTACCTGGCGCTGGACTGGCTGGAACGACGTCTTTGCGGCTGGGTCCAGTTGGGCAAATAAGGTTCGGATGTATGGCTCAGCTAAGTGGTCAGCCTAGAGGAAGGTTCGTGGAGGCCATGTTCGCCCAGATCGCCCGGCGCTACGATCTGATGAACTGGCTCATGACCTTCGGGCGCGATCAGGGCTGGCGGCGCTTCGTGGCCAGGCAGGCAGCCCTGCCCGTAGGAGGCAGGGCCCTAGACGTGGGCACCGGGACCGGAGACCTGGCTTTGGCTTTAGGTCAGGAGGAGAGGGCGAGTCTGGTCGTTGGCCTGGACTTCTGTCAACCCATGCTGGCCCAGGGTCAAGCCAAAGTTTCTTTACTGGAAAAGAATCGCGTGACCTTTGTGCTGGGCGACGCTCTGAGTCTGCCTTTCGGCGACGATGAATTCGACGGCGTGGCTAGTGCCTTCATCCTGCGCAATGTGGCCAGTATCCCTCAGGCCTTTGCGGAGATGCGCCGCGTGGCGAAACCTGGTGGAAAAGTGGTGTGTCTGGAGGTTTGTCGACCGCGCCAAGGTGTCTTGCGCTTGTGTCATCATCTGTATTTCTATCGCCTGGTGCCCTTGCTTGGACGGATCGTGGCGGGCAACCCCGGCGCCTATTCCTACCTGCCGAATTCAGCAACAAACTTTCCGGCCCCAGTAGCCTTGAAGACACTGATGGAGGAGGCAGGTCTGCGAGAGGTCACTTACCGGCTCCTATCTCTGGGAGCGGTGGCGGTACACACGGGGATCAAGTAGCCCGGAGGGCCTCAGGGAGGCATCTTTTACTAGTAAAGAAGCCTTTACTAGTAAAATAAAAGGAGGGTGCATGAACACTCCAGAGATCCCGGAGATCGTGGTTCGCAGGTTACCGCTGTACGCGCGAACCCTGAGCTGGCTGGTAGAGGAGAACGTCCAGACGGTGTCTTCCCAGGAACTGGGCGCAAACCTGGGCATGAGCCCGGCACAGATTCGCAAGGACCTCTCCTATTTCGGTGAGTTCGGCAAGCAGGGCACCGGCTATGACGTGAAATATCTGCTGAGCCAACTGCGGCAGATATTGGGCGTGGAGCGAGAATGGTTGGTGGTCCTGGTAGGGGTCGGTGACCTGGGACACGCTATCGCCCGGTATGGCGGGTTTGGGAAGCGAGGCTTCAAGATCGCCGCGCTTTTCGATAACGATCCGCGCAAGATTGGCCAGCAGGTAGGCGAACTGGAGATCCTGGGCATGGAGGCCCTGCCCATGGTGGTCAAGGGGCTGAGACTGCGGTTGGGCATCGTGGCCGTGCCCGCTGCCAGTGCACAGGAGGTCACGGACTACCTGGTTGAGTGCGGCATCCGGGGCATCTTGAACTACGCCCCCATTAATCTCCATGTACCCAGGGGGGTGAGGGTGCGCTACATCGATCCGGTGGTCCTGCTGCAGAGCATGACCTACCACCTGAAATCAGGTTGAGGAAGGTGGTAAACAAGTTTCGCCTGGATGGCCACTGCCTTATGGCTGTGGCCTTGTGCGTGTTCGCCGTAGCCCCGCTATTCCACCCAGGATACTTCTGGGGCGCCCACGATGCCCGCCACAGCGTCTACTTCCTCCTGGAATTCGATCGTATCTTCCAAGATGGCATCTGGTACCCTCGTTGGGCTCCGGATTTTGCCTTTGGCTACGGCTATCCCATCTTCAACATCTATTCCCCGGGCGTCTACTATCTGGCTGAGGCCTTTCATCTCGTGGGCCTGGGCTACGTGGAGGCGGTCAAGATCGTGTTCGGCCTGGGATTTCTCCTCTCGGCCCTGTCCATGTACCTGGCCGCCAAGCGATTTCTAGGTCGAAAGGGCGCCCTGGTGGCTGCGGTGGCCTACACCTACGTTCCCTACCGGCTGGTGGACGTATACGTGCGCGGGGCCTTGGCCGAGTCCTTCGCTTTCGTCTGGTTTCCGCTGGCGCTTTGGGCCTTTTTCGACCTGATCGCCCTGGAAAAGACCAAGTTTCTGATCCTCGGCGCCTTGACCGTGGCTGCCCTGGTGTTCACCCATTATGCGATGGCCGTGGTCTTCCTGCGGTTTCTGGCCCTGTACGTGGTAGTCCTGAGCCTGGCTTACGCGTGGAGCCAACGACGCTATGGACGAAACTTCTTTACTAATACCGGAGACTTGGCAGTAGCCGCCGCCCGAAAAGGCGCGTTGGCTCTGGCGGCGGTGCTCCTGGGCTTTAGCCTATCGGCCATCGGGCTCCTGCCACTGGTATTCGAGTTCCAATTCGTCAACACCCAGCAGTGGGAAACAGCTTACTACGATTATCGCAACCATTTCGTGGCGTTTTTCCAGCTCTTCTCGCCGTTCTGGGGCTTCGGCGAAAGCGTTCCAGGGCCCAAGGACGGGATGTCCTTCCAGTTGGGCGCCGTGCCGGTGGCTCTGTTCGTTCTCTCCCTGACGGTGGTACTCCGCCATCGCCACGCCCCTGGACTGAAACCGTACCTGCCCTTCTTTCTTTTCCTGCAGGTCGTTACCTTAGCTCTCGCTTGGTTGATGCTCCCTCAGTCCGCGACGGTTTGGGAGGCCCTGCGCCTGTCGCTATTCACCCAGTTTCCCTGGCGGCTCCTGGCTCTGACGGCGGTGAGCCTGGCGTTCCTGGCCGGGCTTGTGGCATTCACCGGGGGCTCCCTGGAGGGTGGCCCTTCCTGGCCGGTACTGGTGGCGCTGCTGGCGGTTGTAATCCTGGGGAGCTACAATTACCTTTCGCCACAGATCATCGAGCCCGCTGAGGGTCCAGTCTCCCTGGCCGGCTTGATGCGCTTCGAACAATCCTCAGGCGAGATGGTGGGGCTTACGGCCTGGATCGACGTGAGGGACAAGCCCACTTGGTCTCCGCTGGCCGACGTCTTTGTGGCGGGCAGGCCGGTGACCGACAAGGTCGTCAGGGACCAGTTGCCCCCCGGCACGTGGGCTGAGACCCTGGAGCATAGATCGAACCTGGAAAAGGTTCGAGTGAGGTCCCTGCAGGAGGCCCAGATCGCGTTTTACACCGCCTATCACCCGGGCTGGCGGGCTTACGTGAACGGCCGCGAAGTGCCCATCGGTTATCGGGGGCCCTGGGCCTGGATGACGGTTGTAGTGCCCCCCGGTGAGAGCCTCCTTGTACTGCGCTTCGAAGACACGCTGGTCCGGGTAGTGGGCAAGCTGGTCTCTTTCTTATCACTGCTCGGGCTGGTGATTTTTTTACTGATAAAAAGAAGAAAGCCGAGGCGCCTTGAATTCGCTAGCCAGACCTCGATTCGATGCTAACTTTGTCCTCATCTCTCTCTTCGCGGTCTTTGCCTGGGCTCCTCTCACCGCACCAGGTTTCTTCCTGCGTGCCCATGATGCCTCCCACAGCGCCTACTTTTTGTGGCAGTTCGATGCCAATATTCAGGCGGGGGTCTTCTATCCCATCTGGGCCCCAGATTGGACCTTTGGCTACGGGTACCCGCTTTTCCTGGTCATTGCCCCTCTGCCGTACTACCTGGCGGAGCTATTTCACCTGGCTGGTCTGGACCTGATCGGCGCCATCAAGGCCGTATATCTTCTCGGGTTCCTGGGCTCCGGCTGGGCCATGTATCTGCTGGCGCGAGACCTCTTTAGTAAAGGGGAGGGAGGCCCCTCCCTTGCCCCCGGTGGCCGGGGGGCAGGCCTGGTGGCCGCGACAGCCTACATCTACGTACCATATCATTTGGTGGACAGCTACGTGCGTGCGGACCTGGGGGAGTTCACGGCCTTTGCCTTTTTTCCTCTGGTTGTCTTCGGGTTCAGGCGCCTGGTGGAGGCTGATGATGGGAGAGATCGAGTTACCTGGATCGCCATAAGCGCCCTGGCCTACGGTGGCTTGATCCTCACCCACATGATAGCGGCCCTGATCTTTACCCCTTTACTGGGGTCGTACGTCCTCTTCATCTCACTGTTGGCGGGGCCTCGGCCGTTTACTAGAGAGGCTCCGCCTCAAACCGACGGGACGAACTCACCGCAGAGAACGCCGAGAGCGCAGAGATTTTCATTTATTCTCTGCGTGCTCGGCGGTGAAAAAATCTTGTCTCATTTGTTAAAGATTTACCCTATGAAGGTGCCTGGAAAAGAATGGCTGCTGCGCCTCATTCCTGCGGGGGCTGCCGCTCTGCTGGCCCTGGCCGCCAGCGCCGTTTACTGGCTCCCTGGACTGGTGGAAACCAGATACGTGCAGTCGGCCAACCTGGTGGGTGGATTCTACAGCTATCGAAATCATTTCGTCTATCTGTTCCAGCTCTTCTCGCCCTTCTGGGGATATGGCTACGCTGGCATTGGACCCAACGATCAGATGCCATTCCAGGTCGGCCTGGTGCCAGTGGTATTCGGGCTAGGAGCGGCCGGCGTGTTCTTTACTAATAAAGAACTCAGGCCATACCTCTGGTTCTTTATGGCGGCGGCTCTCGTTTACACCCTGGCTATGCTCTCGCTGGCCCAGCCCCTTTGGCAGGCAGGGCAGCGTCTGGCGGTCTTCGTGCAATTTCCGTGGCGGCTTCTCATGGTGGTGACATTCGCTGCCTCACTGATGGCGGGGGCGGTGGCGAGGCTCCCGGTGTCTGCCAGACACCGGG
>JBFMCB010000027.1:0-23297 GCA_040754915.1 Chloroflexota bacterium | reverse complement strand
GTCCTCCACGGCCAACTCAACGTGCGCCAGGTTCGCAAAGTCAAGGAGGTCCTGTCGCGGTTCCACCTGCGCTACATGGTCCATTGCGCCGACTCTTTGAACCTTATGGACGCCGGGGATTACCTCTTGTCGAAGAGTATCCTTCAGGCCAGCCTCGAGTTCGCCGGGGAAATCGGGGCAGAGGTTTTGGTCTATCATGCTGGCAAGATCACCCTCCAGGACGAGTATCTGGGACAGTTGACCCTCACTCGTGAGCTGCTGACTATCCCGGACCGGGCCTACGTGGACGAGCGCAAAGAGGCCGAACGGGAGGCCCTGGCCGAACTGTCAGGGCTGGCAACAAGGTTGGGCGTAATAATCACGGTGGAGAACGCCGACCCCCGGATAGAGGACGAGGCCCTGTGGGAGATGGCCCGGCGCATCCGCGACCGAGGGATAGATATCACCTACCGCCTGGCCCCCGGCGGCGACAGGGCCGTCTACAACTATGGGGGGATGATCGAGCGGCTGGTAAACCAGGTGCAGCGCATTGACAAGCCCAACGTGGGCCTTACCCTGGATTGTGGCCACGCCTACATCGCCTCCCACTACTACGACTTCGACTATCTGCGGGCCATCGAGATAGCGCTGCCCTACACCCGGCACCTCCACATCCACGATGACTTCGGTAAGCCGGCCGGGTTGGACCGGCGGCTGAGCGTCCTCATCCCCAACGGCAAGGGCGACCTGCACATGCCCATCGGCTGGGGGGAGATCCCCTATCGGGAGGTCTTCTCCCGCCTGCGGGACTATAATTACAACGGTGTCCTCCTGCTGGAGATCAACCCCCGCTACAGCGCCTTCTACAAGGACGCCCTTCAGGAGACCAGGGATCTCCTGATCGAATGCGGCCTCGAGGTGCAAAATTGAATCTGATCTTGGCTATCGTAAACGAACATGATGTCGCCGGAGTGGTGAATGCCCTGACCGCCAGCGGCTACGGGGTGACACGCATCAACACCGCCAGCGGCCTCTTGAAGATGTCCAACGTCACGCTCCTGGTGGGCGTGGAGGATGACCGGGCTGACGAGGCGGTGGAGATCATACGGGCCAACTGTCGCCCCCACATCGAGCCGGCCCCGCCACCGTCCCTGATCTGGCCGGAGGAGCATGTCCCACCCCTACCCAGTCCGAAAGAGGTGACGGTGGGCGGAGCGGTGATCTTCATCTTGGCGGTCAAGCGTTACGAGCACCTTTAGCGGTGAGTCGCGTTTCTATCCCAGGGAACATCCCTGGAAGCGCAGCCGAAAAGCCGTTTTTACCGCAGGGCCCGCTGAGAGCGCAGAGATAAAAGAAAGATCTTTGCGAGCTCCGCGTTCTCCGCGGTGGGGTTCTCGGCCGCATTTTTAGGGCAAACAAAAGTCGAGGAAGGGGGTGATGAGGCCACAACAGCAACCGGCTTGGCATCGCCAGGGAGAGATGCCAAGGCGAACCGTTCAAGCAGCAGATGTATCTCCCAAGGAGGGGAAAAATGTCAGGCAAGAGAATGTTGCTATCGGCCATAGCCTTGGTGGCCATCCTGGGCACTGCCTGCGGCCCCACGCCCACGCCGGCGATGAAGGAGGTCACCCTGACGGCCTGGACTATCGGGCCCGATGAGCCGTCCTATTACCGCCGGGACAACCTCATCGCCGCAGGGGAGGCCCTCAACAAGGAACTGGCGGCCGAGAAGGCCAACGTCCGGGTCAAAGTAGAGGCCACCTTCGACACCGGCGCGTGGGGGGACTTTAAGCAGAAGTTCTTCCTGGCCGCCCAGGCCGGCACCGCCCCGGACATCATCCTGAGTGGCCATGAGGACGTGGCCCCCTGGTCCGACGCCGGGTTCATCCTCGACCTCAGCGACCACATCAAGAAGTACTGGGACAAGACCTACAAGGACATCATCCCCGGCCTGTGGAAGTCGGTGGAGTACAAGGGCAAGCGGTGGGCCATCCCCCAGGACACCGAGGCCCGACCCATGTACTTCAGTAAGACCCTGCTCAAGAAGCTCGGCTGGAGCGACGCGGACATCGCTGCCCTGCCGGACAAGATCAAGAGAGGGGAGTTCACCCTCTACGATCTGCTCACCGTGGCCAAGGAGGCCCAGGATAAGGGGGTAGTAGCTAAGGGCTACGGCTACTGGAGCCGGCCTCGCAAGGGCGGGGACTTCTACAGCGTCTACTTCTCCTTCGGCGGCGAGATGCAGGATCCCACAACGGGCAAGCTCGTCGTGGTCAAGGATGCCCTGCTCAAGCACTTCCAGTTCCACTACGACACCGTCTTCACCTCCAAGACCACCCCGGAGGGCTTCATCGGCAAGGAATGGAAAGACTGGCACGAGACAGTGAGCAAGGGCGACAAGGTCCTGTTCTGGAACGGCGGCACCTGGCACTGGGCGGAGTGGACCACGAAGTACCTGGGCGGCAATGAGCAGCACCTGTGGGACAACGTTGGCTTCGCCCTCTTCCCCGCCGGCGAGAAGGGCAAGAAGCCGGTCACCCTGTCCCATCCCCTGGTGTACATGGTCACCAAGTCGTCTAAGAACCCTGACCTGGCCTTCCGCCTGCTCACCCTGGCCACAACGCCGGAGTTGAACACCAAGCACGCTGTCAACAGCGGCCACCTGGCCATCCTGACCACCCAGATCACCCACCCGGAGTACGCCAAGGCCAAGTTCCTCCAGCAGACGGCCTACATGCCTGAGTACGCTGGCTACCAGCCCAACCACGCCGACTACGGGCCCTACGATACCATCCTATGGACCGCCCTCTCGGCAGTGATGGGCGGCCAGACGACCCCGGAAAAGGCGGTGGACACGGTTGTTAAGGACCTTACTGCTGAACTGAAGGACAAGGTGGTCATCCGATGAACCGGCACAACCTGGGAGGGGAAGGGAGGGCAGTGGCTCTCCCTTCCCCGGTCGTCCGTGAACGAGCCCTGGTCAGGCTAAGGGATCTAGCCTCACCTGTGTTCTTCCTCGGCCCGGCCGGGCTGGCGGTGGTGGTCTTCTTCCTCGTGCCTGTCCTCCTGACCCTCTGGATCGGTCTGACAGACATGAGTGTGGCCACCATCAGCAATATTCAGTTCGTAGGGGCGGAGAACTACGTGCGCATGTTGACCGCCAGGTACACGCCCCGCATCCTGCAAAACACCTTTTTCTATGTCTTCACGACCCTGGGCCTGTTCAACGTGGGTATGGGCCTGGCCATCGCCCTGCTGACGACCCATATCGAGGAACGGGCCGGAACCCTCTTTCGCACCCTGTGGCTGCTGCCGCGGATCACGCCCTCGGTCATTTACGCCCTGTTGTGGACCTGGGCCACAGCCGATGCCCCCTTCGGCATCTTTAACCAGCTCTTGTCGCCCTTGGGGGTCACCTCGCAAAATTGGCTCAGCACTCAACCCTGGGCCATAGTCATCGCCGCCAACGGCTTCGTCGGCGCCTCTTTCAGCATGATCATTTTCACTTCGGCCATTAAGGCCATCCCTCAGGACTACATCGTGGCGGCCAAGGTAGACGGGGCCTCTACCTGGCAGATCATCTGCCGTATTACCGTGCCCATGATTCGCTGGCCCATCATGTTCGTCACCGCCTACCAGACCCTCTCCCTGCTCACGTCTTTCGAGTACATCCTGCTCCTCACCGACGGAGGGCCGGGCTTCTATCGCACCGAGGTCTGGGCCCTGCACGCCTTCCACCGGGCCCTCTCTAACTACTTCGGCAACGTACAGTTCGGCTACGGCGCCGCCCTGGCTGCCGTGCTGGTGGTCATCGGCATCATCGCCTCGGTGGCGTATCTGCGCATCTTCCGGTTTGGCCAGATGGTCGCCGAGCCAAAGATAGAGGTGCGATAAGGAACGTCTGTTCTCGATGTCCCGGAGTGCAGCCTTAAGGCTGCGGAGTACAACTCCGGGACATCAGGAGGCTTCTGTGGTTTCCAAATCGAAAGCGGCAATTCCCTATGTTGTCCTTCTACTGATAAGCAGCCCTCTCCTTCTTTTCTATGGCTGGCTGTTCATGTCCTCCTTCGCCACCCGAACCCTGGGCCTGAGGCCCCTGGGGTTCACCCTGGAGAACTGGCGCTTTCTTGTCGAACCTTTGCCCAGGAGACCTGACGTATGGATCATGACCACGAACACGATGATCCTGACCCTCAGCTTCACGGTGCTGCTCCTCTTTATTGCCTCGGCGGCCGGCTATGCTCTTTCTCGCCTCCGCTTCACCGGTCGGCGCTTCTTTCTGATGATGACCCTGGTGCTCCACGCCTTCCCCAGCGTCACCCTGCTCATCGCCATCTTCTATGTCCTGCGGGCCCTGCGCTTGTACGACAGCCTCCTGGGGGTGGCCCTGGTCAAGACCGCCCTGGATCTGCCTCTGGGCATCTGGATCATGAAAGGTTTCTTCGACAATGTTTCCTGGGACATCGAGATGGCCTCCCTGATCGATGGCTGTTCCCGCTTCCAGAGCTGGTACAAGGTGATTTTGCCCCTCATCAAGCCAGGGATCGCTGCCCTGGCCATCTTCGCCTTCCTCTCTGGCTGGAATGAGTTCCTGCTGCCCTACATCTTCGTGCCCAGCTTCAAGAACCAGACCCTGTCGGTGTTCCTGCGGGGACTCGTCTCGGGAGGTGGCGAATTTCGCTTTGTGGACTACGGGATCGTGACGGCCGTGGGAGTGTTCTACATCATCCCGGTGATGCTGTTCTTCATCTTCACCCAGCGGTATCTGCTGACCATCTATGCCGGTGGGGTCAAGGGATGAGCCTAAACCATTGAGGCCTCACGCAAGGAGAACGCCATGAAGGTTGTACTGGAGAAGCTGAGCAAGTATTTCGGCAAGGTTGTGGCCGTGAATGACCTTGATCTGGACATGGAGTCTGGGGAGTTCGTGGCCCTCCTCGGCCCCTCTGGGTGCGGCAAGACCACCACCCTGCTCATGATCGCCGGCATCTATAAGCCCACCGCCGGGTACATCCGTTTTGGCGACCGGGTGGTCAATGACCTCTTGCCCAAAGACCGCAAGATCGGCATGGTCTTCCAGAGCTACGCCCTCTACCCTCACATGAACATCTTCGACAACATCGCCTTTCCCCTCACCTTGCAGAAGACGGCAAAGGGCGAGATCAAGCGGCGAGTGGCTCAGGTGGCCAGCCTGATGCGCATCGAGGAGCTCCTGGAGCGCAAGCCCGGCCAGCTCTCCGGTGGCCAGCAACAGCGCGCTGCCCTCGCCAGGGCCCTGGTCAAGGAGCCAGACCTGCTCCTTCTGGATGAACCCCTGTCCAATCTCGACGCCAAGCTACGCATGGCCATGCGGGCGGAGATCAAGCGTCTGCAAAAAGAACTCGGCATCACGACCATCTTTGTTACCCACGACCAGGTGGAGGCCATGACCATGGCCGACCGTATCGCTGTGCTCGACGCCGGGTACCTTCGGCAGTTCAGTCCTCCCAGCGAGCTATACGATCACCCCAGAAACCTGTTTGTGGCCGGTTTTATCGGCACGCCACCTATGAATCTCCTCCCCGTGCATCTGGAGGAAAGTGACGGCTGCCTGATGGTGCGCAGCGAGGACTGGCAGGCCAAGTTGCCGGCCGAGACGGCGCGTCGCCTGACACCGGTGATCAAAGGGCGCGAGGTTCTCCTGGGCATCCGACCCGAGGACATAGCGGTGGGAGCCGTTGAGGAGGGGACACTGCCGGCCGAGGTCTATGTCACCGAGCCCCTGGGCAGGGAAATCTTGGTGGACCTGCGCTGTGGCAGGGACACGATTCGAGCCCTGGTCGCCCCGCCTTTCGCTGCCCCGATGGGCCAGGCCGTAGGGTTGAGGCTTGACCTCTCCAAAGCCCACCTGTTCGACCCTCAAACAGAAAAATCGCTGTTGGTTTCATGACCCCAAACTTCGCTACAAAAGAAGAAAAGAAAGGAAGGAAAAGGATCATCAGGGATCCATCCTCCCGCAGGTTCTGAACCTGCGGGAGGATCAAACAACGGTCTCATTGAAAGTAACATCGTTTTCATCCGTCGTGGTGCGCCACGGCGCATGGACAACCCTGCGGTGGATCAAGCTCTTGACAACAAGTAAGGAATATGTTATATAGGTAATACCTATATTGACCAGGGAGGTTAGGGGACAGAGGTCCCCTTGTGCCAAAAGCGAAGGAGCAACCATGAAAGAATTATTCTCGACGGTGACCACCAAGGGCCAGGTCACCATACCCATAGAGGTGCGTCGGCGTCTGGGTCTGACTGCGCACGAAAAGGTCGCCTTTATTTTGGAGGATGACCAGGTCCGGCTGGCGCCCAGAAAAAGCATAGTTGCCCGCACCGCTGGTATTATCAAGACCACCCAACCGCCTCTAACAGCCGAGGAGTTGCGGGAGAAAGCAGAGCACGCCATTGCCGAAGATGTCATGGAACGGACTGAAGGTAGATGACAGCACAGTTTCTCGATTCCAATATCATTCTGCGCCATCTCCTTGGGGATCACCCGGAGCAATCACCGCGTTGTACTGCTTACCTTGAGCGCGTTGAGCGGGGCGAGGTTCAACTGCGCACCGCCGATACCGTGGTCTTTGAAGTGGTCTTCACCCTCCAGCGGCAGTATCACCAGCCCAAGTCGAGGATTCGCGAAGCCATACTTCCCTTGATCGAACTCCCAGGGATTATCCTCCCAGGTAAACGTCGCCTCCGCAAAGCGTTCGACCTCTACGTAGACCTCAACCTCTCCTTCGCCGACGCCTACCACGCCGTTCTGATGGAGCAGCTGGAACTTGAGGAGATCGTCACATTTGACCGAGGATTTGACCGGGTGCCGGGAATCAAGCGGCTGGAACCCTGAGGAGCGAGGTCGCACGATGGAGACCCGCAAACCAGGGGCCCTTGACAATTCATTGGACGTCCTTGACAGGGTGCGGTATAATGTTGTGTGTAATGGCAACATTAGATGATACATACGAGGGGGAGCTATGGCCTTTCAGACTGTGGCGGTAACGGATGTGCGCCGGGGGCTGCGCGTCATCCTGGCCGGATTGACCAGGCCCCTGTTTGTGACCCAGCGGGGGCGCGTCAAGGCGGTGCTGCTGGACATCGAGGCGTACAATAACCTGCTTGACGAGCTTGACGACGCACGCCTTGCTGCTGACCCGGAAATACGCCGGGTGATGGCCGATGTGAAGGACGCCTACAAGAGGGGGGAGATGGTGCCCCTAGAGGATGCCCTGGGCCATGCCCCATAAAGTCTTTCTCCACCCTTCGGCCAAGAGGCAGCTTGACGATCTGCCCAGCGGCGCGCGGCCAAATATTGAGGATGCCCTACGCAAGCTGGCCGATGACCCCCGGCCTCACGGCTGTCGGAAGCTGGCGGGAGCGGATAGCTGGCGGGTGCGGGTGGGGGACTATCGGATTATCTACGAGATAGACGACGCGGAAATGCTTGTCTTTGTGGGCTGGATCGGCCTACGCAAAGACGCCTACCGGAGCAACTGAGCACCACCAACCGCAGTCCCCACTCCCTGCTCCATTTGAACACCGCCTCTCACCAGGCACTGTCTAACCGCACCGCCTCCAGCCTCTTGCCAGCAGGCATCTTCCTTCGACATCGCTGGGGATTGTCACATTTGGCCGAGGATTTGACCGGGTGCCGGGAATGCAGCGGCGGGAGCCCTGAGGAGCGAGGTCGCACGATGGAGACCCGCAAACCAGGGGCATTGACAATCATTAACAACTTGTCAATACATTTGTAATCGTAGAGGTTCCCCTGACTTATGCCTTAACTCGCTGACAGAGATGCTCCAAGATCCACATGCGGGCAAGTGTGGTTGGACCGACACCCAATTCCCTCGCCTCTTCTCTGATTTGTTCCCACTTGTCCGAAGGGAGTCGGACGGGAATTACCTTGTCCAGGGGCTTCTTTACCTCTACATGCACGACCGCGTCGGTCTCGTCCCAAGCGTCACCCTGCTCAATTTTCTCCACTACCTCATCTATATCAGCCATTTTACTTACCTCCGTTTGCCTTGTTGTATAATCGCCTTTCACTATTTGTCATCTCCCTCGCAGTGACTATCTTCCAGCACCCTCTCCCGATTCGGCAATCAGCAATCAAGAAGCGATCTGATCCCTCCCCTTGGCCTTGGCCCGGTAGAGGGCGGCATCGGCGCGGTCAATCAGTTCCTCGGCCGATTTGGCTGTTGTACGGTAGGTAGCGATGCCCTGGCTGACGGTTGGTTTCGGCACCTCCCGACTTTTGTCATCGGTCAGGGGCATGGTGGCCAGGGTGCGCCGGATGCGCTCGGCTACCACCCGAGTCCTGGCGGTGTCGGTACGCGGCAGGATGATACCGAATTCCTCGCCGCCCCAGCGCCCTACCACATCGGTCCTCATAATGTTGGCCCGGATGGCCTGCACGACGGCCTTGAGGATCAGGTCACCAGTGACATGGCCATATCGGTCGTTGTACCCCTTGAAGTAATCGATGTCTAGCATGATGAGCGACACCGGCTGGTCCTCTCTGGCCGCCTCTTCCACGGCCACGTGGAGCCGTCTGATCAGTTCACCATGGTTATAGACCTGGGTCAGGCTGTCCAGTCTGGCCTGCTCCTGCACCGTCTCGTGGAGCCGGGCGTTGGCCACGGCCACGGTTACCTGCTGGGCGGTGGCCGTCAGCAGACGACAATGGGCTTCGCCGAAGAAGCCCAGCGTGGGATGCAGCACGCAGAGTGCCCCCAGCATTTCCCCACCCCGCACTAAAGGCACCGACATCGCCGACCGAATGCCCCGCTCAAACTCATCCACATACAGCCAGCGCTCATCCTGGAGGATGTCGCTCACCACGGCTGGTTGATTGTGAAGTGCCACCCAGCCTACCAGTCCCTCCCCCAGGTGCATGTCCAATATCTCGTTTATTCGCGACAAGGGCACCTCCAGCCCGGTCACTGCCCGCGGCCGGAGGCGGTCGGTGCCTGGCTCCAGGAGGAAGACGTAGCCCGCTGTGCCGCCCAGCCTGGTGGTGATGCTCTCAATGGCCCGGGCCAGGATTTCGTCCAGGTTTAGGCTGCTATTCACGTCGGCAGCCACCTCATAGACCGTTTCCAGTCGCCCCCTCTCCTCGTCCAGACGACCGTAGGCCAGGGCATTCTTACAGGCCATAGCTACCTGACCGGAAATGATCTCCAGAACCATGGCGTCGCCTTGGTCGAAGGCATTGAGCTCGACGCTGGTCACATCGAGAGCGCCGATGACTGCCCCATCCACGCGCATAGGCACACAGAGCTCGGACCGGGTCAACCCTTCCTCCCCTAGGAAGGCCGGGATGAAATGTGGATCACGGCTGACGTCGTTGGCTAGCACAGTCTGGCCGTGGGTGATGACCCAGCCAACGATGCCCTGGCTCAGGTGCTGTCGATACCCTTCCTTGGCCACCGGGGCGAAGCCACCGGCGATGGCTTTCATTACGGCGTGCTCTCCCTCCACCAGGAACGCAGCCACGTTGTAGTACCCGAACCCGGTCTGGATGGCGGTGGTGACATGGTACAGGATCTCGTCCAGCTTCAGGGTAGAGATGGCATGCCGACCAACCTCGTTGACCACGGCCAGTTGGGCAGCGCGCCGCCGCTCCTCTTCGAAGAGGCGGGCGTTCTCGATGGCCACCGCGGCCTGGTTGGCGATGGTCGTGAGGAGGTGAACCTCATCGTCTGAGAATGAGTGCTCCTGGCGGTAGAAGACGAACATGGCCCCAATAACCCGCTCCCGCCCGGGCAGCGGCAGGACGATGAAGGATTTGATCCCCTCGTCCATGACCATGGGCTTCACCAGGTCTGGCTGCTCGGCGACGTGTGGGATCAAGAGAGGTTTCCCAGTGTTGACCACGGTCATGGTGGTGCCGGTGGGCCGGACATCGGTGCGCTCCTTGAATCGCTCGCTCAGCCCCAAACTGGCCATCATCTGCGCTCGTCCCGGTTCCACCAGGATGTTAAGGCTGGCGGCATCGGCCCCGACGGCTTCCACTGCCCCCCGGACCACACGGTCCAGGACTTCTTCAAGGTCGAGACTGGCGCTCACACTCCTGCTGACCTCGTACAGAAGTGAGAGATCACGGAGCCGGTGCTCTTGTTCCTCTTCAGCGGTCATACCCATCACCCCCGGTTCTGTGCAGCCTCCCTGATGTCCCGGAGTTGCACTCCGCAGCCTTAAGGCTGCACTCCGGGACATCAGGAGGTTCCCACGGATATTATACCCCACCCGGTCACTCTTGGCTAGCTCAGTAGGCCGCGATACCGTCACCCCTCACCCTGTCCCTCTCCCCCAAGGGGAGAGGGGGGGGGTGAGGGGTCTCAATCTGTCCCTCTCCTCCACGGGGGAAAGGGAGGTGAGGGGGCCAAGTGGTGACGGAGGGTCACCAGGCGAGATCAGAGAGACTCCCGGTGTCTGGCAGACACCGGGAGTCTGAGAACAGCTACCTGCACCCTGCCGCCTGCTGCTGTCTGCTACCACTTGACGGGCAAGGGTTTTCTGTTATAATGAAACAGTAGCTGATAGCAGAGCTGCCATCAGCCATTAGCCATCAGCCAAGGGGGTGATGCTCCGGGAAGAAGCCAGGTGTTAGCCACCCAGGCGCACATTGTCTTAAGTTTGACTAGGGAGGAAAAAGCATGTTAAGACGCAAAGCATTGTGGACCACCTTTGGGCTTCTGGTCATCGCCTCGATGCTTCTGGCAGCCTGCGCACCTGCGCCGACCCCGACCGTGGCCCCGACTAAGCCGCCGGAGCCCACCAAGCCGCCGGCGCCCACGGCAACCCCAGCGCCGGTGACCTTCGTCTTCTGCAACGCCGGCGATGCTGTCCGCATGGATCCCGCCGACTACAACGACGGCCAGACAGCAGCCCGCGCTGAGCAGATCTTCGAGACCCTGTACGAGTTCGATGGGGCTACCACCAACGTCAAGCCGGCTCTGGCCGAGTCCTACACGGTCACCCCAGACGGCAAGGAGTGGACCTTTAAGCTGCGGAAGGGCGTGAAGTTCCACGACGGCACCCCCTTCAACGCCGACGCCGTGATCTGGAACTTCGCCCGCCAGTGGGACCCCAAGCATCCCTTCCATACCAAGGAGTACGCCACCCTGGACTGGGAGTACTGGCACGACGTCATCGGCTGGGGCTTCAAGGATGAGAAAGATGCCATCATGAAGGACATCGTGAAGGTGGACGACTACACCGTCAAGTTCGTCCTGAGCGCGCCTCAAGCGCCTTTCATCATCAACATGGCCATCTTCTCCAACGGCATCGCCAGCCCTGCTTCGTTCGAGAAGTACAAGACCGAAGCCTTCAAGAACCCGGTGGGCACCGGCCCCTTCAAGTTCCAGGAATGGGTGAAGGACGACCGCATCGTCCTGGTCAAGAACCCGGACTACTGGGAGAAGGGCCTGCCCTACCTGGACAAGCTGGTCTTCCGGGTGATCAAGGACAACTCCGCCCGTTACCTGGCCGTGAAGGCTGGCGACTGCCACGGCATGGGCGAGGGGGCGAACCCCGACGACGCTAAGGCCGCCAAGGCCGACCCCAACCTGCAGGTCATTCCACGGCCGCCCCTGAACGTCGGCTATGTCGCCTTCAACCAGAAGGTCAAACCGCTCAACGACAAGAACGTCCGCCTGGCCATCGCCTATGCCATCAACAAGAAGGCCATCGTGGACGCCCTCTACGCTGGCCAGGGCATGGTGGCGACCCAGTTCCTGCCGCCCTCCGTGTGGGGTTGGAACCCGGACATCAAGGACGTCTCTGGCGATCCGGCCAAGGCCAAGGAGCTGCTGAAGGCCGCTGGTCTGGAGAAAGGCTTCACCATTGACCTCTGGTACATGCCTGTCAGCCGCCCGTACTTCCCCACCCCCAAGTCCATTGCCGAAGCCATCGCCGCCGACCTGGCCAAGGTGGGCATCACCGCCAACGTGAAGACCGAGGACTGGGGCCAGTACAAGGTGGATGCCCGCGAGGGCAAGTTCGCCATGTGGATGCTGGGCTGGACCGGCGACAACGGCGACCCGGACAACTTCTTGTACACCTTCTTCGGGGATGTTCCTCTGGGCGGTGGCGCCAGCAGCAAGTGCTGTGGCTATGCCAGCAAGGAGCTCAATGAGCTGCTGTACAAGGCCGTCACCACGCCCGACCAGAAGGCCCGTGAGAAGATGTATAAGGATGCGGCGGTGATCATCTTCAACGACTTCCCGCGCGTCCCCATCGCCCATACCTCCGTGCCGCTCATCTTCTCCAAGAAGGTCTCTGGCTACGTGGCCAACCCTCTGGGCACCGAGTTCTTCAAGACGGTGAAGCTGGCGCCGTAACCCTGATGTCCCGGAGTTGAACTCCGGGACATCAGGACCGGAGGCAAACGTATAACGGAGACTCCCGGTGTCCCCGAGACACCGGGAGTCTTTCGTGGCTTAAAGAGTGCAGTTAAAACAATACTATCATGACACGATACATCATCCGCCGCCTCATCGCCATGATCCCCACCTTGGTGGGGGTTTCTATTATTGTCTTTCTCTTCGTTCACCTCATCCCTGGGGACCCGGCCACGTCCATGCTGCGTGAGAACGCCCCCGCGGAGGTGGCAGAGCGGATCCGCGAGGAGTTGGGGCTGAACAAGCCCCTCTACGAGCAGTATATTATCTACATGCTGGGCAATGATACGGCGGCCCAGGCCGAGTACGCGGTCGCCCGGCTCGTAGGCCGACCGGCGGAGCTGCCCGTCATCAAGAACCCCTACCGTGGCATCCTGCGTGGCGACCTGGGCCGCTCCCTGGTCACCCGGGACACCATTGTCTCCGAGCTACGCCAGCGCTTCCCAGCCACTGTGGAGTTGGCGGTGGCAGCCATACTGGTGGCTATCTCGGTAGGAATCCCGGCCGGCATCATCTCAGCCATTCGGCGTAATTCCCCGGTGGATACGGCCAGTATGCTCATCTCCCTCATCGGCGTCTCCATGCCGATCTACTGGCTGGGCATGATGGCCCTGATGCTCTTTGCCGTCATTTTGCACTGGGTTCCCGTGGGCACCCGCCTGGGCGTGGACGTGGACCTGCAACATGTAACTAACTTCTACCTCCTGGACAGCCTGATCACGCGCAACTGGAAGGCCCTGGCGGATGTCCTGCAGCATCTCATCGTCCCCGCCTGCGTTCTGGGCACTGTGCCCATGGCCATTATGGCCCGTATGACCCGCTCCAGCATGTTGGAGGCCCTGAACCAGGACTACATTCGCACTGCCCACGCCAAGGGACTGCGGGAGCGCGTGGTGGTGCTGCGCCACGCCCTCAAGAATGCTCTGTTGCCGGTTATCACCATTATCGGTCTGGAAACAGGGTTTCTCTTCTCGGGAGCCATCCTCACGGAGTCGATCTTCGCCTGGCCCGGCGTTGGCCGCTGGATGTACGAATCTATCATCTATCGGGATTACCCGGTGATCCAGGGGGTAACCCTGATGATCGCTACGATCTTTGTGGTGGTCAATCTCCTGGTAGACCTGTCGTATGCGGTGATTGACCCGCGGATACGCTATCAGTAGGTGTAAATTGTCTGCTAACGCCGTAATCATAAGTAGTAGCGTGCCTCGTAAACAGGTCTCCCTCTGGGGCGATGCAATGCGTCGTTTGCGACGGAGCAGCAACGCCCGGGTAGGATTCGCCGTGATCCTGGTCTTTGTCCTCATCGGCGTTTTCATCCCGTTGATCATGCCCTACAACCCGCGCACCGACAGCGACCTGGCGAATCGCCTGAAAAAGCCGGCCGCTACGCGCCTCTTCGGCACCGACGACCAGGGACGGGACCTCTTCCGGCGTGTGCTGCATGGGGCCAATATCTCACTGCGTGTGGGGCTCTTCGCCGTGACCCTGGCGGTGGTGATCGGCTCAAGCGTCGGCTTAACGTCCGGGTTCCTGGGAGGGACGACCGATATCATCGCCATGCGCGTGATCGAGATCATGCTGGCCTTCCCGGCCACCCTGCTGGCCATCGGCATCGTGGCCACCCGGGGCCCCGGCCTGAACAACACCATGCTGGCCATCGGCATCGTGCAGATCCCGGTCTACGCCCGTCTCTCTCGCTCCGTGGCCCTCTCGATCAAAGAGCGGGAGTACATCCTGGCGGCCCGCTGCCTGGGGGCCAGCAGCTTTCGGCAGATCTCTCGCCACGTCCTGCCCAACAGCCTCTCGCCCATCATCGTCCAGGCTACCCTCTCTCTCGCTGCGGCCATCCTGGAGGCGGCGGCCCTGGGCTTTCTGGGCTTGGGTGCCCAGCCGCCGACCCCGGAGTGGGGGGCCATGCTGGCCGACGGCTACAAGTACCTGACCATCGGCGCCTGGTGGGTGCTGCTCTTCCCTGGCCTGGCCATTATGCTCACCGTCCTGGGGTTCAACCTCCTGGGCGACGGCCTGCGAGATGCTCTGGACCCTCAGCTAAGGGCGTAGCGATTGGTGGTCCGTGGTCCGTAGTCGGTGGTCTGCTCTCAGATTCCCAATCTGCAATCTTCAATAGCACCCCCGCTACGTAAAACGTGAAACGTAAAGCGTAATCACGTTTCACGCATCACGTTTCACGCTTCACGTTGGCTACGAGATAGCTGGGGATATACAGGTAATCCTTGGTTCTTGGACTACGGACCATCTGCTCTTGACTAGAAGTTCTCCTGTATCAGCTTGCGGATGGCCTCGCGCCGGGGGACCAGCACCTGGGACCCATTATCGGTTGCCCAGAAGGTGACCATGGACTCGCTGATGAGGCAGGTGGTGATGTCCTGCGAAGCTACGTCTTTGGCCGCCTGGGCCAGGGCCAACATGTCGGCGGGCCCCAGGTCGGTGCTGAAGCTATCTTTCAGGGCACCAAGTAGAGCCGGCAGTTTGGCCACAATGTCCAGGCCCAGGGCCTTCTCTCGAACTGCCAACAGAAGCTTCTGCTGGCGGCGGATCCGGCCAAAGTCGTTGTCCATGTGCCGCGTGCGGGCGTACTGCAGGGCCCGCTGGCCGTCCAGATGCTGGCGCCCGGCCGGTATGTAGATCTGCATGGTGCCGTAGTCATCGGTGGGATACTCGTCGTCCACGATGGCCGTATCCAGCTCCAGGTCCACCCCGCCCAAGAGGTCAATGGCCTTCACGAACCCCTGGAAATCCACCAGCACGTAATAATGGATGGGAATCCCCAGGTTGAGGGAGACGGTCTTCTTGGCCAGTGCGGGGCCTCCGCCGGGGATGTGGTAGTAGTCGCCGTAGAACAGGGCGGCGTTGATGCGGTCCTCGGTGATGCCATAACTGGCCAGGTCGGGGATGGCCACCCAGAGGTCCCGGGGGATGGAGAGCAAGGTGGCCTTCTTGCCTTGGGGGTCTAACGAGACCACGTCCATGGCGTCGCTACGGGCCGGCTCTCCCACTTCTCTCCCACTTCCTGGGGCCGGGGGCCGGCGGTCAACGCCCAAGAGCAGGATATTGGCCCGGCCCTTCCCTCGCCAGGCGATCGTCCCGGAGTTGAACTCCGGGACATCAGTAAGCGCGGCCTCGACCGTTCCCTCGTCCGTCTGGAGAGCGAGGGCGTTCAATTGAACGCCCCTATCAACCCCACGTCGAGCTACGTTCGCGATGAAGATGAGCCCGTAGAGAAGGCTGCCGGCCACGTACAGGCCCAGGAGCAGGCCCGCCGTTAATTGAAACCAAATGTAGTCCTTGGTCCTTGATCCCTGGTCCATGGTCAACGGATTTCCGATAATGTAGTCCTTGGTCTTTAGTCCTTAGCAGACTACGGACTACGGACCTTCTCTTTGCTTCATTATGAATCATGCCGCGAGGCTCGTCAAGAGGCGGTGGTCCTTGGTCTTTGGTCTCCCCTGACCCTGTCCCTCTCCCCACAGGGGAGAGGTGAGGTGAGGGGCCTTGGTCTTTAGTCCTTAGTCCTTAGCAGACTACGGACTACGGACCAAGGACTACGGACCATCATACTTTACTAGTAAAGAGATTTATGCTAATATAGCCGCGGTAACCCTGGTGTGCCCCCATCGTCTAGGGGACTAGGACGTGGCCCTTTCAAGGCCAAAACAGGGATTCGAATTCCCTTGGGGGCACCATAATCCCGCCATCCCCACCTTTAGATCCCCATGCCTTCCCTGTGCTGCAAGAGGCGCGTCTTGAAGGCGGTCAAGGTGCGGTGGTCGGAAGCTCCGTCGGTGATGCCAAGGCCAAGGAAGGCTTTTGTTGGGAGTGCAGCCTTAAGGCTGCATTCCAAGCCCAACCGTGTTGGGCGGTTTGCGTCTCACCGCCCCGAGTGCTGCACTCGGGGAGAACGCAGAGAAAAAATGGAAATCTCCGCGGTCTCTGCGCGCTCTGCCCCGATACTTTGATTCTGTATAATGTATCGGGGCTCTGCGGTTAAAGGCGCTTGCGACGGCCAATGCCATTGGCCTGCTACCCGTGACTGTTCGGGTCCAACTCCGGGACATCAACAACCCCGTGCGCCCGGGAAGGTGTACTTCCGTTGTACACCTTGTTCGGCGGAGGGGTTGATTGCAGAAGATGAATCTGCTATGATACAGTAAGGCACGTTGAATCGGGTTTGAGGTAATGACTCATACGTATTTATTTGGACACATCGGTCTTCAGCGCATACTATGACCAGCGCACTCCTGAGCGAATGCAAGCAACCAGAGAATTCTGGAATGTCTTGAAGCAGCACGAGCGGCTCTGTTCAGACCTCACTCAAAGGGAATTAGGACAAGCCACAGCGGAGTTGACGGAGCAACTCAAAGCGCTCACGGACGGATTCAAGATCATCGCGATCAGCGATCAGATGCGCGAATTGGCGAACGCGTACGTGCAAGAAGGCGTTGTGCCTGCGCGCTATTTTGACGATGCCTTGCACATGGCCGCAGTGGTCTTGGGCGATGCGGATGTGCTGGTTAGTTGGAACTTCAAACACCTCGTGAGACGCAACACGCGTCTATTGGTGAACTATGTGAATGCGCAACGCGGTCTGCGCAGCATTGAGATTCTCGCACCGCCTGAACTGTAAGGAGGTCGCATGTTTGATCTAGAGCGACTGAAAATAACAAGCGGACTTGCGCCTGACATCTTTGCCCGCGTCGAACAAAAGGTGAGAGAAGACTTCCACGACGATGAAATGATGTTTGAACTCCACCTGGTTAGAATCATCCAAGCCCTGAAGGAGGGCAGGGTCACCCTGGAGCAAGTCCTCGCGGAAAAAATTCCCGCGTAACAAGATCCCTCGCTTGAGGGTTTGAGATTTCCAATGTTCGAACGCTCCGCCGTCCAAAACCCCAGGCTCCAGTGTGCGCAAGAGATCGGTTGGGAGTACGTCAGGCCATCCTGATGTCCCGGAGTTGCACTCCGCAGCCTTAAGGCTGCACTCCGGGACATCAGCGGACGGCCGATGCGATTGACCTGCTTCCCGTGACTGTTCGGGTTCAACTCCGGGACATCAACAACCCCGTGCGCCGCCCGGGTGTACGGGGCCCAGGTTCTCGCGTCCCCACGTGCGGGCCTCCTTCAACACCCTCCGCACAAAGACGCTTTGACAATCGGCGATTAGGGTGATACAATCTGCGCAGTTTTTAACAGTTTTACATAGTCTGGCTATATTTTGATGAGGTTACAGGATGCCTCCGGACGGCTCGGGCTGCACCCCTTCTTTTACCGCGGAGATCGCGGAGAACGCAGAGAGTAAGAAGAGAGAGAATAAATTGGAAATCTCAGCGGTCTCTGCGTGCTCGGCGGTGAATACCCTTATCGTTGGCACACGCGGCAGCGCGCTGACGCAGTGGCTCACGCTCGGAGAAGCGAGCCAATTTCTGGGGGTCCATCCGACCACGCTGCGCGAGTGGGTGGACGCAGGGATGCTCCAAGTGTTCCGTACGCCGGGCGGGCATCGCCGCTTTGACGTTCACGATCTAGAGCGGTTCTTGCAGCAACGCAAAACGACAACGCCCTCGCGCGCGCTCGCCATAGCCGAACGCGATCCGCTGGACGACATACGCCGTCAATTGGAAGCAAGCCAGATCGCACGGCAGCGCTGGTACCGGCAACTCACCGACGAGCAGCGGGTGCGCGAGCGCGAGATGGGCCAGCGGATGTTGGGACTATTGATTCAATACGCCAGCCGATACGAAAACGCGGAACATTTTCTCAAGTCTGCGCGCGTCTTGTCGCACGCACAGGGACGCGATGCCGCGCGCATGGGCCTATCCCCATCGAACGTCGTGCGCGTCTGTCTGTTTTTCCGGCGCGCCATTCTCAATGCGACGCATCAGCCCCAAGATGCCAATGCGCCGAATGACGCGGAGGGCATGCGTTTGTATCGACGCATCAACGAATTTATGGACGAGATGCTGTTGAGCGTACTCGAGGCGTACGAGGAAGCGCGACGGCACACGCCCCCGAAATAAATCCAGTAGGACAAGTTGGCAACTTGTCCTACGGTCGTTGGTCCGTCGTCTGCCGGGACAAGAGACCAAGGACTACGGACCACGGACTAAGGACTACGGACCACTCAGCAGGAGTTACGCGTGTGAACCAGCACATCCTGATGATGGGATTGAATCACACCACTGCGCCCATTGACGTGCGTGAAGGGGTGGCCTGCACTCGCCATGACCTGGCGCAAGCGTTGCCCCAACTCGTTTCGCCCGGGGGGCCAGGGGCGAAGACCCCTCTGACTGAAGGTTTAATCCTTTCCACCTGCAACCGCACCGAAATTTATGCCGTCACGGACGATTTGTCCCGGAGCGAAGATTGGCTCCGCGAATTTTTCGCGGCGCGCCTAATGTCCTGGAGTGCAGCCTTAAGGCTGCGGAGTGCAACTCCGGGACATCAGCCTTTGGCACAATGCCTCTACATGCGCCGCGATCGCGAGGCGGTGAGACATCTTTTTTCCGTCGCCTGCGGGCTCGATTCGATGATTCTGGGCGAATTTGAAATTCTCGGTCAGGTGCGCGCCGCGTACGAGTTGGCCGCGCAGCACCGGGGGGCCAGGGGGGAGCAGGCCCCCCTTATGTCAAAAACAATTGGTCCCATTCTCTCCGCACTTTTCCACGCCGCGGTTCACACCGGCAAACGCGCGCGTTCAGAGACGGCGATCGGTCGCGGTGCGGCGTCGGCGGCGTATGCAGCGGTGCAACTGGCGCGAAAAGAAGTGGGTGACCTGAGAGATCGTTCGGTCCTGGTGATCGGCGCCGGTGAAATGGGACAGCGCGTGGCGCAGGGTTTGCAGGCCAACGGAGCGCGCCCGCTTTCCGTTGCCAGCCGCAATTACGATCACGCCGTCACGTTGGCGCGCCACCTGGGCGGACGGGCGATCCAATTCGAAGAACTGGAAGATGCATTGAGGGATGCGGATGTGGCGATCAGCGCCACCGGCGCGCCGCACCTGGTACTCCACGCGACGACCGTTGCGCGCGCGCTGTCTGCGCGTCCACAGCGCACGCTGTGCATCATCGACATTGCCGTGCCGCGCGATGTAGATCCAGCTGCCGCCCAAATTCCAAACGTTCACCTATGCGATCTGGACGATCTGCAAACGGTGGCGCGGGAAAATATCTTGGAACGCGAAAAGGAAGTGATGATAGTGCAGGGGATCATCGCCGAAGAGGCCGAAGAATTTTGGCGCTGGTATTCGGCGCGTCCCGCGGCGCCGGTCATTGGCGAATTGTGCCAGCGCGCAGAAGCCATCCGCGCCGCGGAACTGTCCAAAGCCATGCGGCGGTTGGGACATCTGCATCTGAGCGAGCGAGATCGCAATGTGATTGCCGCGCTTTCGGAGGGTATCGTGGGTAAACTTCTGGCGGCACCGATGGCGCGACTCAAAGAGCATGCCCAGAACGGCGATGGGCAAATGTATCTCGACGCCGTGAGCGAACTTTTTGAGTTAACCGAGAACGTGAAACGTGAAGCGTGAAACGTGAAGCGTGAAACGTGAAGCGTGAAACGTGAAGCGTGAAACGTGAAGCGTGAAACGTGAAGCGTGAAACGTGAGCATCACGCATTACGCATCACGTTTCACATTTCACGCCTTAGAGGGGAGGCTTTTTCAGGAAAGTCCGAGCCGGGGGGTCAGGGGGGCGCAGGCCCCACTTGTGTCGATGAAAGCAGAAACCTCGCGTAAACTCTTGGAAATCGCCCAACAACATTTTCCCGGCGGGGTCAACAGTCCCGTGCGCGCCTGGCGCGGCGTCGGCGGCGAACCCCTCTTTATCGCGCGCGGCGCGGGCGCCAGGATCTGGGACGCCGATGGCAATGAGTTCATCGATTACGTCGGCTCGTGGGGACCGCTCTTACTCGGCCATGCTCATCCGCGGGTGGTCGCCGCGATTCAGGAGGCGGCGACGCGGGGCACGTCGTATGGCGCGCCAACGGAGCTGGAAATCGAACTGGCGCGGCGGATCACTCGCGCGGTGCCTTCGATGGAAATGCTGCGTTTCGTTAATTCGGGCACCGAGGCGACGATGAGCGCGGTCCGGGTGGCACGCGCGTTTACGCGCCGCGATAAAATCCTCAAGTTCGATGGCGGCTATCACGGGCACGCCGATTTTCTGCTTGCCAAGGCCGGCTCAGGCGTGGCCACCCTCAGTTTGCCGGACAGTGCGGGCGTCCCCGCGCCTATCGCTGGAACCACACTCGTTGCGCCGTACAACGATCTCGACGCGGTGGCGAAGATCTTCGACGCGCAGGGCAGCGAAATCGCCGCCGTGATCGTGGAGCCCGTCGCCGGCAATATGGGCGTTGTTCCGCCGCGCGATGGTTTTCTCGCGGGCTTGCGCGAGATGGCGCGTGTGTATGGTGCGCTTTTGATCTTCGATGAGGTGATCACCGGCTTTCGCGTGGCGTGGGGTGGGGCGCAGGCGCTTTACAACGTCCAGCCCGACTTGACCTGCCTCGGCAAGATCATTGGGGGCGGGCTGCCGGTTGGCGCGTATGGTGGGCGACGCGAGATCATGCAACTCGTCGCGCCGCTGGGGCCGGTGTATCAGGCTGGCACCTTGTCGGGGAACCCGCTGGCGATGGCCGCCGGCATTGCCACGCTGGACGCCATTTTCGAAATTCGCCCTGTTTCAAAAGAGGCGAAATTCGAAATTGGTCCTTGGCGGACCACGGACCACGGACCACGGACTACGGACCACATTGTGCCCGACGCGTACGCGCAACTCGAAGCGCGCGGGGCGCAACTGGAGCGCGGCTTGCGCGACGCGGCAACCGCAGCCCGGGTGCCCATGACGATCAACCGCGTTGGGTCCATGCTCACGGCGTTTTTTACCGATGCGCCGGTGACTGATTACGCCTCGGCAAGAGCATCGGATACCCAGCGCTATGCAAAATTCTTTCACGGGATGCTGGCGCGCGGCCTCTATCTGGCGCCGTCGCAGTTTGAAGCGGCGTTCGTCTCGCTCGCGCACACCGAAGAAGACATCGCCGCGACAATCGGCAGCGCGGCAGATGTGTTGAGCACAGTGACATTTTCGAAATTCGAAATTCGAAATTGAACCGGCCTGTCCCGGAGTGAGGGGCAAAGAACGCTCGGAACGCAGAGAAAAAAATAAAAATCTCGGCGCTCTCGGCGGGCTCTGCGGTAAAACAACTCCGGGACATCGGGGATAAGAAGAGAGAATAAATTGGAAACCTCAGCGGTCTCTGCGTGCTCGGCGGTGAATACCCTTATCGTTGGCACGCGCGGCAGCGCGCTGGCGCAGTGGCAAACCCGCTTTGTCATCGCCGCGCTGAAACGCCTTGCGCCCGAGATGGAAATCGAGCTGCGGATTATCAAAACCGCCGGGGACCAGGACCAAGCGCGGCCACCGGGGGGGTCAGGGGGGGCACAGGCCCCCCTTGTGCCACCAGCCGAGATCGGCGGCGTGGGCGTTTTCACCAAAGAGCTCGAAAACGCGCTCTTGGCTCGCGAGATCGATCTGGCGGTCCACAGCCTCAAAGATCTGCCGATCGCTGATGTCCCGGAGTTCAACTCCGGGACATCAGGTGAGTTCAACTCCGGGACATCAGCGAGGCTGGCGATTGCCGCCGTGCTGGAACGCGAGGACGCGCGCGATTGTCTCGTTTCGCGCCACGGCCTGGGCTTGAGGCAGTTGCCACGCGGCGCGCGAGTCGGAACGTCCAGCGCACGTCGTTCGGCGCAGTTGCTCGCCCTGCGTCCCGATCTACAGATCGTGCCCCTGCGCGGGAACGTGGACACGCGTTTGCGTAAAGCGCAGAGCCACGAGTACGACGCGGTGGTGCTGGCGGCCGCCGGCCTGATCCGTCTGGAGCGCACGACCGAGATTACCGAATATCTGTCTTTCGACGTGATGCTGCCTGATCCGGGGCAGGGCGCGCTGGCCGTCGAAATTCGCGCGGACGATGCGGCCCTGGCGTCGCTCTTGGCGCAAATCAATCACCCCCCTACACGCGCGGCGACCACCGCGGAGCGGGCGTTTTTGCGGGCGCTCGGCGGCGGCTGCCGCATGCCCATCGGGGCTTATGCCGAAGTGCGCGGCGACGAATGGCGCGAGCGGGGGTTAAGGGGGGCCTCTGCCCCCCTTGTGTCACGGGGGTTAGGGGGGCAGGTAGGACAAGTTGCCAACTTGTCCCACGGCCAATTGCACCTGCGCGGTTTGGTTGCCTCGGCCGATGGATCGCGCATCGTGCGCGGGGAAATCGTCGGAGACGCCGCGCGCGCGGAGGAATTGGGCGCGCAGTTGGCGGTGAAACTGCTGCGTACTGGTCCTTGGTCCTTGGTCCTTGGTCATTGTCCTGATGTGCCGGAGTTGAACTCCGGCACATCAGGAGCACGGACTACTACAACGCAGAGAAAAAGTAAAAATCTCGGCGCTCGTCCCGGAGTTGCACTCCGGGACACAGGCGGCGGGCTCTGCGGTAAAACAACTCCGGGACATCAGGAGCAACCCCTGCGCGGGCGAAAGATCCTCATCACCCGCGCGCGGGAAGGGGCGCAGGCGCTGGCAGAGAGAATCCGCGCCCTGGGCGGCGAACCCATCGAATTTCCGACCATCGATTTTGCGCCGCTGGATGATTTCCGGGAACTGGACAACGCGCTGGCGCGGGTTAGGCAGTTCGATTGGGTGATTTTTACCAGTGCGAATGGCGTGCGCGCGGTGGCCGAGCGATTGAGAACCCTCGGCCTCCTGATGTCCCGGAGTCCTGATGTCCCGGAGTTGAACTCCGGGACATCAGGACATCAGGAGGGCCTTAAGGCCGCACTCCAGATTGACACAAGGGGGGCTCCGC
>JBFMCB010000026.1:0-24192 GCA_040754915.1 Chloroflexota bacterium | reverse complement strand
TGCTCGCACTCTATATATTTAGCAGCCTCTGGAAGCTTCCGATGGCGAGCTTGCCGGTAGGCAGCGAGGTTGATTTGACATCACAGATGTGGACTCAAGACGCTTCCGCCGGGCAGATCGGCGCCACCTGGACGGCTGAGTATCTCCCCGTATGGGTCGAAGAAGAAAGATGGGCCATTCCGCGCCCGCGGGCAGAACGCAGTGACGCTGAGTCTGTTGAGTCCAAGGTCTCAAGGTGTTCTCTGACCGCTCTGAGCTACTCCCGCGTCCAACTGGAACTGGAAGCCGTAGGCAACACGGACCTGATCTTTCATCAATTCTATTACCCGGCCTGGAAGGCCCGCATTGACGGCCACGCCGCGTCGGTTATGCCCGTGGGTAAGCTCGGGTTGGCCGCGATTACAGTGCCGGCCGGGAGGCACAAGATCGATTTTGAATATGAGGCCACTGCCTCCGTGAAACTGGGCGGTGGGCTTTCCGTCCTGGCTCTCCTGGCCTTCGTCGTCCATTTGGCCCGGAGGAGTCCAAAGACGGTCATTTGGCTGGTCACGACAGGGCTCGTGTTGATGTTGGCCGTGGCGATCCATCGACGAGGCTTCGAAGCGCCTTCGATATCGCCGAGAGACGCGAAACTGGGAGAAGAGGTGAGACTGGTCGGTCTTTCCCTGAACAATGTACGGCTGCGGCCAGGGGAAACGCTGCGTGTCAAGCTGGTCTGGCTGGCCTTGAAACCCACCAGGGAGGATCTGAAGGTCTTTGTGCATCTCCTGAGTATCCCAGCCGGTCGCCTGGTAGGCCAGCACGATGGTGACCCGGTTGGCGGCTACACGCCGACATCGCGGTGGTATCCTGGCGAAATAGTCCTTGATGAACATGACATAACTCTGCCAACGAACCTTTCTCCTGGGAAGTACCGTTTGATCGCCGGCCTCTACCGGTTTCCCGCCTTGGACCGGCTGAAAGTTAGCACAGGTTTAGATTCGGTTGGGGACGATGCGGTGGACCTGGGCCAGGTAGAGGTCATCGGCATGGAACCTTGAGGGTGCTTTTCTTGCAGCATAGACTTAGAGCCAACTGGCGACCACTGCTCATAATCGGCGTATTTCTGTCCCTGGCCGTCTCCTATAGCGTGATAAACCCGCTGGGAGAAGCGCCCGATGAGGTGTCGCATTTCACGCACGTCGCGTTCATCGTAAAGAACGGCCGCTTGGCCATTGGGAAAGAGGCACCAGAGTCACACCAGCCGCCACTCTATTACCTCCTCGGGGCGATTCTCACCTCCCGCCTTGAACCGGAGAAATTCCAGGTCAAGGCCAACTCTGACTTTTCGTTCCAAGACGATGAGGGTGGGGTCAACCTGCTGATGCACACCAAGACCGAGGCTTTCCCTTATAGAAATGGGGCCTTGGCCTGGCGCGTGTTGCGCCTTTTCTCGGTGATCCTGGGCGCGGGCACGGTGTCGCTGATCTACGCCACCGGCAAAATGTTCTTCCGGAGGGAATCCCTGGCCCTGGGGGCCATGGCCTTCTGGGCCTTTAACCCGGCGTTCCTGTTCACCAGCAGCGCCGTGAGCAACGACAACCTGGTGGCTTTTCTTTCGACCCTCACCTTCTACCTGTTACTCAGGGTTTGGCAGATCCCTGGTTTTTCCATTGCCAGGCTTGTCCTCTTGGGCGTTTCCCTTGGATTGGCGGTTCTGGCCAAGGTCTCGGCCCTGGCGCTGGCACCTCCAGTCCTGTGCAGCCTTCTTTGGGTCTCGTTCTACAAAGCGCGAAATACCCTCCATGGTCTCGGGAGGTTCGTCTCTGCCAGCATTCTGGTCTTTGGGGCGTCCATTGCCGTGGCCGGATGGTGGTTTGCTCGAAACCAGGTGCTTTACGGAGACCCGTTGGGGTGGCGGCTTATATTGCAGGTGTGCGACCTGCGTCAAGGCCTGCTGTCGCTTAACGACTACGTATGGCTCCTGCGAGGCCTCTTCCAAACCTACTGGGGACGTTTCGGCGGCGCAGCTCACCTCGCTCTGCCGGGTCCCTTGTATCTGGCGCTGGGCCTGGTGACGTTGGCGGCCTTAGCGGGCCTACTTTCTGCGGCCTACCGGTGGGCCAGGGAGAAAAGTGCGCCTTACTGGGGCCCAGCTCTCGCCCTGATGGCGATCTTCCTGGCCGCCATTTCGTTCTCTTTGGTGAAATGGACCGCCACGGTATTGGGCACCGATCAGGCCAGGCTGCTCTACCCCGCCGCCTCTCCCATGGTCCTCTTGTTTTACGCCGGCCTGGCCGCGGTCTTCAGGGGCCGACAGAATTGGCTGGGACTGTTCACCGGAATTGGGATGGCCTCGCTGGCAGGCTACGGTGTTCTCTACGTTGGATCCGTTTATCTGCCACCAAAGCCTATAGCGCCACAGCAATTGCCTGCCAACGCATTAGGTCGGCCAGTTGCTTTCGGCCAGATGTTTCAGCTCCGGGCCTACGAGCTGCCAGCCCAGCCGATCTCTGCTGGCCAGTATGCTTTCCTCACCACCTATTGGCAGGTGCTGCAAGACCCAGTGACTGATTACTGGGTCACCATGGACTTTGTGGACCAAAGTGGACGAAAGGCTTTCAGCAAGCTGAGTTCGCTGGGAGGAGGACGAGAGACCACTGACTACTGGAAGGCCGGGGAGCTGCGACGGGCTCGTTACCGACTTACTATTCCACCGGGGGTTTCACCTGGCGTCTATACAGTTAAGGCTCAAGTACATGTCTTCGACCGGAGTGTAGCCCTTTCAGTTAAGCAGGGAGGCGACGCTGTGGCGAACGTGCTGGAGTTGGGCAAAATCACGGTTGTACTCAAAAACTGAGAAGACCTGCTGCCTACACTTTTGAAAACTTTATGAGCATCCCCATGCCCAGGCAACGCACGCTCCTGGTTTTCATCCTGGCCCTGGCCCTCCTGCCCTTGGCTACCGGCAATCCCCAGCGTTTCAAGGCTGGCGAGCCCAAGCATGTGAAGACCATTAACCCCAAGATCGGGGTTCATACTCGCCTGACCGACGAGGTGGAGGAGTGGAAGATCAAACGCACCATGGAAATGGTACGGGAGATGGGAGCATCCTGGGTGGTCGAGTATTTCCCCTGGGCCTACATGGAACCCAGCAAGAACCAGTTTGGCTGGACCCATGCCGAGATGGTGAGCGAGTACGCGTATGCTGAGGGGCTGACGCTGATCGCCCGGATAGACTACGTCCCGGCCTGGGCCCGGCCTAAGGAAACCACCTCGAGTTACCTCGGGCCGGAGCGTTACGCCGATTTTGGCGATTTCGTGTATGCCTTCGTGCGTCACTTCAAGAACCGCATCAAGTACTACATCATCTGGAACGAGCCAAACCTGACCATAGCATGGGGGTTTCGCCAGGTGGACCCGGTGGCCTATACCCAACTCTTGAAAACGGCGTATCTCCGCGCCAAGGAGGCCTGGCCGGGGGCGACGATCCTGGCCGCGGGCCTGGCTCCCACCCTGGAGAGTCCGGGCAGCCCCAATGGCCTGAATGACCTCCTCTACCTGCAACAGATGTATGATGCCGGCGCCCGGCCCTACTTCGACGGCATGGCGATCCATGCCTATGGCTGGAAGACGTCTCCGGACCAAGAGGCTGCCCCGGACCGTCTCAATTTCGCCCGGGCGGAGTTGATCCACCAGGTGATGGAGCGCAACGGCGATGGGACCAAACCCTGTTTCATCACCGAGGGCGGTTGGAACGACCATCCTCGCTGGACGAAGGCGGTGCGTCCGGCCCAAAGGACCGAGTACACCGTACGGGCATACCAAAAAGCCTTGGAGGAGTGGCCGTGGTGCCGGTCAGTGGCCCTTTGGGCCTTTCGATTTCCGAAGCCGACCCGCAGTTACAACGATTATTTTGCTTTCGTCAACGCCGATTTCACACCCAGGCCGGTCTACGTGGAGACCGCTAACTACGCCCGAGGCCAGCGATGAGGAATGCCTTCCAGGGGAGGCTTGGACATCCCGCTCTGCCTAAAAGGCTGATCTTGAGTGCAGCGGTGGTCTTCGCACTGGTGCTGTTCGTAACCCTTGTCCCTGCCCCTAAACGCATAGATCCCAGCCTGACCCTGGTCAAGGAAGCCGGGGTCTTGAGGGTGGCCCTGGATGCCTCGTATCCACCGTTCGAGGTAGAGTACGACGGTGTGTTCTCAGGCTTTGACGTGGACCTGGCCCGGGAGATCGCTGGCAGCATGGCGGTCAAGGTGGAGTTTGTGAACATGGGTTTTGACAGCCTCTACGATGCCCTGCTCACCAGGCGAGCGGACGCCGTCATCTCTGCCTTTCAGTACGCTCCCGAAATGACCAGAGACGTGGCTTTCTCCACCTCCTACCTGACCGGAGGCCAGGTAACAGTGGTGGCCCAAGGCAATACAGCCATTCGCGACCCTTCGGACATGAACGGAAAGAGGGTGGCGGTGGAGCGTGGCTCGGCGGCAGAGAGCGCGGCCAAGAAGCTGCTAGGGAAGGAAAGCGATGTGCGCATTCAGGGATTCCCCACCAGCCAGGAGGCCCTGGACGCGGTGGCAGCCGGACAGGTGGATGCCACTATAGCTGACTTCGTGGAGGCGGCGGAGTTCGTTCGTTCCAAGGGCGGAGTGCAGATCGTCGGCAAACCCCTGGACCCGGAACCTTATGTGATAGCTGTTCGGGTACGTGATCAGGCGCTGCTGAGGGCGATCGAGACTGCACTGGACCAGATGAGGTACGATGGGCGTCTGGACGAGCTCAGGCGACACTGGTTCTAGGCCTCTGTCTTGATTTGCTTTTTGACCGGGAATTAATTATAATATCCTAGGCTGATTGACCTCAGGTGCATAGAGGGAATGCAAAACCAGCAAGAAGCCCCGCAGCCGGCAAACAAAGAGAAGGCGGCAGGCTCGGCCCGGATGGAGAACTACTTCCCCACCACTGAGCAGTATCACGGCTTGAAGCGAGGCGATATCGTCGAGGGTGTGATAGTGCGGGTGGACCGGGATGAGATACTGGTTGATATCGGCTACAAGACTGAAGGGGTGATTCGCCTAACCGAGCTCGGCCTGGAACCGACCTCCACGCCCCTGGCGGTGGGCGATAGCGTGCTGGTCTATGTTCTACAGCCCGAAAACAAAGAAGGCAACATTGTCCTCTCATTGGCTAGGGCCAGGGCCCAACACGATTGGCGTCGAGCGAAGAAGCAGTTCGACGATGGGGATCTTCTGGAGGCCGAGGTGATCGGCTACAATAAGGGCGGGCTCATCGTCCGCTACGGTGAGATACGGGGGTTTGTGCCCGCTTCTCAGGTCGCTGAGCTGCGAACCAGAAACCGGCAACCCCAAGGTGAAGGAGAGACTGAGCCCAAGGAACAGTTAGAAACTCGGCTGAGCAAAATGATGGGCCGGAAGTTGCGGCTCAAGATAATCGAGGTGGATCAAGCCAAAAACCGCCTGATCCTTTCTGAGCTGGCGGCGCTGCGCCAGTGGCGAGATGGGCAAAAGGAACGACTCTTGACCGAGCTCCTGGAGGGTGATATCCGACAAGGCAAGGTGAGTAGCTTGTGCGACTTTGGCGCTTTCATCGATCTGGGCGGTGCCGATGGCCTGGTTCATTTGTCGGAACTCTCCTGGTATCCGGTATCCCATCCCAGCGATGTGCTCCATGTCGGCGACCAGGTGGAGGTGTACGTGCTCTCGGTAGACAAAGACAAGAAACGTATCGCCCTGAGCCTGAAGCGCCTTCAGCCGGAACCTTGGACCGCCTTTACCCAGGAGCACCAGGTGGGAGACCTGGTGAGAGGAACAGTGACCAAGTTGGCCAATTTCGGTGCTTTTGTCGAGGTAGAAAATGGCATTGAAGGCCTGGTCCATGTTTCTGAGCTGACCGAGGGGCGGGTAGTTCATCCTAAAAGCGTGGTCAAGCTGGGCGAGAAAGTGATGGTGCGCATCATCAAAATCGACAACGCCAGGCACCGTCTGGGGCTCAGTCTAAAACAGGCCCGTGAGATCGACACCGGCATGGCGACGGCCGATCAGGCCGGGGTTTCGGCCGAGCGCGCGACCGAGCCAGAGCAACCCTCCCCTGAAGAGGTGGTAGAGGCCATTAACATAGAGGCCAGGGGGCCGGAGAAAACGGGGGAGGAGTAGCCTGGCCATAGTACATTTGGGCACACGGGCAGCCTTGTGTGCGAGCATCGGAGGGGGTGACGAGACAGCGAGGGGACCATGGCGGAGAGCTTCGATCTTTTTACCGAGCGCTTCACGGAGAGGGCAAGGAAAGCACTGCTCTACGCCCAGGAAGAGGCTCAGAGGTTCAATCATAATTACATAGGTACAGAACACATCCTGATCGGTCTGGTTCGCGAAGGTGAGGGGACTGCCGCCCAAGTCCTCGCTGGCATGGGCGTGGATTTGGATCGGGTCAGGGGAGCGGTGGAATTCATCATCGGCCGCGGTGACCGATTGATGCTGGGCGAAGCTGGCCTGACTCCTAGAGCCAAGAAGGTCCTGGAGTATGCCGTTGATGAGGCCAGACGCTTGGGCCACCACTACGTGGGGACCGAGCACCTTCTGCTCGGCTTGGTGCGCGAGCGCGAGGGTATCGCCGCAGGAGTACTGGAGCGACTGGGCATAAACCTGGACCGCGTACGCGGTGAGACGGTACAACTCTTGAGCCAAAGCCCTGCTGGTGTCCAGGAGGGGAAGCGTCAGGTAAAAACGCCATTCGTGGACCAACTGGGCTATGATCTGACCGCCGCTGCCCGGGCGGGGAAGCTGGACCCGGTTATCGGCCGCCAGAAGGAGATCGAACGAGTTATCCAGATTCTCTCTCGGCGTACCAAGAACAATCCGGTTCTGGTGGGGGACCCAGGGGTCGGCAAGACGGCAATTGTAGAAGGGTTGGCGCAAAAACTGGTGTCGGGGGAGGTGCCCCGCAGCTTGGCTGACAAACGGCTCCTGATGCTGGACATGGGCAGCCTGGTGGCAGGCACGATGTATCGCGGCCAATTCGAAGAAAGGTTGAAGCAGGTAATCAAGGAGATCAAGGATAGTTCCAGCATCCTGTTCATCGACGAGATCCATACCCTGGTTGGCGCCGGTTCGGCTTCTGGCACCCTGGACGCGGCCAATATCCTCAAGCCTGCCCTGTCCAGAGGCGAGCTGCAGTGCATTGGCGCCACCACCCTGGACGATTACCGAAAATACATCGAACGAGACGCCGCACTGGAACGGCGTTTCCAACCGGTTTCGGTCCAGGAACCGACGCTGGAAGAAACCATGGAGATCCTCAAGGGCCTGAAGCCACGCTATGAGGCCCACCATGGGGTGCTTTTCTCCGAAGCAGCGCTCAGGTCGGCGGCACGCCTCGCCTCCCGCTATGTCACGGACCGGCACCTTCCGGACAAAGCCATAGACCTGATCGACGAAGCCGCTTCCCGGGTTCGGCTCTACAAAGTCAGTCGCCCCGCGGCGCTGGTGGAGCAGCAACAGGAGCTGGAGAAGTTGCAAAAAGAGAAGGAGACCGCGGTCGCTGAACAGCACTACGAGTTGGCCGCCCGCTTGCGAGACCGCGAGAGGCAATTGCGGGACCGGCTCAGCTCACTGCAGCATGCTACTGAAGAAGAACCAGCCTCAGCCCGGCCCGTGGTGACGGAAGAGGACATCGCCTACGTCGTGTCCATGTGGACGGGGATTCCACTGAGTCGTATTGCTACCGAGGAGTCCGAGCGTTTATTGCATATGGAGAGCGCCTTACACCGGCGTATCGTCGGACAAGAGGAAGCAATCAACACGGTAGCCAGGGCGGTCCGTCGGGCCAGGGCCGGCCTGAAGGACCCCAAACGTCCCATCGGCTCCTTTATCTTCCTGGGCCCGACCGGAGTGGGCAAAACCGAGCTCGCCAAGGCCCTGGCTGAATTCATGTTCGGCAGCGAAGAGGCCCTGATCAAGATCGACATGTCCGAGTTTGTAGAGCGCCACACCGTGGCGCGGCTGATCGGCGCACCTCCTGGATACGTAGGCTATGAGGAGGGGGGAGAGCTCACCGAGGCCATTCACCGGAAGTCGTATGCAGTGATCCTGTTCGATGAGATAGAGAAAGCTCATCCTGAGGTCTGGAGCATCCTGCTACAGATACTGGAAGACGGCTACCTCACTGATGCACGAGGGCGCAGAGTCGATTTTCGGAACACGATTATCACTATGACCTCAAATATCGGGGCCGAACAACTGATGAAAGAAACCACACTCGGTTTCCGCACCGTGCAGGATCAGGAAAAGCTGGCGCGCTCCGAGTATGAAAAAATGAGAGACAAAGTCACAATAGAGCTGAAACGTACCTTTAAGCCGGAGCTGTTGAATCGCATCGACGCGGTGGTGGTTTTTCACGCCCTCAGCCCGGATCATATTCGGCAGATAGTCGAGCTGATGTTAGCTGAGGTTCAAGAAAGGCTGAGAGAGCAGCAGATCACTCTCTCCATAAGTGAGAGCGCCAAGGACCTCCTGGTGGAAAAGGGCTTTGACCCCAAGAACGGGGCGCGACCCATGCGACGGGCGATTCAGAATCTGGTAGACGACCCTCTCTCTGAAGGCTTGCTGGCAGGCAAGTTCCATACCGGCGATACGGTCATGGTAGAGCGAGAGGGGGATCACTTGCGCCTGGAGGCTGTTGTCTCCATGGAGACTTCCCCATGACCAGGGCGCGAACTGTATACCTGTGCCAGCAATGCGGCAGTCAGAGCCACCGCTGGTTGGGGCGCTGTCCCGACTGCGGGGCATGGAATAGCTTTGTGGAAACCAAGGAGAGCCTTACCGGCTCTCCTGTTTCGTCTGTAGCGCCGGCCAAGGCCCCGGTGCCATTGACCGAGGTAGACTCGGAGGGTTTCAGCCGTGTCGGCCTCTCCATGGGCGAATTCACGCGGGTTCTGGGTGGCGGCATCGTGCCGGGCTCGTTGGTCTTGCTGGGAGGAGAGCCGGGGATCGGCAAGTCCACGCTCCTGCTTCAGCTGTGCTCCGAGCTAGCCGCGGGCGGGCCGGTGCTGTATGTGTCTGGCGAGGAGTCCGCCCAACAGATCAAGATGCGGGCGATGCGGCTGGGGGTGAAAGGCGATAAGCTTCTGGTCTTGGCGGAGACCTCCCTGGCCCAGATCGCCGAATGCATCGAGAACCTGCTGCCGCGGCTGGTGGTGATCGATTCCATCCAGACGGCCTACAGCGATGAGCTGGAGTCCGCCGCCGGCAGCGTGGGCCAGTTGAGAGAGTGCACTCTGAGGTTGATGCACGTAGCGAAGGCCACCCACGTGCCGGTATTTCTGGTGGGCCACGTCACTAAGGAGGGCGCCATTGCCGGGCCCAGGGTGCTGGAGCACATCGTTGACACGGTTTTGTACCTGGAGGGAGAGCGGTTTCAGTCATACCGTTTGCTGAGAGCGGTCAAGAACCGCTTCGGGTCCACCAACGAGGTTGGGGTCTTCGAGATGCGTGAGGATGGCATGGTGGAGGTGCCGAATCCATCGGAAGTCTTTCTCTCGGAGCGCTCCAGCGGCGTGGGCTCTACGGTGGTGGTCACGCTGGAAGGGACCAGGCCGATCCTGTTGGAAATCCAGGCGTTGACCAGTGCCACCAGCTTCGGCCTACCCCGGCGTACGCCCAACGGGGTAGACTTCAATCGCCTATTGATGCTCACCGCCGTTTTGTCCAAGCGCGTTGGTTTGAGGTTGGGCGATCAAGACCTGTTCGTCAACGTTGTGGGAGGCTTCCAAGTCGACGAGCCGGCGGTGGACCTGGGAGTGGCCCTGGCCATTGTTTCGAGCATACGTAATATGCCGGTGCCAATGGACATGGTGGTCGTTGGAGAGATCGGCCTTTCCGGCGAGTTGCGCGCGGTGACCCAGGTGGAAAAAAGGCTCAATGAGGCGGCCAAGCTGGGGTTCCGGCGGTGCCTGCTTCCAAAGTCTGCCCTACGCTCCCTGCATGGCACTCCAGATATCGAGGTCATTGGCCTCAGGACGGTGGAGGAGACACTGGGGGTTGTGTTCAAAGGGTCCAGGTGAATCGGCCGGCGGTCCAGCGATGCCCTGGTGGGAGTCCCCTCAGGTAACATCGTGGTCAAAGACGTGCTGTAGTACCCGCACACCGTTACTTTGACAAACCCAAAGCGGTATGCTAATATGTAAGCAACTCTCAATCGTCCTTGTGATTTTACTACCAAAGGAAACACGGTAACCGGGGACCCTGGGCACTCTGGTTTGGTATTGAGAGACGGAGGATAGGCTTCGTCTCTTCTACTAAGTGTACTACTTTCGGTACACTTATTTTTTTGCTGAGGTGCACTGGAGGGACTTATGAGCATCGAGTTTTATCTGCGATTGGTGGGCATGGTGGTGTTTGCGGCAGCGGCCTGGCAGGTTGGAATCATCCTATCTATAGGTGGCGCGTCGGCAGAGGAGATCCGTAGCATCCTGGCCTTGGTCTCCGCCGGAGCCGGTCTGGGTTTATTGATCACCCCCTATCTTACCACCCGTCCATTCCGGCTGGCTCGAAAAGCACTCAAGCAGATGCCAGTGCAGGATCTCCTGGCTAGCATCATTGGGCTGACAGTCGGGCTGGTTATCTCCGCGCTGCTAGCCCTCCCGCTTTCGCTCCTGCCCTCACCTTTCGGCAAAATCCTGCCCTTCGCAGGCTGTCTCCTTTTCGGCTATCTGGGCATCGCCATCATGGTCATGCGGGAGAAAGAGCTGTTTGAGCTTTTGGGGCTGCCCTGGGCGGGCCTCATCGAAGCCAAGCTGCAGAAAAAAGCGGATTACGTCTTACTCGACACCAGCACGGTGATAGATGGGCGTATTGCTGACATCAGCCAGACCGGTTTTATCTCGGGCGTGATGTTGATCCCGCGTTTCGTGCTGAATGAGCTTCAGCACATCGCCGACTCGCCAGACGTGCTGCGCCGCAATCGGGGAAGGCGCGGCCTGGATATCCTGAACAGGCTGCAAAAAGAATCCCTGGTGCCCATCCAGATCTCCGAGATGGACATCGATGGCTCCAGCGACGTCGACTCCAAGCTGATCAAACTGGCCAAAAACCTCCGCTGCCCAATTATAACCAACGACTACAACCTTAACCGCGTGGCCGAGTTGCAGGGAGTCCAGGTCTTGAACATCAACGAGCTGGCCAATGCCGTCAAGTCGGTGGTTCTGCCGGGGGAGGAGCTGGTGGTCATGATTATCCAAGAGGGAAAGGAAGTAGGCCAGGGGGTCGGTTATCTGGACGATGGTACCATGGTGGTGGTTGAAGGCGGTCGGAAGTCCCTAGGTAACGAGCTAGAGGTGGTGGTGACCAGAGTGCTTCAGACGGTGGCCGGTCGGATGATCTTCGCCCATCCGAAAATCACTGGGCAATGAGGCCCGAGGTGCTGGATGGCGCAGTGTCGCATCAACGCAGTAGGGGCAGCACATGAGAGGGAGAGTTGTAACGATCATGGCGGCGGCAGGCACAAGCTCCCGGACGGGAGGTCTCGATAAGCTCTTCGTAGAGCTGGACGGCCAGCCGCTCTTGGCCCACACTGTGGGTGTTTTCGAGGGATGCCCTGCTATCCAGGAGATCGTGTTGGTGGTGAGCGAGGCAAATCTACAGAATGCCTGGGATTTATCCGTCCGCCAGGGCTGGCACAAGGTGACCAGTATCTGTCGCGGGGGGCAGCGGAGACAGGATTCGGTCAAACAGGGGCTATTGCAGGCAGGGAGCTGCGATTGGGTAGTGATCCACGATGGTGCTCGTCCCCTGGTAACCCGGGAAATCATCGAAAAAGGCTTGGCCGAGGCCAAAGAGCACGGCGCCGCAGTGGCTGCCGTTCCGGTCAAGGACACGATCAAGGTGGCCCAGGCTGACCTGACAGTGCGTTCTACTCTAGACCGCTCTCTTCTTTGGGCCGTACAGACGCCACAGGTATTCCGGTATGATCTCATCTACCAGGGATACACCAGCCCCTTGGGTGAGGCTACCGACGACGCCATGCTTCTGGAGCGACTGGGGGTCAAGGTAAAGCTGTACATGGGCTCCTACGAGAATATCAAGGTCACGACCCCTGAGGATTTCGCATTGGCTGAGCTGATATACCACCGCCGCAAAGCGTCAGGCTAGCCGGTAGGAGCCTCATCCGGCATCGGTTTAGGAGATAACCCGGAAAACATAGTTGTCCCGATCTTAGATACTGGCTGATGGAGACTCAATGACCACCATCATAGTTTTCGCAGTGGTATTCAGCGTGCTGGTTTTCGTCCACGAGTTTGGCCATTTCCTGGCCGCCAAACGGGCAGGGGTGAAGGTCGAGGAGTTCGCTTTCGGTTACCCGCCTCGGCTCCTGGCCATAAAACGAGGGGGGATCGATTATGCCATAAATCTGATACCTTTTGGTGGGTATGTCCGGATGGCTGGTGAGGAAGATCCGAGCGTGCCCGGCAGCCTAGCCAGCCGAAGCCCCTGGCAACGGGCTATGGTGTTGGTGGCTGGCCCGGCCATGAATCTCTTATTGGCGATCTTGCTTTTTGCCCTGGCCTTCTCCCAGGGCGTGGTCGTTGGGGTCAGCCCGGAGATCAGCAGTGTGACTGCGGATTCGCCGGCAGCCAAGGCCGGGCTCCAGGCGGGAGACCGCATCTTGGCCATAGATGATCACGGCGTGAAATACTTCGCCGACATCCGGTCGCTGATCGGTGCTAAGAATGGGCAGGTCGTCAAGGTGACCATTAGCCGAAATGGACGGGTCCAGGACTATCAGGTCCAGCCACAGTACTTCGAGGCGGAAAACAGGTGGGTCATCGGCGTCGTTGGCAATAAGCCGGTCAAAGAGTATTACCCCATTTGGAGGGTGCTGTTTCTCGCTGCAGGAGAAACCTTAAAGGTCGTGGCGCTGACGCTGTACATCCCGGTGGCGGTCTTGCAGGGCCTGATCCCGGCCCAGAGCGTGCAGCCTATCGGTCCGGTGGGAATCGCCCAGGCCACGGGGGAGATAGCGCGGCTGGGGCTTTTGCCCACCCTGGAGTTTACTGCCTTTCTCAGCGTAAACCTGGGCATTTTCAACCTGCTGCCCATCCCCGCCTTGGATGGCGGGCGCCTGGTCTTCGTTGTCTTGGAAGCGCTTCGCCGAGGCAAACGCATCGCCCCCGAAAAAGAGGGCTTGGTTCACCTCCTGGGCCTGGTAGCGCTTTTCACGTTCCTGGTGGCGGTCTCCTACTTCGACCTCCTGCGCCTCTTCCGCGGCCAGCGGATCTTGCCCTGAAACAAGCTGGCTTTGGCCAAGGAGCAAATGGGAGCCATGATCAAACGTAGGGGTTCGAAACCGGTGCGCATAGGCTCCATCGTCGTTGGCGGCGGTGCCCCGGTGGTGGTACAATCGATGGCCAACACCGACACCCGAGACGTGCCTGCCACTGTCGCCCAGATAAAAAGACTGGAAGAGCAGGGGTGCGAGATCGTTCGGGTGGCCGTGCCGGACATGGAGGCCGCTCAGGCCATCCCCGCCATCAAAAAAGCAATAAACATTCCCCTCGTTGCCGACATCCACTTCAACTATCGTCTGGCTTTGACCGCCATCGCGGGCGGAGTCGATGCCTTGCGCCTCAATCCGGGTAACATCCAGAACCACCAACAGGTCAAGGCAGTGGTGTCGGCTGCCAAAGAGCGAGAAATACCCATTCGCATCGGAGTGAATGCCGGCTCCTTGCCACCCAACGTGGGCGGCCAGGAGCCATCAGGAAAACCCCAGAGCATCAGTGAGAGGATGGTTCAGGCCGCCCTGGGCCACATTCGCATCCTGGAGGACATGGACTTTGACCTGATCAAGGTTTCCCTTAAGTCATTCGACGTGCCCACCACCATCGCCGCTTACCAGCGGATGGCTGAACTGGTCAACTATCCGTTCCATCTGGGCATTACCGAGGCTGGAACACCCAGGGCTGGCTCCATCCGGTCGGCAGTGGGCATCGGCACGTTGTTGCATATGGGACTGGGAGACACGATAAGGGTTTCGCTAACCGGCGATCCCGTGGAAGAGGTCATCACCGCCTATGAAATACTCAAGGCCTTGAACCTCAGGGAGCACGGGCCAGTATTGGTGTCCTGTCCCACCTGTGGCCGCACTGAGATCGACCTGGTAGGCCTGGCTACTGCCGTGGAAAAACGGCTGGAAGGCATAGACAAGCCGATCAAGGTGGCGGTGATGGGCTGTGTGGTCAATGGGCCGGGGGAGGCCAGAGAGGCCGATGTGGGCATCGCCGGGGGCAAAGGTCGAGGAGTGATCTTCAGGAAAGGCGAGATCGTGCGCACCGTGCCGGAAAACGAACTGTATCCTGCGCTCTTGGCGGAGATTGACAAGCTCCTGGCTGAAACGAGCTGATCCAGGTCGAGGCGAGAGATAGGCTTTCACCCTCTCGCCAACGGGCATGTCGGAATTGATTGGAGAATTATCCTTCCATGCGGATGTCGCAGCTCTTCACCCGCACTTTACGGCAAGCGCCGACCGAGGCCGAATCTGGCGGACACCGGTTATTGCTTCGTGCCGGCCTGATCAAGCAGACGGCCGCGGGCATCTACTCCTACCTGCCGCTTGGCTGGCGCTCCTATCGGAAAATCGAACAGATCATCCGGGAGGAGATGGACGCCATCGGTGCTCAAGAGCTATCCATGCCGGTGCTGCAACCACGGGAGCTGTGGGAGGAAACCAACCGCTGGGAAAGCTTCCAGCCCCCGCTATTCAAGCTGCAAGACCACCGGGGCCACAGCCTCTGCCTGGGACCTACCCACGAAGAGGTGGTGACGGACCTGGTGCGACATCACGTGCAGTCCTATCGAGACCTGCCGCTCCTACTCTATCAGATACAGACTAAATTCCGGGACGAACTGAGGCCCCGGGGTGGGCTTCTGAGAGCCCGGGAATTCGGCATGAAGGACCTCTACAGTTTCGATGCCACGGAGGAGGGCCTGGATGAGAGCTATCACCAGGTGGTGAAGGCCTACGAGAGGATCTTCAACCGCTGTGGTTTGCCCTGGTTGGCGGTTGAGGCCGATAGCGGGCCCATAGGCGGAAAAGAGTCCCTGGAATTCATGTTGCTGGGTCCAGCGGGCGACGATGAGGTGGTGCGATGTGGTCAATGCGGATATGCTGCCAACCGGGAGAAAGCCCGGGCCAGGAAGGTGCATATTGCCCAGGAAGCGCCAGCCCCACTGCACGAAGTATCCACACCGGGGGTCAAGACCATAGCCGCGCTGACTGCCTTCTTGGGAGTCCCCGAGCGTAAGACCCTGAAAGCGGTCTTTTATGCCGCCGATGGGCGGTTGATCTTCGCCATCATTCGGGGCGATTTCGCCATTAACGAGGTGAAGCTGAGAAACCTGCTACGATGCCGGGAGCTGCGCCTGGCCTCCGATGAAGAGGTGAAGTTGGCCGGCCTGGTGGCCGGTTCCGCCTCGCCGGTGGGGTTGACCGGCGTTTCCGTCATCGCCGACGACTCTGTGGTCCATGGAAATAACTTCGTGGCTGGGGGCAACCGCCCGAATACCCATCTGGTGAACGTGAATTACCCCCGGGATTTCACGGCAGAAACTCTGGCCGACATCGCCTTGGCGCGGGATGGAGATGGCTGCCCCAGGTGCTCGGGCTCCCTGCAGATCGCCAGGGGGCTGGAGGTGGGCCACGTTTTCAAACTGGGAACGCTTTACAGCGAGCCCATGAGGGCAACCTTTCTGGACAGAAAAGGCCGTGAACAACCAATCCTCATGGGCTGCTATGGCCTGGGCATCGGGCGACTCCTGGCCGCCGCGGTGGAGCAGAATCACGACGAAAGGGGCATCATCTGGCCCCTGGCCATTGCCCCTTACACGATTCACCTTTGTGCCCTGGGCGTGGACAATGGTGACGTTCACCAGGCGGCGGAGGAGTTGTACACCGCTCTTCGCCGCAGCGGGTACGAAGTGCTATTTGACGATCGCTTGGAGAGCCCAGGGGTCAAGTTCAACGATGCCGACTTGCTTGGATTGCCGCTGCGGGTCGTCATCAGCCCGCGGACGCTCTCCAACGACGGCGTGGAGGTCAAACGCCGCCGGGACAAGAGCTCTACCCTGACCAGCTATGGCAGCCTGGTTCAGCGACTGCCGGAGTGGTTGCGCTCGTGAAGTGAACTGATGTCTACTGATGTCCCGGAGTTCGACTCTGGGACATCATGGGACTTGCGTTATTGCCAGAAAAGTGCTATACTCCCGGCGGAAAAGTGGGTATCCCCCACTTTTCTTGTTGTCAGGCAATTTTCGCGGCGGGAGGCAACGATAGATGAAAAACGATTTCATCGCTGCCATTTCACAACTGTGCTCGGAAAGGGGGATTTCCCGAGACGTGGTGATCCAGGCCATCGAGGCGGCGCTGATCTCTGCTTACAAGCGCAACTTTGGCCCCGGTCAAAACATCGTCGCCCGCATCGCCCAGGACACCGGCGAGGCCCGGGTTTTCGCTCAAAAGCAGGTTGTGGAAGAGGTCCAGGACAGTCGACTGGAGATATCCCTGGTCGAGGCGAACAAAGTCCTGCCGGAGGCAAAGATCGGTGACATCATCGAATTTGAGATGACGCCCAAGGATTTCGGCCGGATAGCAGCTCAAACGGCCAAGCAAGTAGTCACTCAGAGGCTACGAGAGGCCGAGCGTGAGGTTGTATATGCCGAGTACACCGACCGGGAAGGCGATATCGTCACCGGAGTGGTGCAACGTATTGAGCCCAGGGCAGTGGTGATGGAGCTAGGCAGCAAAGTAGAGGCGATTCTTCCTGCCAGTGAACAGGTGCCCTCGGAGGACTATTACGTGGGCCAGAGATTAAAGGTGTATCTCTTGGAGGTGCACCGATCCAGCAAAGGCCCTCAGATCACGGTGTCCAGGACCCACCGTAACCTGCTGCGACGCCTGTTCGAACTGGAAGTCCCGGAGATATTCAATGGTACCATCGAGCTAAAGTCTATCGCCCGAGAGCCGGGGATGCGGTCGAAGGTGGCGGTGGCCGCTCGACAGGAGGGGTTGGACCCCGTCGGTTCCTGCGTGGGGCAACGGGGCGTGCGCATACAAAACATCGTGAACGAGTTGAACGGCGAGAAGATCGATGTGGTGCTATGGAGCCCGGACCCAGCGGTATACGTTGCCAACGCCTTGAGCCCGGCACAGATCGAGCGGGTGGAGATCAATGCCGAGGAGAAGACCGCTTTCGTCAAAGTGTCAGACCGACAGCTCTCGCTGTGCATCGGTAGGGAGGGGCAGAACGCCCGCCTGGCAGCCAAATTGACGGGTTGGCGCATAGATATCAAAAGCAGCAGCGATCTGGCTGCGGAGCAGGTCTCTGTCTCCAGGCCTAAGAAGCCCGTGCACGTGGCTGGTGCCGGCGAGGCTGAATCGCTGCTGAAAATAAAACTGGAAGAGGCCTTGAGGGAAAAGGCGGCCAGGGAGAGCCAGGAGACGGCGAAGCCCGAGGCGATCAGGCTCTCCGAGAGCACGAGTTAGGCTCGGGGTTTGACCTCTGGATGGGAGAGCTCTTGATGTCCCGGAGTTGAACTCCGGGACATCAAATGGAGAGAGGCATCGTGTCACCAAAACATATCCCTATGCGCACCTGTGTGGCCTGCCGCCAAAGCCGACCCAAGCGCGAGTTAGTTAGAATCGTACGGACCCTGGACGGCCAGGTAATGGCAGACCCCACCGGGAAAAGAGCCGGAAGGGGAGCCTATCTTTGTTGGGACCGAAAGTGCTGGGAAAGCGCCCTGAAGAAAAAGGCATTGGAATTTGCTTTGCAGACCCATATCGGAAGCGACGACCAAGCCAAACTGATGGAATTCGGTCAATCCGTACCCGAGAATGGGTCGGGCATGGATGTCGGGAGTTGGAGGCAACAGGCCCTGAGGACAATCGCGGGCCGGGAAAAGGAGTAGGGCATGGCAGAGACTGAAAATCACAGGACAAGCGAAGATGAAAAGAAGCCGATAGCTGGCTTGGGGCCAAAAGCCAGTGAGGCCTCTGGGCCAACGCCCAGCCAACCACCGGCCAAGCCGTCAGGCATTGGGAAACCGTCTACAGCGTCTGCCAGGCGCAAGCCAGAGCCTGCCCGCTCCACCATAAGTTGGATCAAGCCGCGCTCCGAGGTGAAAAAGCCTGCGCCGCCACCCCGCCCGGTGAAAGGTCGCATCGACCTTGGAGCAAAGCCGCAGCCGTCCCCGCAAGTCCCCAGGCCTCAACCCTGGACCGGGGCAGGCCGACCGTCGGCCGGGTTTGTATCGCGGCCAATCCCGTCGGGAGCCAATCGGAAAAGTCAGGTCCAGCCGGCCCCAACCACTCCGCTACCTGTAGCGAAGCCCGGGGTGCTTCGCCCAGAGCCTGAGCCGCGGCCAGTGGAGGCACCGCGTCCATCAGGTGAGGTCTCGATCCCTGCGGCAGTGCCTACGGCGCCGGTCGCGCCGCAGGTGAGGCCGCCGTCACCGTCCCAGCCTGGCTTTATCCCGCGGCCTCCCCTTGCCGGACCCAGGTTTGGGGCACCCCCGGGTGGCCCCTTGTCGGCTGCCGGGGCACCACTACAACCGGGCCGGCCGATGCCAGGAGGCCGTGCTCGGCCGGCACAGGCTCCTGGTTGGATCGTTTCGAAAACCGATTCGCGCCGCCGCACCAGCTTCAAGCCAAAGCCCGAGCGGGCAAGAAAAGCACAAGAAGATGTGCGGCTCAAGGTCGGTCCTCAGAAACTTCAGGTAGCTAGCTTCGAACCAGAAGCCGGGCTGCTGAGGGTGCGCCCCGCTGCTGGAAAGAAGCCAGCTAGGCTAACAAAACCAAAGGCGGTGCTGCTTGGGGTCAAGCCTGAGCCCGTGGATGTTGCTCCCAAACCGTTGATTCTGGAAGCCATCCCCGGCGCCCCAACACCCGGGAGCGGTGAGGCCGCGCGAGCCTTGACGATCCCGCGGATCATCAGCGTCAAAGATCTGGCGGAGGCCCTGGGTGTCGGGCCGGTCGAGGTCATAAAAGAGCTGATGAAGAACGGCATCATGGCCGGGATAAATCAGACCATCGATTTTGACACCGCTGCCATCGTGGCCTCGGATTTGGGCATCGAGGTGCAATTGGCGCAGGAGCAGGCACCTCTGGCCGCCGTTGTCCAGGAAATGAAGAAGGAGCCAATCAGGGCTCGGCGCATCGCAGAGGAGGATCGGGCTCATCTGGTTTCCAGGCCGCCGGTGGTCACAGTCATGGGGCATGTGGATCATGGTAAAACATTGCTCCTGGATGCCATTAGGGAGACCAACGTCATCGCCACCGAGGCGGGAGGCATTACTCAACACATCGGCGCTTACCAGGTGGAGAAGAATAACCAGAAGATCACCTTCCTGGATACACCCGGGCACGAGGCCTTCACCGCCATGCGGGCCCGGGGCGCCCAGGTCACCGATATCGCCGTCCTGGTAGTGGCGGCTGATGACGGCGTCATGCCTCAGACCCTGGAGGCCATGGACCATGCCAGGGCCGCCCAGGTCCCCATCATCGTCGCCTTAAATAAGATCGATAAGGAAAGCGCCAACCCCGAGCGAGTGAAACAGCAGTTATCAGACGTTGGCTTGGTGGTGGAGGAGTGGGGCGGTGATACGATTTGCGTGCCCGTCTCCGCCAAGAAGAAGATCGGGATCGAAGCCCTTCTAGAGATGATCCTCCTGGTAGCTGAGATGGCCGATCTGAGAGCTAACCCAAATCGCCGGGCCACCGGCACGATCATCGAAGCGGAGATGGACAAGAACAAGGGGCCCCTGGCCACGGTTCTCGTACAGAACGGAACCCTGAGGTTAAACGACAATGTCGTGGTGGGCAGCATCTTCGGCAAGATTAGGGCCATGTTCAATGACAAAGGTAAGCGGGTCAGAAAGGCCGAGCCGGCGACCCCGGTGGAGATACTGGGCCTGACCGATGTGCCCCAAGCGGGGGACATATTGGAGGTAATGGCCGATGAGGGGTCTGCTCGGGTCATCGCAGCGCAGCGAGTTGAGCAGAAGCAACGGGAGGCAGCAACTCAGATCACGCCCAAAGTCACGCTAGACGAACTGTTCTCTCAGGTCCAGGCTGGAGCGGTCAAGGAGTTAAATGTCATACTCAAGGCCGATGTCCAGGGCTCCATTGAACCCATTCGCGATTCGCTGTTGCGCCTGGGCAACGAACAAGTCAAAGTGAAGATAATTCATGAGGGCACCGGCAACGTCTCCGAGTCCGACATCATGTTGGCGGCAGCCTCGAAGGCCATCGTCATTGGCTTCAACTCCAGCCCGGATGCGGCAGCCAAGCGCCAGGCGGAGGCCCAAGGGGTGGACGTGCGCGAGTACGACATCATATATAACCTCGTCGATGAGGTGAACAAAGCCCTCACTGGGCTCTTGGAACCGAAGTACGAGAACGTGATCGAAGGACACGCCGAGGTGCGCGCGACCTTCAGGCTAAGCAAGGGAGAAACGGTAGCCGGCTGCATGGTACTGGATGGCCAGGTCACACGAGCCTCTTTGGTAAAGGTTCAACGTAACGGGGAGACCGTCTTCGACGGAAAGGTAGCCTCTCTACGTCGCTTCAAGGAGGACGTCCGAGAGGTGACTGCTGGCTACGAGTGCGGCATTGGCTTGGAAGGCTTTAATGATTTCAAGGAGAAGGATATCCTGGAGGCCTACAGAAAGGAGCGGGCCAGCGTATCCCTGAGCTGACCTTCGGCGTTGGGCCAGGGAGGCCTGACTTGAAAATGTCGAGGAGAGCAGAAAGGGTCGGCGAGTTGATTCGGGATGAGATCAGCGAGCTCTTACGTCGGCAGACACGTGACCCAAGGCTGTCTGGCAACTCCGTGATCTCCATCACCCAAGTCGAGCTGACCGATGACCTGCGGTTCGCCAAGATCTACGTAAGCATCCTGGGGGAAACAGAGGAGGAGAACAGGGAGACCTTTGGCAGCTTAGTGCACGCCGCGGGTTTCTTTCGCCACGAGCTTGGCCAGAGGCTGTCGCTACGCTACGTGCCCGAGATCAGCTTCAGGCTGGACACATCTATTCAGCAGGGCGACCGGATCATGCAGCTTTTGAAGGAAATCGAAAAGAGGGAAGAGTAGGACGGCATGGCAAGCGCTGGTGCTTTTCTTTTAATCTCCCAGGCGCAGCGAATCCTGATCGTCGCCCACATTAATCCGGACGGCGACGCCCTGGGCTCCGCCCTGGGGCTTTACTATGGGCTGGTGAGCCTGGGCAAGAGCTGTGAACTGGCCTGCCCCAGCCCCGTTCCTTCGTCGTTCTCGTTCTTGCCCGGGGTCGAGCTATTCCGCCAGCAGGTCACTCAACGACCAGATCTATTGGTCGTGCCCGATTGTTCCGACGTGGACCGGCTGGAGGGACTCTTCGAGCCAGGGCTTTTGGCCGGGGTCCCCACCCTGAACATTGACCACCACATCACCAATCGGAGGTTCGGCACGGTCAATCTCATCGACCCGGCCGCCGCCGCGGTAAGCGAGATGGCCTTGGGCCTGCTGCAACGGCTGGGCGTTGCCATCGATCCCCGCATCGCCACCTGTCTTCTGACGGGCTTGGTCACAGACACGCTGGGGTTCCGCACCGCCTCCGTCACCGCCCAGACATTGCGGGCCGCAGCACTGCTGATGGAAGCCGGCGCGTCCCTGGCGCAGATCACCGAGGCGGTTTTCAATGCCCGAGCTTTGGCCACGGTGCGTCTGTGGGGCAAGGTGCTTGCTCAGTTTCAAGTTGACGGGCCGATAGTTTGGGCCAAGATCACCCAGGCACTACTTAGAGAACACGGCGTTCAGGAGGACGAGGTCAAAGGCCTGGTGAGCTTTCTGCGGGGAACTCAGGGGACCTTGGTCGCGGTGCTCTTTGTGCAAAACGGCAACGGCGGCGTCAAGATCGAGTTCCGGTCCAATGGCCAGGTCGACGTGGCCGATCTGGCCGCCCGATTGGGGGGAGGAGGACACCGCTCCGCCTCAGGTTGTACGGTCCAGGGGAGCATGCCGGCCGTGGAAAAGAGGGTCCTGGGACTGGTACGCTCTGTTGTTCAGGAGTTGAACTCCTGAACAACAGAAACCGGGTTGACCCCTTTGGGCACGTAGCCTCCGTGGGCTCTCCCTGGGTTTTCCTTTATGAGCATAGACGGGATACTCAACGTCCACAAGCCCAGAGGTCTGACCTCCCACGATGTGGTGGAGGCGGTCAGGAACTGGTCCCAGCAGAAGAGGGTTGGCCACGCCGGCACACTGGACCCCCTGGCCACCGGCGTGTTGATCCTGTGCCTGGGCCGTGCTACCAGATTGGCCTCCTATCTGGAAGAGGGCACCAAGAGCTATTGCGCCGAGGTTTTCCTGGGTGTGACCACGGATACGGACGATGCCCAGGGGCGCATTTTATCTGTTGCTTCGGTCGAAGCTACTCTGGCTGACCTGGAAGGCGCCCTGGCAGCGCTCCAGGCGCAGCGGCAGCAGGTGCCGCCCCGCTATGCCGCCATCAAGCGCCAGGGCGTGCCTTACTATCGTCTGGCAAGGCAAGGGCTTGATTTCGAACCCACGCCCCGGGAGGTCCTAATTCATCGCATCGAACTGGTGGCCTGGGAGCCGCCAACGGTGGTCTTGGCGGTGGAGTGCGGCAAAGGGACCTACGTTCGTTCCCTGGCCCGGGACCTGGGACAACTGCTGGGCTGTGGAGCGCACCTGAGGAGCCTGGTCCGGCTTAGATCTGGCCGATTTTTGCTAGAAGATGCGGTAGATATGGAAAACCTGCAACTGGGCTTTGCCCATGGTTTTTGGGAAGAGTTCCTGTACCCGGTGGACGAAGCGGTCCTGGAGTACGATGCCATGATCCTGGGCCAGGACAACGAGACGAGGGTCAAGGACGGCCAGTCTCTGTCCTTTTCGAGGGGCACCGGTGACCGCGCTGAGAGGTCCTCGCCGTGTCGAGCCTATTCCCTCCAGGGCCAGTTTCTGGCACTGATGAGCTGGGACCAGGTGCGCGGCCATTGGCTTCCAGCCAGGGTATTCGTATAGTCTATACACCGTAGGGGACAGATGAATGCACGCGATTGAGGAGCTGGAGAAGATCGTTCCCGATAGCGATGTGGTGACCAGTGTGGGGGTCTTCGATGGAGTTCACATTGGCCATCAAGAGCTGCTTCGGCGAGCCGTCGCTCGAGCCCAGGAGGCGGATTGTCTGAGCGCGGCCATTACCTTTCACCCTCATCCCCGGGCGGTCCTCGGCCAGGGCCTACAGCAAACCTATCTGAACGACCTACCTGAACGTCTCGACTTGATTAAGTCGCTGGGCATAGACGTCGTCGCCACTCTAACCTTTACTCCGCAGTTAGCGCGCCTTTCCGCCCAGGAGTTCATGCAACTGGTCTCTAGCCACCTACGGGTTAGGGAACTCGTGGTAGGCGATGGTTTTGCGTTGGGACGCCACCGGGAGGGCACGGTGGAGGTGCTGCGGTCCATTGGAGAACAATTGGGCTTCTCCGTCAACGCCGTAGGGCCAGTAGTCGTTGACGGTGCAATTGTGAGCAGTTCCAGGATCCGGGATCTGCTAAGAAGCGGCGATGTTAACGGCGCCCAGGGGCTCCTGGGTCGCCGCTATAGCCTGGGCGGCTTAGTAGTGCTAGGAGCAGGTCGCGGCCGAGCTATTGGATTTCCAACTGCCAACATTGCGGTTCCGCCGGAGCGCACCGTCCCTTTGGATGGCGTGTACGTGGTTTACGCCTACATCCGGGGCGAATCACGTCCAGCGGTAACCAGCATCGGCACCAGGCCCACTTTCGATAACGGGTTGCGGACGGTTGAGGTCCACATCCTGGATTTCGACGAAGACATCTACGGACAGGAACTAAGGATTGAGTTCGTGAGTCGGTTGAGAGGGGAGGAGCGTTTCGCTTCCGTGGCCGCGCTGGTGGCCCAGATCGAGGCCGACGTGGTCGCTGCCCGGAAGATGCTGCTGGGGCGCCCCGACTTGCAAGCCTCGCCCAGGCCACAAGAGGCTCCGGCTGGGTAATGTGCCAGGACATTGTATCCACTCCAGGGTCCTAGTTTGACGGCTACGTCATCAAGGATGATGGGTTGGACGTAGCGTATTATATCATCGATCTCAGGGAGCTGCTGCTTCAGGGAAGCGA